>CAZKDJ010000184.1:0-8176 GCA_964551295.1 uncultured Anaerolineales bacterium | reverse complement strand
CAACCGCCAGGCGCTGGAGATCGGGCTGGCCCGGCTGGAGGCCCTGCGCGAGCAGCTGGAGAAGGAGGTGTCCGTGCGGCCCGACGAGGCCGTGACCCGGCTGGGCCGCTTTGCCCTGGAGGTCACGGGGGAGCACGCCGGCATCGACCAGGTGATCCGTGTGGTTGCTCGCCCGGCCCCTGTGCTCGTGGCCCTGGGGAAGGACTTCTCCCACTACACCTTCACCACCGCGCCACCAGAGGTCGCTCGGTCCGCCAACGGCCTGCTAGGGGATCGCCCGCGCCGGGTACCGGGGCTTCCCATCGACGCCTCCACATCCGGGCTGGCGGCGGCGGCGGAGCTCTCCGCCATCTGGTCGCTGCTGGCCGAGGGATCGAACATCCCGATGAAGGACCGCGTCCTGCCCCGCTCGGCGCGCTGGTACCTGTACGTGGTGCCACAGCCTGCCGGGGAGAGGCCGGGAAAGTGATGACGGCTGCTCGTGTGGGGCTTTCCGCCTGGCTGGTCGCCCTGGCCGTGGCGGACGTGCGCGAGGGGGAGGTCTCCAACTGGGCCACCGTCCCGCCACTCCTCATCATCACAGCCTGGCAGGTCTTGATCGGCGGCTGGCCTCTTGGCCTGGCGCTGGTGCTGATCCTGGCCGGGTCTCAGTGGCCGGTTTTCGCGGTACCGTCTTTGGGGCTGATGGCGCTGTGTGCGTGGTTTGCTATACCCGGTGGGGCGGAGGTGGCCGTGTGGGTTTGGACATTTGTGTACGTCCTGTGGCAGATCGGCGTCATCGGCGGGGCAGACGCCAAGGTCGTGATGGCCCTGGCGGCCGCGTTCCCCGACGGGCGGCTGGCCTGGCTGCTGCTGCTGTGTTGGTTCGGCTTGAGCGTGATCTACCTGCTGCACCGGCATGGCCGGCGTGCACCTCAAGCATTGCTGAAAGCGACAAAGGGGTTGGTGAGGTTCCAGGTGGTAGAGGAAGAGGGTGAACGTTACCCGGCGCTGCCGGCCGTCGCGCTGGCCGGATTGATCTACGTGTGGTTGTATCTTTGAATGAGGGGAGGTGAGAGCAATGCGTTTTTTGAAGGACAGGAGCGGCGCCGAGGTGACCGAGGTGGCCGTGATCATCATCTTGATCGTCGTCGCCGCCTACGCCGCCATTCGCGCCTTTGGCCTGCGCATCTCGGCGCTGTTCGAGTGGCTGGCAGGGTTGTTTTAGGATGCAAGATACAGGGCGCAAGGTGCAGGGTCGATCCTGCATCTTGCGTCCTCCCAGGAGGTTGCGATGAAACGATTCTTTCGAGATAGACGCGGGTCCGAGATGCTCGAGTTCGCGGTGACGGCCCCGCTGGTGTTGGTGCTGGTGCTGGGATTGTTTCAAGTGGGGATGGTGGCCTATGCCTCGCAGATGGCCAAGGAGGCCTCGCGCCACGGCGCGCGCACCGGGTCGGTGGCGATGGACAGGCCCGCCGAGCGGGCGCACGCGGCCGCGATGCAGCACGCCGAGTCGGCGTTCGCGTTGGGCAGCCCACGGGTGTTGATCCTGGCACCCGGCGGCGTGACGGGGACGGAGCTGCGGGTGCGTGTGATCTACACGGTGCCCAACCTGTTCGCCCGATTGGGAGCACTGGTGCCTGGACTGCCTAGTGGCCCGTTCGAGGTGTTCGGCGAGGCCACGGCCCGGCAGGAGGGATGGTGATATGCTGCAAGACAAGAGGGGCTTCTCGGTCACCTGGTGGAGCGTGTTCTGCGCCTTCGTGCTGGTGCCGCTGGTGGTGCTGGCCATCGGCGTGGGGCGCTACGCCACAGCCACGGCGGAGGTGCAAGAGGCGGCAGACCTGGCGGCACTGGCTGCCTCACGGGATATACTGGTGCGGCTGTATGAGAACGAGGGCTACGTCCAGTTCGCCGATCAGGTACCCTACTGGAATGCGCGAAGGTATGCCAACTCAAACACGCACTACCTGGATCGCTACGACATTGAGGTGGAAGTGATGGCCATCGACATCGACGAGGCCAGCGACACGATCACGGTGCGTGTCTCCGCCGACCTGGCGCCGCTGTTCCCTGACTTTGACCTGGCGCTGGACCACACGGTTGTGCGTGAGGGAGAGGCTCAAGTGAGGATGCGGGCGTGGATGCCGTAGGAATATCTCGTGTGCCTACTTCTGGCACTCAAAGGTGTAATCCACCCGCCAACTCTTGAGCACCGGCGTCACGCGCTCGTCTTTGGTAAAGAGCGTCGCCCGCAAACGTATTGCCGAGTGCTCAACGGGATCGACACGCCAGAGCGGGCCGCCATTCTTCACATTGCGCAGCACTGTGTTGCCCTCCTCATCCAGTACGTCCACGACGATGCGCGTACCTGGAGGCGTCTCTGCCTCCCACGTCACACGCTCCCACGCGCCCACGGCCCCGGAGGTGCACTTGGTGGAGAAAGCAATCAGCGACGCCCCAGTGGCATAATACGAGTCGTATGACCCAACAGCGCCGTACATCACTCCATCAGGACCAGCTAGCAGAATCAAGTCGGTTCCGATCGCCGTGGCAATAGGCCTGGGTTGCCCACTGGGAGCTCGTGGATCGTAGACGAACACGTAGCCTTCCCCCATGCTACCATAAAGCAAGCCATCGCTGCCCAAGGCTAGAGAAACCACGTTTTCCCTAGCGCCGCCATACCTTGATGTAGCAGGGAGCGGTAATCCGGTCACGACGTGGGCAACTGGATCGTAGACGAGGAGCCCACCATCCGGCTCGGCCCAATTCCCTGAGCCTGTGCCAAAGTATATCCTGCCATCAGGACCAGCCAAGAGCGCCCGCACTCCATCTCCACCGGGTATACGAGTAGTTGACTGTGTGGCAGGGTCGTATGCAAATGCGTATAGGTACACATGGATCGGTTCATTCCAGGCGTACTCTGAGCTGGCGCCTCCATACAGGCGACCATCGGGGGCGACGGTCAGCGCACGAATCACCGCCGTTGTGGTGAACGGTGTTCCCAGGTCGATGACTTCGCCCTCGGTGGGGTTGTAGGCAAATAGATGGGATGGTCCATCCTGTCGTGTGCTGCCATAGACGTACCCATCTTGCCCAGCTGCCAGCACAGCAGCGTCCGTGACCGAAGAGAAGGGCAAGGTTGCAGTGAGCACAGTGTCGTTGACGGGATTGTAGGAAACCAAGTGCGGGCCAACGGCAGCGACCAAATGCCCATCGGGAGTGCCCACTAGTGTCGTCGTCCCATGAGACCAGGGTTCCATCCACTCCACGCGCTGTGGCTTCTCGGGTGAGTATCGAAAGAACCAATTCTCAAACGACTGTTGTTGCCCTGGTTCGCTGTAGGGTGGCGGTGAGATGGCACCATAGAGCGCACCATCGCTGCCCCATGCTAAACCAGCAATGGACCTCCATCTGTGAGTCACCTGAGTATGCGTGACAACCAAAGGATGAGGCTCGATCAGCTCAGACTCGACGCTTCCTTGAGCTACATATGCTTCAGGCTTGTAGGCAAGCAGGCGCATCTCTTGATACGCAACTCTCTTGGCTGTGGGAGGCGGCGGTGTACCGCTCCCCCCGCGCAATCGCCTCTCCAACTCCCACATCAGATCAGCCCAGAGACTAAGGGTTTTTGCCTGCACCGGCACGTGGGTGGACCACTTCTCCTGGCTGACGTAGATGAATTCATCAGCTGAGACGGCGAGCTCGCTCTTCCACTCATTGTCATATCCGTCTCGAGCATAGATCCCATCAGGATAGACCAGATCGCCAGTTGTAGGTGAGTAGCAGAACACCCTGCTCTTGTAGTAGGAGGATGCGATACCGCAAATCGCTCCGTCAGCGCCTGCGGTCAACTCACGGATGCTCAGGTGCCATTCTCTGTGCCCGAGCGACTCCTCGATGGTTACAGCATTGTGATCTGGGTCGTAGCAGAGCAACCACCAGTCCTCCGCCTCGGCGTACAGCTTTCCATCCTTGGCCATGACTAGTCCAATATCATTGTCACGATCATTGTACCAGATAGAGTTGACATCCACTTTGATCACACCCGTCAAAGTGATCACGGCACGGGACTCGAGGTCGTACTCAAACAGATATGGCGCACGGTGATCGCCCAGACCATACAGTTGTCCGTTGCCGCCCAATACAAGGCCAAGTATGTCGACAGCTCCCAGAGGCACACCCAGATCGGTGACCGAGTCTTCTGCCTGGTCATAGCGGAAGAGATGGTCACCGGCAGCACCATAGACGGCGCCATTAGAAGTCATAACCAACGCGCGAATTTTGCGTTTTCCGCTAAAGGGAAAGTCGACACGCTGCACCTGGGCCGATTCGAGGTCATAGGCAAGTAGGAAGGCCTGCTCGCTCTGGTCCAATGGAGTAGCCCCCACATATAGTCTCCCATCCTCCCCAAATGCCATTACCGTGACATCACTCTCGGAAACAAGTTCGCCATGGTCAATGAACTCGTCATCTGACGGTTCGTACGTAAACAAATGAGTAGTTCTGGTTCCTGAGATGTAGACGGTTCCAAACAGGCGGCCGTCAGGGCCAATGATCATATCCCCAAAGACGGATGCTCCCAAAACTGGGCTGCCTAGGTCGTGCACGCGGGAAAGTCTGATGCCGTCGCTGTGCCGAAACACGCTCTCGTCCTTGTGGATGGTGGAATCGTCCTCAAAGTCATCCCACCAAGCAGCTTCTAGCGGACTGAGTACCCGCCTGGGCCTGGGCTGGCTCAGCAAATAGAGTATCCCGACCATGGCCAGGGCCACAAAGAACGCTATCAGAACCAGTTGCTTACCACGCGTGGACATACATACTTTTCCTTATGCCGCCTTGATGTGAAGCCGGAAGAACCAGTCACTCAATCCCAACGTGAGAAGCAGCATCATAAGCAGCGCACAAACCCAGAATAGCCAGCGTGTCTCGCGGTGCAGCGTTCGCAGCCCCGCAGTAGCCAGTAGGTAGAAGGCGGGGGCTGCCACGATCAGGTACTTGGGTGAGAAGTAGACCGCCGTGCGTGGCAGGAGCAGCAACGCGACTGTCGGCAGTCCCAGTAACGATAGCAGGAAGCGCCGCGCCCGCGATGATGTGTATGGCGACACTGCACCCAGGATAACCAGGAACAGAAACAGCAGCGCCGCGCCGGCTGCCACAGGCCCGCGAAGCGTGCGCCCTGCGCTAAACTCGACAAGTGTCGTCCACAACACGTCCGCAGCGTGTCGCGCTGGCTCCAATGGTGGCGTAATCACCTCCGGCATTATCAGCTCCGGCAGCTCGTACCAGACGTGAAGCGGCCAGGGTAGGAAGAGTAGCCCGACTACAGCCTGCGCCCCCACGCAAGGCAAGACAAATCTCCAGCCCGTCCGCCGTGCCGAAAAAAGGAGAAACGCCATCTGAGCCAGAGGAACCAAGAGTGCCACGTAGTGGGTGTAGAGACAGAACAGAGTAGTAGCAGCATACAGCGCCAGCAAACACCGCCGAGGTCTGTCCAACCACGCAAATAGCGCCCAACTCGAACCCAGCGCCAATGCCAAGGTCAGTGCATAGGTACGTGCTTCTTGAGCGTAGTAGATGTAGAAGGGGGAAAGGGTGACCAGCAGCAAAGCCCACAAGCCTGCCCGGTGCCCCGCCAGCCACTGGCCAATCTGATAGATCAGGGGTAACGCCAGCACAGCCCACCAGGCAGAAAAGAAGCGGAAGGCAAAGGGAGTGTTCCCAGCGACATATACCCAAGCGTGTACGAGCAGGTAGTAGAGCGGCGGCCGGTCAATCGTCTCTAGCACGTAGGCAGGCGACGCCAGGGCCAGATCCACGGTCAAGCCCTCGTCGAACCAGAAAGGTTGCATTTCAAGCCAAGCCACACGCAACGCAAACCCCAGCCAGCACATCAGAAGCAGGGGATACGCTCGACGTAGGCCTCGATCTGTGCTGTAGAGTTGATGGTCCACGGTCGTGTCCACCCCTCCTTCGCCGTTTGCTACACTCACAATCGTATCACAGATCGGGGTGGTGGCAACTCCGCGGATCTTGACACCGATGGTCCCGTTTGGTACGCTGTTTGTACCATCTCGTGAAAGAGGCCATTCACGACATAAAACGGCCCAAAACAGCCTTCCGGAGGCCCTGTAACAGGGTTGAATCGCTTCGTTAAATGTTTCCTGGCTTGGAAAGAGAAAGGACAACTGCTTGAGTAAATCGAAGATCTGGACGGGTGGATGATACACGTAGCCAACACGACAGATCTCGTCGAGGTGCGCCCGGCCTGTTCTGCGGTTTTACGGGCAGGCGAAAGCGCTGTTGAAGAGAGGGATTTGGGTCGTTTGCACGGAAGTGTGGACTAAGCTCAGTCTTTGGCCGGCAGGGTGAACGAGAAGGTGCTTCCTCGGCCTACTTTACTCTCCACTCCCACCTGTCCACCGAGTTTTCTCACGATGCGCTGCACGATGGATAACCCCAGCCCGTGTCCCTTGGCGCGCACTTGATCGAGCCGAGTGAAGGGGGTGAATAGACGGCTCTGTTCTTCTGGTGTGAGGCCCGGCCCGTTATCGTGTATCCAGAAGCGTATCGTTCCAGACTCTTGCGAGTCGGCGCCCAACTCTATGTGCAGTGGCTGGCCGCCGTACTTGATGGCATTGCTGATGTAGTTGGCCCATACTTCCTCAATCCATGGCCCATACCCCAGTGCTACTGGCCAGGTCTTGGGTAGGATGATCTCGGCTTCGTGCTCCTCGATCATATAGTCTAGGCGCTGCTGAGCTTCGGCCACGATGTCTGCCATGTCTTCCAGTGGTGTGATCTCTATTTCCGCTTTGCGCACGCCGGCCAGCAGCAGCAACTCGCGAATGATGTTACGCATCCTATGCGCGGCCCGCGAGATGAGATCTAGGCGTTCTTGTACGCCGTCATCTAGTGTTTTGGATGGATTGTCCAGCAGTATCGCGATACCGAGGATGATGAGGCTGAGCGGCTCCCTGAGGTCGTGGGCCACGGTATGGGCAAAGGCGTTCAGTTCCTCGTTGCTTGCCTCGAGTTCGGCGGCGTGTTGGCGCAGTGCCTCTTCCGCTCGTTTGCGCTCAATGATCTCTCGTTGAGCATGGCGGTACAGACGGGCGTTTGTAATGGCGTTGGCCAACTGGTCAACCATGGTCTGGAGCGCGGTGATGTCTTCGTTGGAGAAGGCGGCTTCTTTGGTGGATTGGATGGTCATCGCGCCAATGGCCTCGCCACGGCTGATGAGGGGCAGCGCCAGCTCGGAGCGCGTTTCTGGTAAGAAGGGGTTGTCGAAACGCACGCCATCCTCGTCGACGTCTGCTGCGACGTAGGCTTGTTTGTGTGCGATGCACCAGCCGATCATGGACGTGTCACCGACCTCCAGCTTGTGCCTCTTTTCTAACATCTTATGTCCCGCTTCGCCTGTGCCAGCCCTCAGCACCGCCCACCGTCCTGGCTCCGGTTGACCGTTTTGATCGCATCCCCACTCGCCGGTCTGGTCCACGAGAAATAGTCCAGCGTAGTATAGGCCGAACCGATCGTGAACCAAGTCCACCACCCGTCGGATCAACTCATCTGGGTCAAGGAGTCCGCTCGTCGCACGTGAGACCTCGGCAGCGGTCTGTAGCTGGGTGTTGCGACGCTCAAGAGCGGCTAGCAGTTGTTCGATCTCTGTTCGCTCATCTGTGCTTTCTTTTTCCATGGCGATCCCTGCGGGGCACTTTCATTACCCCCAAAACCAACTTACGACATAATGTGATTTGTTTGGGTTACAATTCTGTTACATTGAGGTTTCACTATTCCAGTTCGCCGGCCCAGAGACGAGTTACTGGGTGTTCGAGGCAGGGTGGTGTCACTCTTGGATGTTGTTAGCCCAATTCTACCAAGAGGCGGGCACGCCCGGACACAGAAAGCGTGGAGAAAATCTCGGGAAAAGCTTGGCATCCTCAGCGATCTCTGCGGCAAGAAAGCACTTGCTCTTTTCACCAGGTTCATCGCAGTGAATGCTGGCCAGAGGTCGAAAGAGCTTGTCGCACAGAAAAGGTCGTTCGAACCCGCACAGGACTCAAACCTACAACCAGGGGATCTCCAGTCCCTCGCTTTGCCTGCTTTGCCCTACGTGGTTTTGAGTCAGGCTCGCCGGCCACATCTATCATTTGGCCCCGTTTCTACTCCGTGATACAATATCTCACACGTG
>CAZKDJ010000183.1:0-8182 GCA_964551295.1 uncultured Anaerolineales bacterium | reverse complement strand
GGCGATCTGCCCGGCCAGCGTGACCAGGACGTCGACGTCGGACTGGGTGAAGCGGTCGGGCCGGTTATCCTGTACATCGAGCACACCCAGCACGTTCTCGCCTGCCAGTAGCGGAACCGCCACCTCCGAGCGGGTCTCGGGCAAGAGCGGGTTGGGCATAAAGTCCGGATCCTCGGTGGTGTCGTTCACCAAGACCGGCCTGCGGTCGCGGGCAGCGCGGGCCACCAGGCTCTTTTCTATGTGGAGCGCGATGGTGTGCCCGCGTTCGAGCAGCTTCTGGCCGGGCTCCCCGGAGCCGGCGCGCAGCGTCAGGGGCCGCTCGCGCATGAGGCGAGACACCTCGGCGGCGTCGGCGTTGACCAGTTGCTCGGCCGTTGGCTCGGACAGCGTGTAGACGTGCACGTGGTACAGGCCAAAGCGGTTTTGCAGCTCGTTCACCACCTCGGGCAGCAGTTGGTCGGGGTCGAGAATGGCGTTAACCTGCTCAGCCAAGTCGGCGGCGGTGCGGAGCTGGTTGGTAAAGCGCTCGCGTTCCTCTTCGGCCCGCTTGCGTTCGGTGATGTCGAGCCCTGCTCCCACGAGGTATGCTTGGTTATCTACAATTGCGCGCGCTGCCGTGAAGTGATAGGGAACAGCTCCCCTGTCCTTGGATAGGCCACGGGCCTCGACCTCTGCTTGGCCTTCTGCAAATACTTTTTGTACGGTCTCCAAGACCACTGCCTGGTCCTCTTCCACAACAAGGTCGGTTACCTGTACGTCTTTTAGCTCTTTCGGTGAGAGTCCCGACATTTCCAAGAACTTGTTGTTCCAGCGGATCAGATTTCCCTGGGTATCTAACATGAAGAAGGTCGTTGGCAGGCTGTTAATCACTGTGTCGGAAAAGTTTCTCTCTTGCTCGGTGGCGTCGTTCAGGCGGGCGATCTGCAGTGCCGTGGCGCCTTGCTCGACCAGGGTGCGGTAGAGATTCAGTTTGCGTTCGTCAAAGAACCCTTCTTCCTTGGACGATACGGCAACGATCCCCAGCCACTCAGTTCCAGCCGTGATGGGTAGGGCAGCAAAACTGACAAGCCCCATCTGGCTCAACAACCCGTGCGCCGTAGGGTCAATACGCTCGTCATGGAGCAGATTCGACGTCACAAAAGGCGTGTCGGATGAGACGTGCTGGAGAAGCGGGAAATCCGAGGTCGTAAGGCGAGACCCGTCTGGGGGTATCTCGAGTCCGCTGTCGAAGGCCGCACCTCGGCGAGAGATCACCGTGAGTTCACGCGCCTCCGGGTCAATGGACTGGATGACAACTGCGCCCTGAGGATACAGGCCCGCTTGCTGGATCAATGCGTCCAGCACCTGCTCCTCGGTTTGAGCGCTGGCTAGTGCCTGGCTGACCCGCAGGCGCAGTTGCGTCTGCTCAAAGACGCCGGCGGTCTGTAGGGTGGTGGCGATCTGCCCGGACAGGGTGCGGAAGGTATCGATGTCCGCGTCGGTGAATCGGTCGGGTTGGTTATCCTGGATGTCGAGCACGCCCAGCACTTTGTTGCCCGAGATCAGCGGGATCGCCACCTCGGAACGCGTCTGTGGCAGGAGCGGGTTGGGCAGAAAGTCGGATTCGAGGCTGGTGTCTTCCACCAACACGACCTCCTCGCTGCGAGCTGCGCGGGCTACCAGGCTTTTCTCCGCGTCGAGCGGGATCGAGTGGCCTTGCTTGCGCAGCACCCGGCCGACCTCGCCGGAGCCCGAGCGCATGACTAGCTGCCCGTTTGCTTCGTCCAGTGTGTAGATGTGGGCGTGGTACAGGCCGAAACGGCTTTGGAGTAGCTCGACCGTCTGGCTGAGCAATTGTTCGGGATCGAGGATGGTACCCATCCGCCGGGCGATGTCGGCGGCGGTTCGGAGTTGGTTGGTAAAGATGGTCAGCGACTCGGTCTGTTCGGTGACGCGCTCGAGCAGCTCGCTGTTCTCGAACAGGGTTGCGATTTGGTTGGCCATCGACCGGAACAGGTTGACGGTGCTTTCGCCGAACCGGCCCGGTGTGCGGTCCTGCGCGTCCAGCACGCCGATGATCTGCTCTTTGAGCTTTAGCGGTACCACCAGCTCCGACTTGGTCTCTGAGAGCAGGGGGTTGGACATAAAGTCGGGGTCCTGGGAGGTGTCGTCAACCAGCACCGGTGCGCCGGTTTCGATCGCCTTGGTGACCAGGGCGGTTGCATCCAGCGGGATTTTGTGTCCGCGCTGCAGGAGCTGGCGTCCGGCATAGCCGGTGGACTGTCGCAGCACCGCTGCGTCTTGTTCCTCGTTGATGATGTATACCTGGGCGTGGTACAGGTCGAACTGGTCGCGGATCAAGTTCACCACCAGATCGAGGAGTTCGTCGGGGGTGACGCGTTCGCTGGCGGCGAAGGTCACGCGCTGGCTGGCCTCCAGCTCGCGGGTACGGTTCTCCAGGCCGGCGATGAGTTCACGCAACTGGTCGGTCATGTGGTTGAACGCGCTGGCCAGGGTGGAGACCTCACTGGGGCCTTCGACCTTGGCTTGCAGGTCCGTCTCGCCCTCGGCGATCCGGGAGGCCGTTTCGGTCAGGTTGATCAAGGGTACTGCCAGCCGCCGTGCCGCGGTGATGCCAAGGAAGCCGGCCAGTACAGTTACGGCTACCATGACGACCGCCGACACCCCTGCGCTGCGGATAAAGTCTCGGTAGGCCTCCGCTACCGGCACCTCGGTCACGACGGCCCAGTCGGGTGTCCCCAGGGGCACGTAGGTCCCAACGACAGATTTTCCGTCGATCCCCGAGTATACACTCGTCCCGGTCTCGTCGACGGGCGCGGAACTGCGTACGAATTCCCCGACCTCGTTCAGGTCGCTTACGTTTTCGCCGCGCAGGACGCGGGCGACGTCTTCAAAGGCGATCAGGTTGCCTTCCCTGTCCACCACATAGGCCACGCCGGTCTCGCCGATCTCCAGCTGGTCCACCAAATCCCACATGAACTTCAGGTTTACCTCGGCCATCAGCGTCCCCTGAAAATCCCCAAAGGCATTTGTGGCCGGGACGGCTATGACCACCATCGGCTCGCTGGTTACGTCGTCGACGTATACCGAGCTGATGTACCTGTTCCCCTGCCGGACCTGCACGAGCAATTCGCTGTCGACTCGCTGGAGGAGATTTTCCACCGAGGCCTGTGATATGCGGGAGGCCTGGGCCAGTGTTTGTTCCTGCGAGTCCAGCAGGATCAGGTTGCGAAAGACCGGCTCGAGGCCCATCAGGTTCCCCAGGATGCTCTCCCGTTCTTCTTGAGAGACAGACGTTGGGCTGCTGAGCCTGGCGGCCGTTTCCAGCCTGTTGAATTTCTCCTGTATAAAGGCGGCGACGGTGCTGGCCGCGTCCTGGGCGATAAGTTGCTGTTCGCCGGCAATGGTCTGCTGTTGGCTCTGGAGGTTAAAGACCATCTGGCTGGTGATGGCAACCACCAGGACGGCCAGGCTCAGGGCCAGGAAGGCAAAGGTCAATAGGGTCACTAGGCTACGCGAAGATTTTTGTTTTTCTTGCATAGGCATCTTTCACCTCGTACGGTGTCACGTGCTTGTGGGGATGCCCGCCCATCCCCACGTGCTTTAATGGGCAACTTTTTACGATCTGTGATCTACCCCGAGGAGGAGAGCATGTTCGGGGAGCGCGTATTCCTCCTCGGGGCGACGCTCTTCAGGTGCGTTAGCGAACGACTTCGTCCGCCTGTAGTAACAGGCCTTGGGGCACCTCCAGCCCCAGATTCTGGACAGCTTTGTAGTTGATCTGGATAAAGTTCTCGGCCGAGAAAACGGGTATGGAGCCGGCCGGTGTGCCTTTGAGGATTTTGTCGGCCAGGGGTGCCGATTGTCTGCCTACGTCGCGGACGTTGATAGTCACGCCAAAAATAGACGCATACCCCTCTGCCTCCATAAAGGCTCCCCCGACCGGAATTTCGTGTTCATCCGCAAACTTGGCCATGACCAGAAAAGCATCGGGCGTTATGGAGAGAGGTTCGGGTATGAACAGGATGGCATCCAGGCCAATGTCATCACCCGATTGTGCCCGCGCCTGCAGGTCGGCTTCGAGTCCTGCTGCATCGTCGGCGGGAGCTTCTATCAACGTCACACCCGCTGCTTCGGCAGCCGGGTACAATACCTCTAACTGGATTTCGATCTGAGGCGAGGTCCTTTGATAGGGTACCCATATTCGTGTGGCTTGTGGCGCTATCTCGTGCAGGATCTCGAAACGCTTGAGCGCGATGTCTGGGCCAGGATAGCGCACGCCGGTGATATTTTCGCCAGGCTCGCGCACACTGTTGACTAGGCTGGTGTTTTCTATGTTGGAGATGGAAAAAAGCACGGGGATGTCGGTTCCTTCGGTGGCTATCTTTGCCTCTATGGCTGCTTGGGTGGGGAAGGCATAGATTAAATCGACCTCATCGGCCACGAATTGTTGGAGGATGGTCTGGTATGCTTCTACGTCAAAGTTTGTACTCTGGAGATCATAAGTGATGTTCTCGCCCTCGATGTAACCAAGCTTGGTCATTTCTTCCTTGAAGCCGTCGGCTGCAGCGCTCATATATTCCAGGCCAACCAGAATGCCCACCTTGTACACTTTTGGCTTTTCTGGGCAGCAGCCGCTCAGCAGCATGGCGAGCACGACTACCAGGGTGAGAATAGCCCATTGATTTCTGTTTTTGTTCCAAAGGTTCTTGTTTTTCATTGTTCCTTGCCTCTCAAAGTCTCTGTATACTGCATACTAATTCTAGCGAACGACCTCTGCGGCTTGCAACAACAGGCTCTCGGGCACCGTCAGTCCCAGTTCTTGAGCCTCCCGGTAATTGATCTGCATATAGTTCTCGGGCGAGACGACGGGTATGGTGCCGGCCGGTGTGCCTTTGAGGATTTTGTCGGCCAAGGGGGCCGATTGTCTGCCTACGTCGCGCATGTTGATAGTCACGCCAAAAATAGACGCATACCCCTCGATCTCCATCATGGCTCCGCCGATTGGAATTTCGTGTTCATCCGCAAACTTGGCCATGACCAGAAAAGCCTCGGGCGTTACGGAGAGAGCTTCGGGTATGCACAGGATGGCATCCAGGCCAATGTCATCACCCGATTGTGCCCGCGCCTGCAGGTCGGCCTCGAGTCCTGCTGCATCGTCGGCGGGAGCTTCTATCAACGTTACACCCGCTGCTTCGGCAGCCGGGTACAATACCTCTAGCTGGGCTTCGACCATAGGCGAGGTCCTTTGATAGGGAATCCACATTCGTGTGGCTTGTGGCACTATCTCGTGCATGATCTCGAAACGCTTGAGCGCGATGTCTGGACCAGGATAGCGCACGCCGGTGATATTTCCGCCAGGCTCGCGCACACTGTTGACCAGGCCGGTGTTTTCTATGTTGGCGATGGCAAAGAGCACGGGGATGTCGGTTCCCTCGGCGACTGTCTTTGCCACCGTGGCTGCTTGGGCGGGGAAGGCATAGATTAAATCGACCTCATCGGCCACGAATTGCTGGAGGATGGTCTGGTATGTTTCTGCGTCAAAGTTTGTAACGTGGATATCATAGGTGATGTTCTCGCCCTCGATGTAACCAAGCTCGGTCATTTCTTCCTTGAAGCCGTCGGCTGCAACGCTCGCATATTCCAGGCCAGCCAGAATGCCCACCTTGTACACTTTGGGCTTTTCCGGGCAGCAGCCGTTCAGCAGCATGGCAAGCACGACTGCCAGGGTGAGAGTAATCCAGCGATTTCCGATTTTGTTCCAAAGATTTTTGTTTTTCATGTTTTTTCTCCTGATAATTGATTCTACTTTCTATTTTTACCTATGCGAGCCTATTCACGATATTTTGGACCATATTATCTCCTTAACCATTGACTGTTCTTGGCGACTGACTTGCTGGATAACGACCGCGCTCTATGTGCGGGCGTGCTATAAATCGCGAAAAGTACCAAGATCGTCAGGCTATTTACCCTCGGCTTGGCCTGGGTTTTGGGTCTTGCGTGTTTTATCCGTGTACTTTGGGCGGTCATACCTTTCTCCCGGTTACGTGATTGAGCACCTGCACGAGTTGCATGAGGGAGATGGGCTTTTCCAGGTATTCGTCCACGCCCATTTCCTTGCAGATGCCGCGATACTGGGTGTCGGCCGAGATCATGATGACGTGCGTGCCGTTTTCCGTGAGTAATTCCTTCTGCTCTCGCACCAGGTCAGTACCGCGCTCGTTTCCCATGTGGATGTCGCAGAGAAAGGTGCCAAAGGTCTGCTGAGAAAGATGATCGCGCGCCTCCTGGAGCGTCCCGGCCTCCGCGATGGTAAAGCCGGCGCTGTGCAGCACCCGGGCGTAGAGACGGCGCTGGCCGGCGTCGTCCTCCATCAGCAGGACGCGGCGCTGCACGATGGCGACGTCATCGATGGGTATGGCAGCGACCGCTTTTCCAGCTTGCTTGCCTTGGCCGTTCTTGGCGATCTTGCGGATGGTCGGCAGCAGGCTGGTGCGCATGGAGGGCTTGGGGATAAAGTGATCCGCCCCAGCGTCCAACGCGGCCCTGCGAAAGCTGCTGGTGTTCATCACCGTCAGCGCGATGATGCCCGCGCTCGGTAGCAGTTGCCGCAAGCGGGGGATGGTCTCCAGGCCGGGCATGCCGGGCATGGCCAGGTCGACCAGGACGATCTGGGGTTGCAGCTCTTGGGCCTTTTCCAGAGCCTCGAGGCCGCCCTCTGCCGTCCCTACGACGGTCATGTCCTTCTGCACCTCCAGGAACTGGGTGGTGGCGCGTAGGAAACCGGGGTTGTCGTCTATTAGCATGATGGAAATGGGTTCCATTTATGTTCTCCCCGCCTCATAGGGTTGGTGATTTCAACTACTGCAACCAGTATACAGAATGGGAGAACGGTTGTGAAGCGTAGAAAACCAAGATTTCGGGAGATGTATTACTGGGTAGATGCTACGGAGGAAAAGGGGGGGATGTACGTAGAAAGTACGTAGATGAAGTCTTGCAAAGGTCCACAGACGGCTTTGGAGCGCAGTTTGCTTGCTTGCCGGGAACCTTTGCTGTTACTGGCCGCCTTCGCACTCGCACGCCACCGCCACTGCCTCGATCTCGACCCGTCCACCGAGCGGCAGTGCGGCCACCTGCACCGCCGAGCGGGCGGGTGGGTTCTCCGGGAAGAACTGGGCATAGACCGCATTCATGCGAGTGTATTCCCCGATATCCTGCAAAAAGACGGTGGTCTTGACCACGTGCTCATAACTAACACACCCGTTGGGACAGGATGCCTTGAGCACGGCACCGAGGTTTTCCAGAGCCTGGCGAGTTTGGCTTTCGATGTCCGGCCCTGCAAACTCTTTCGTACCTGGAACGATGCCTAGCTGACCGGCAGTAAAGACAAAGCCTCCAGCGCGTTGACCTTGGGAGTAAGGCCCGACCGCTGCGGGGGCTTTTTCTGTGGTGATAGTTTTCTTCATTTGGTTTGACCTCCAAAATGTACTCTGACTTTTGCAAGCCCACCATCTTGTTTCAAAGTGATTGGGCTTGGTTGGGCCGTCCACAAGCTTAAAGAACTCACATGTGCTTCAACAGCATGACCCCATGATAACCGGGCCCATAGATATCCGGCAAGATTCCTGACGGAGCATAGTCCATCGAGAGGAACCAGTCATAATCCTCTCGATCTGTAGCATGAACCTCTTTCAGTTCTTTCCACGGTCTTGCCAGTTTTTTCCCATGACAAGACAGACCTCGAGACCCTATGATGAATCTCAGATTCGCAGCCCCTTATTCTTGTGCCCATCGCTCGCATCTCGCCATCAGAGGTTGCAACTCCGGTCCCACCTTGAACTGTCCATCGTCATCATAGCCAAGGCACTCGATTTCGACAGTCCTGTACGCCTCGTGCCATTTGCAAAACAACCAACCCGTCGGTTCTTCTTCATCTGACGCGGCATACCATGCCAACCCCTCGCTTAATTGGGCAACCGCCCCTTCAAGGTTCCAGAACTCGGGTTTCAGTCTCGTCATCAGGTGGGCGACTTTCTGAAGATCCGATTTGTCCAACGTATAGATTGCCATATCGCTACACCTGTCTTTTGCGTATCATCTCAATAATCTGGGGGGCGGGGGGTGTGTGGGCGGCGTAGCCGCCCTCACACCCCCCATCTTCCCCTACTTATTGAGAAGATAC
>CAZKDJ010000182.1:2356-8302 GCA_964551295.1 uncultured Anaerolineales bacterium | reverse complement strand
CCGATGTTGACCGGCCCCTGCAGATCGGACTACGTCAGCAGATGCACCCTACACCCCGCCCGGCCAGTTCAGGCGATGTTGCTCATACCACTCAACTCTCCGACCCTTGACACTGGACGAATGGACGCCTGTTGCCCTTCGTCAGGCAGGCACTTGCTCCGCAGATGAGGGCGTCAGCGTCACTTCGAACTGCACTTTCTGTCGCAATACCTCTGAAGCATCCAAGACTTCGAGACCAATCAGCCGACCCTGTCCGTCGAAGTCAGCATGCACTCCGGGCGCCACTGTCTCAGTCCTGGCAGCTTTCTCGCCCGGAACACCAAACCAGACATATAGGAGGTCCCGAACTGAATCATACTCTATCTTCATAGCCTACCTCCGTGGGAACTCTTGTCCATACCGAGCCTTGACCGTCAGCAAGATGATCTCCCCTCCGACCTGTTTGTAATACACCGTCACTTCTTTCTCCAGGTAGAAATCCCCTTCCCACTCCGCCCCACCATAGGAGAACACCTTTGTCTTCCCCAACGTCCCGGGCTTGGCATCAGTGGCTCCCCAACCCTCGTTCAGAGTCTGCTCAATCTCTGCCTGGGTGACACCGCGCTGGCTCATTCGAGCTCTCAGTGGGGATGCAGATCAGCCTCGGCAATCTGGATTCTCGTTTCCCGCTCGTCTACCACTCTCGCACCCTCCCCGCTTCCTGCGGACTCTTCGAGTCCGCCGCCGCCTTCACCTGCGCCTCAATCCAGCGATATGTACGCTCTATCCCCTCCTTGAGGCTCACCTTCGCCCCCCACCCCAGCGAGTGGATGCGCGCCTTGCTGAAATTCCGCGCCTGCACCCCCACCGGTCCCTCCACGCATTGCACGTGGATCCCCTTGCCCGAGACCTCGATCACCGTCTGCACCAATTCCTCCACAGTGACGTACTGCTCCCCGCCGACGTTGACCGACCCATGCAGATCGGATTGCATCAGCAGATAGATGCCCTCGACCAGATTGTCCACGTAGGTATAGTTGCGGATGGCCGTCCCGTCGCCCTAGACTACGCCGGCTGCATCTCAGCTTCTATCGCCACCGGTCGAAGCAAATACTCCAAAACCTCGGCCTGCATCCGTTCAATTTCCAAGCGATAGCCGCTGCTTACCGCGTCAAACTCCTCAGGCCGGGCCGTTTGGCGCAGGTCAGCCAATCGACGCTGAAAACGCCCGATCCGCTCCTGCGTCACCTCTAGTTCTCGATCGTTACTGATCATGGAATCACCTCGATAATCCCCCGCTGTGAACCATCCCGCTTGATCTGCCAGGATGCGATAAACTCCTCCAGGCTCTCGCTGAACAGCAATCCTGGTCGCACCCAGAAGATACTTGCTCCGTATCTGGCTTGCGCCACTGCGTGATCAAAAAGCCCGCGTGCTTCAATAGGACAATCTTGCGATCGAAAGGTCTCGGCCATCACCAGAACTACATCTACGTCGTTTGGCTCCGGCTTGGCGGTGACGTAACTCCCAAAGATGATAAATCGTTGGGCTCCTCGCGATCTATCAGCGCCGTGACCTTGTTGGCAAGTATGTTCTCTGGGCTATCTATGCGCCCAAAAACGGGATGCTGCCGGACCTGCCCCACACGCGCTGGCACGTCGTTGATCATCTCAACCTTGAGTAGCGTCTCGCCTTCCGACAATACCAGGCGCACGAAACGCTCTTCCTGCAACAAGACCTGGCTATGCCACTGAGCCTGTCCCAACAATCCTTGAATCGCCCTTGCCGCCCAGAGTCCAAAGCGCTCGTCGTCATCCACAAACAAATCTAGATCATCTGAAAAACGGTGGTTGAGATAGGCTCGCGAAGCCGCCGTGCCACCGCTGAGATAGAAGCCTGTCTCCAGCCCATTCAGAGTCTGCAAAACCTGATTCTGAAAAGGGTACAGCGTGTCAAAATAGAACGCGTGATCCATCAAGCCAACCTATAACAACTCTGGATGATGCCGGGGGAGCCAAGACGCCAGGAAATCGAACCCCCGCTTCCGGCTTTGAGAACGAATTCGGTCGCGCCACCTGGGCCACTCTTTCACCAAGACACGGTATCCGAGCAGTCGCACGATGTCGGCGTAGGGCGCATATTCCAACAACCGCACAACTGCCCAAACCCGGTCCAGCCGGCCAAGCGTCAGGCGCCCTGCTACAATGTCGCGGAACTGGGCCTCATCGACATCATAATCCCATACGTAAGGCAACCGCAACGCCATATCTCTACAAACCCTCTTTTCTCCCCATCATCTGCCCCACGCTAGGCTCCAGCCGTCGCATACGTGCTCTCGTCTCCGGACTCAAAGTCACACCCCAACCGCCCATCTCAACCATTCGACACTCGATGTCGCGTAGGACAATTTGGCAAATTGTCCTACAGGTACTCCACGCTAGGCTCCAGCCGTCGCATACGTGCTCTCGGGTACACGCTCGGTCTGAAGCGTCACGCTGATCTCGCCTGTCTGGATCAGATTGCGCACAGAAGCGTGCAAGAACTCTACGCCGACCGCCTCCCCGTCCTCCCCGTAGCTGATGATCACCCCCCCGGGTTCTTCCACTGCGTCCACCGGGGGCAATTCCCGTAGGACAAATAGAAGGATGTCGTCTTCAGAATCATACCGGATTCGCTTTTTTCCCTCCTGCCGCTCTTCCGCATGTCTTGTCCAGACGATTTCCACAGCGTCACCCCTTCAGACGAGAACTGCCTTTATCCGAATCAATGATGAATGTTGTGTGGCTTAGAGGCCACGAGGAGATTGTACCACCATCCGTTGCCACCACAACCTGGCCACAAATCGCCGCCAGAATCCAAGATCACACCTAAACCACTCATCTCAACCGTTCGCCCCTCGACGCTCTGTGGGACAATTTGACAAATTGTCCCACAGGTACTCCACGCTAGGCTCCAGCCGTCGCATAGTTGCATTGCGATTAAACTTGTCCCCGCTTCCCATTCTTGGTATAATCTGAATAATCATCTCGTTTTCTCAAGAAGGAGATTAGGATGAGTGCTCTTACGCTAACCTCTTCTCACCAGCACCCTCTGCGGCCATTGGTAGAGGCCGCGATCCAGAATGAACTGCGGCTGCTGGAGGCCGGCATCCGGCGCACAGAGGAACGGCTAGAGGATTTCGAGAAAAACCACGGCCTCAACACCCAGGAATTCCTCCACCGCTACGAGAATGACGAACTATCGGAGACGCTAGAATTCGCCGAATGGATCGGTGAGTACCGCCTGTTGAAACACCTGCGCGAGAAAGCGGAGACACTGCAGGAGATTCGCTTTGCGAATTGAAGCCCACTTCCAAAGAGGTGATTATCATGTCAACTGCACCATCCACACCCACGATACCGAAAGTGGCCTTGAGAGCGCTGACCGAACTCACGGGTGAGCCCCGGTTTGACGTCGCCCTGCTCATCGCGTTGCGCGCCTGGACGCCCACCGGCCCCTCCACGTACTCGATGTGGATCTCCTTACCGGAGGCCTCGATCACCGTCTGCACCAGCTCGGCCACGCTCACGTACTCCTCCGTGCCGATGTTGGTCGGTCCCTCCAGATCGGATTGCATCAGTGTGTAGATCCCATCAACCAGGTCGTCCACGTAGGTGTAGGCGCGGATGGCGGTGCCGTCGCCCCAGACAGGGATCCAGGGATCGTGCCTCCGTTCTCAGCCATCGCCACCTTGCGGCAGATGGCCGCCGGGGCCTTTTCGCGACCGCCGCGCCAGGTGCCCTCGGAGCCGTAGCAGTTCTGGAAGCGGGCGATACGCACCTGGATCGGATAATGGCGCGCGTAAGCCTGGGCGATGCGCTCCGAGTACAGCTTCTCCCAGCCGTACTCGTTATCGGGATGGGCTGGCACGGCGTCGGCCTCGCTCAACTCCGGCTCGCCCGGCCGCATGTCGCGGTAGACACACACCGACGAGGAAAAGAAGTAGCGCGGGACGCCGACCCGGGTCGCCGCGTCGATCATGTGGATATTGATCAGGGCGCTGTTGTGCATGATGGCGCACTCGGCAGAATGGATGAACCCCATGCCGCCCATGTCGGCGGCCAACTGGTACACTTCATCAAACGCCTCACCGTCTCCCAGGTTCAACACCTGCCAGCAGTTGTGTGGCTCCCGCAGATCCAACAGCAGGAACTCGTCCGCCTGCGTGGGCGCGAACTCGTGCGCCTTGATATCCACACCACGCACCCAGTACCCTTCACACTTCAGCTTCTTCACCAGGTGGCCACCGATAAAGCCACCGGCTCCACAGACTAGTGCCCTTTTCACCATTCAGCCTCCATGAATCACAATATCTACCCGGCACGCTCCGCCCTTCCGACAAAAAAACTGCCAGAAAGGAGAGAAAACCACCACGATATAGGAAACCGCGAGACTATTTCCGCCCTAGCGCGCAGACGACACCCGCTGCGCACCGCAGTTACCATTTGGCTATGATATCAAATCAGCCTTACAAATCATATTACACAGCAAGCATCGACCACGTCGAACAAGCTGCCGCGCACGCGGGCTACAGCAAATCCCCGGCGTCCAGCTCCGCCGCCACCAGCCGCCCCATCAACTCCAACAGCACCCGCACCCGCCCCTCCGGCAAGAGGGCGCGATCGAACAAGGCGTTCAGCCCCTCGAAAGGCCCACGCGTGACATGCACGATCTCCCCGTGCTTGAAGGGAGAGACCGGCTTCTCCTCCACCATCGTCTCCAGGCGGTGGCGGATGTGTGCTACGACTTCGTTGGGAATGGAAACAGGCTGCCCCCCGGCCGAGACAACCCGGCACAGGCCGGGCGTCCAGTGCACCTTCGCCATCCGATCGCTATAGGGATCCAGCCGGGCGAAAAGATAGTGGGGGAAAAAAGGCTTCTTGTCCCGCCGGTCGCGCCGTCGCACGGCTACGGCGATCTCGGGAAGATACGTCTCGACCTGCTGATTGCGCAGCAAGCCCTGCACCATGTACTCCTTGTGCGGCTTGGTATAGAGCGCGAACCAGCGCCTGCTATCGAGCTCAGATCTGTCCGACTCAACCACGGTCTCTCTCCAAGACAAAACGGCCTCCGGGATCTTGCACCTCTGTCGAAGCCTGCATCAATACGACTCGGCTACAAGGAACGGGCTTCTATTTCTCCCGGAGAAACAACTACTACTTCCCGGCGCTCCCGTTCCCGCGCAGCAAATCGCGGCTGTCTAGTTTTTGAATGAACCGCAACTGCCCCTTGACCTTGACCAACCGGACCTCTCCAAAAGGCCCAATTGATGCCAGAGCCTGATCGACCTGGATGACCTGATCAGGCGTCAGGAGCGCCAATGGTTCAGAGAGCGCAACACGCTCCTGTTGCTTGCTCATCCCGACTGGCGACATCCTTCCCCTCTCCAAATATGACGCATGAAATCCATCATCACACAGCGTGACCAAAGACCACCGATCTTTCCAAGCAAAGGGAGATTAGCAAAGAGGAGAACGATCAGCAAAATCGGTAACAGTGAACCTGATGGGCAAGAGTACCCCGCCAGGAATTTGCCCCCACGAATACGCCCCGCCCTCGGCCCTCCTTCCTCCTCCGCAGGCCACCTAGGTCAACATCCGCCGGTCAGACCTAGACGACACCTCCCCCTTATTCAGACCACAGTGTAACACAGAGGCCACATAGGCTCAAATTCAACCGCCCCGAAAAAACACCGGCAGCCGACGAAACCCAAATCCGTGCGCGATGCCGTCCTTTGTGCAACAAAACACCATCCGCAGAAAAAAGAACTTGCGCCTCGAGGACAGCGTAGTATACTACCCGCGCGAGGTATCTTCTCAATAAGTAGGGGAAGATGGGGGGTGTGGGGGGGGGGGGCCCCCCCCCCCCCCCCCCCCCCCCCCCCATTTTTTAATGATAACGCGCGGGGCCCCGTGATAAGGCAGAGGG
>CAZKDJ010000182.1:0-2346 GCA_964551295.1 uncultured Anaerolineales bacterium | reverse complement strand
CTACGCCGCCCTCACACCCCCCGCCCCCCAGATTATTGAGATGATACCGCGCGAGCACCTTTCATCAGACAGAGGGACATTGGCCAAGAACAAAGCTGAACTATACAGCCTGGAGCTTCAGGATCTGGAGGCGCTGCTCGCCTCGTGGGGCGAGGCGCAGGAGCAGGCACGGGACGTGTGGCACTGGCTCTATGGACGCCAAGCAACCCGCGTCGAGCAAATGGCCACCCTGCCCCAGACACTGCGGGAACGACTGGCCGCGGAGACGTCGCTCACCGTGCCGCCGGTGCTGGCCCGCCAGGAGGACCCCGGCGGCGAGACGCGCAAGGACCTGCTGCAATTGGCGGACGGCGAGCGGGTTGAAGTCGTGCTGCTGCGCTATCGCCGGCGGCGCAGCGCGTGCATCTCCACCCAGGTGGGCTGCGCCTGCGGATGTGCCTTCTGCGCCACCGGGCAGATGGGATTCGTGCGCCCGCTCTCCAGCGCCGAGATCGTGGCCCAGG
The DNA here is from genome assembly GCA_964551295.1 of uncultured Anaerolineales bacterium. Classification (GTDB taxonomy): domain Bacteria; phylum Chloroflexota; class Anaerolineae; order B4-G1; family B4-G1; genus JAFGED01. The sequence continues at coordinate 1,843 of CAZKDJ010000182.1, read as the reverse complement.
TACTGCACTTTCAGCGCGAACTGGCCGCCCAAGGCGAGCGGCTCTCCAACGTCGTCCTGATGGGCATGGGCGAGCCACTGCTGAACTATGAGCACACCCTCGCCGCCGTTCGAAGGTTGATCGACCAGCGCGCGATGGGGCTCCCCCCCGGCCGCGTCACCCTCAGCACGGTGGGTATCGTGCCGGGAATCGAGCGGCTGGCCCAAGAGCGCCTGCCGATCAAGCTCGCCATCTCCCTCCACGCCGCCACGGACGACCTGCGCGACCAACTGGTGCCCATCAACAAGCGCTATCCCCTGGACGACCTGTTCGCGGCGGTGAGCGAGTACAGCGCCAGCGTACAACGCCAACGGACTCGACGAGTCCGCGTCCTGTTCGAGTGGGTGATGATCGACGGCGTCAACGACACGCGAGAACAAGCCCAGGCCCTGGTGGAACGGCTGGCCGGACTGCCCGCCCACGTCAACCTGATCCGGCTGAATCCAACGCCCGATTACGACGGACAGCCCGCGACGCCCGAATCCACCGCAGCGTTCGCTGCAGCGCTGGACCGCGCCGGCATTCCGCACACGCTTCGCCAGCGGCGCGGCGCGGCGATCCAGGCCGGATGTGGCCAACTGCGCCGCCGCGCCCAAGGAGGATAACATGCCCGCGAAAATCGAATCCTACCAGTTCGGGCGCATCGTCATCGATGACCAGGCGCATCACAAGGACGTCATCATCCTCCCCGGTCGGGTGATCGGTGGCTGGTGGCGCAAGGAGGGGCACGTCCTGCATCCAGAGGATCTGGAGGCCGTGTTCGAGGCTGCGCCGGAGGTGCTCGTCGTGGGACAGGGTGCCTCCGGCCTGATGCGGGTCACCGACGAGACCGAGCAGGCGCTACGAGACGCCGGCATCGAGCTGATCGCCCTGCCCACCGGGGAGGCCGTCGAGACGTACAACCGCCTACGCGGCGAGCGCGCCGTCGCCGCCGCGCTGCACCTGACCTGCTAGCTGTCTTCCGCGCGAGATTCCTCGCTCCGCTCGGAATGACGCGTTTACAGAAGGGGCAACTGGCCGGCAGGCGGGCACAAGTTCCGCGCCGCCACGCCCAGCAAGCGCACCGCCCGCCCCCGCTCCCAGGCCCGCTTCAAGAGCACGAGCGCCGCACGATAGATCTCGCGCGCGTCGTCCGTCGGCACCGATAGCTTCATCTGCCGGGTGAGCGTGGTAAAGTCGGCGTAGCGCAGCTTGATCGCCACCGTCCCGGCGGCCAGCTCCGCCCGCTCCAGGTGCTGCGCCACCCCCTGGCTCAAACGCCACAACTGCCCCTTTAGCGCGTCCGCGCTCCGCAGGTCGCGGACGAAAGTGGTCTCCTGGCTCACCGACTTGCGCTCGTGCTCGGTGGTCACCTGCCGCTCATCCCTCCCACGCGCCCGCCGCGCCATCTCCGCCCCGTGCTTGCCAAAGCACGCGCTCAGTTCCTCCTCCCCCACCTGAGCCAGCTCTCCCACGGTAGCCACGCCCATCTGGGCCAGCTTCTGCGCCGTCACCGGCCCCACGCCCCACAGCGCGCGCACCGGCAGCGGCGCCAGAAAGGCCGCCTCATCGCCAGGGCGTACAATCGTCAACCCGCCCGGCTTGTCGTGGTCGGAGGCCACCTTGGCCACCAGCTTGTTCGTCGCCACACCCAGCGACGACGAGAGGCCCACTTCATCCCGCACCCGTGCCTGCAAGCGGCGGGCGACCTCCACCGCCTCCTCCCAGACCTGCACCTGCTCCGTCAGGTCGAGGTACGCCTCGTCCACACTCATCTGCTCGACCAACGGGGAGGTCTCGCGCAGGATCGCCATCACCCGCCGGG
>CAZKDJ010000181.1:0-8405 GCA_964551295.1 uncultured Anaerolineales bacterium | reverse complement strand
GGGCGGGGGGTGTGAGGGCGGCTACGCCGCCCTCACACCCCCATCTTCCCCTACTGAGAAGATACTGTCAATCTATTGTAGCCCGAGTGTGAGTATAGCGGGTTACAGCTCCGTTACGGTTAAGTGACGTGGCTAATTCCTCTGTGATAGCCAGAGTCATCATAACACTATTTGCGCGTCTATACAAGTCTTGCTGGTTACGCCGGGCTGGGCCGGGGTCAATTTGCCAATCCCCGTGATGCTGGTATAATGTGTGACCATGCCACCCTAGCTCAATCGGCAGAGCAGACGCTTCGTAAGCGCCAGGTTTTGGGTTCGATTCCCAAGGGTGGCTTGGAAACTATACAAAAAACTGCGTAGCATGCTCGTGCCCGTTCAAGACGCCCACAAGGGGCTATGCTACAATTTTCGGATAGTTTCTTAGCGAGCTAGCTGGCAGAGCCAGCCCAATCCGGCCCCGATAAGGGGCTTTCTTTCTAATGCGGCAGGAACGAATGGTTACTCAAACCCCAAGTGCTCCCGGACGGCGCGATCCCTGGCGCCTCATCTGGCAGATTGTGACCAGCGACAGCCTGCTGGTGATCCTGCTGCTGGCAGCGGCAGTCGGGCTGCTGATCGCGGCGTGGGTGTCCCAGGCACCCACGTCCAATCCGGCAGCCTACGCGCGGTGGCTTTCCGAGACGCAGGCGCGCTTTGGGGGAGCGACGCAGACGATGCAGGCGCTGGGCCTGTTTGGCGTCGCACGTTCCTTCGGCTTTCGCGCGTTGCTGGCGTTGCTCGGCGGCATCCTTCTGCTGTGTTTGGTGGAGTGTGGGGAGCGCACGTTCTCCGACGCTGACCGCCACGGGGTATTGGATATGTTCCCTCTGCTGGCCCACGGGGGTGGGTTGCTGCTGCTGATCGGGCTGGTCATCGCTCACCTGTGGGGCTGGCGGGTCGAGGGGCTGATCGTCCGGGGCGGCGAACGGACATCGGTGCCCGGAACCGCTAGCTGGGTTACCTTGGACGGGGATACTTTGAATATCGCGCATAGCGCCGGCATTGCGGCCTTTTCCGAGGCGCGTGGGCCTGGTGTGCGGATCAACGCCACCGATGCTCAGGGAGGCCCCCTCGCACTCCAGCGGGCCGAAGACGATCCTCGCACAGAGCTGACCCTGGCCATCGTCGAGGATCAACTCTTGGCCATCCCCGAAGCGCAGTTGATTGTCCGTCTGGCGCTGCAGGTCGGCCATCCCATCGAAGCGCATACCCCCGTGCTCGTCCAGGTCTATTGCTATCCGCCCGTCCGCTTGGAGACCGAGGCCGTCGTGGAGGGGGATACCGAATTGACGGTAGACGGCGCGAGGCTGCATTTCACCAGCGTGCCCTACGCGCGAGTGACCGCTACGTTCAATCCCGGCCTGTGGCCCACCTGCATCGGGATCGCGCTCGCTGCCGTGGGGCTGGGCGGACGCATCGTGTGGTCTGTGCGCCGGCCAAAGGCGGGCGAGGAGGGCTGACGTGGGCTATGCCGCCCCTTTGATCGGGTTGAGCTTTGGCGCACTGCTGACGGCCTTGGGGTTAGCGCTGTGGGATGGCATCCGCCCGATGCCGCGTCTCGCTCGCGCAATCCGCGTCATCAGGTGGGGGATAGGCGGGTTGCTTCTGATCGCGATACTGCTCCTGTGGGTTACGGGTGGTTCCGCGCTGGTGTTCTCCCTGGTTTTGATGGCAGCCATCGCCGCACCTCCGCCCCATCAGCGCCCTTCACCTTGGTACGATGCCAATACCCTGCTGCCCACGCTCGTGCTGACGGGCGCCTGCCTCTTCCTGATCACGGGGCTCGTACAAACCAGAGGGGACATCGCTTCCTCGGTGAGTTTGGCGGCCGCGGTTTACGGGGGCCTGGCCGCGCGTGTCCTGGGCGAGGCGTTGGGCACACTCGCAAGCCCGGGCACACCGATAAGCCGGTTATTTGACGTACTCTACCTGCTGCTGACACTGCTCGTTGGTGCAAATGCGCTGACGACCCTGTGGCAGCGCGGCCTGGTGTGGGAGGGAAACCCTGAACAGAGCAGCCTGCTGGGCGCGTGGTTGGTGTGGAGCGCCGCCTGGCTGAGCCCGCGCGAGCGCCCTCGACTGCGAGCGGTGCTGGCTGCCGTGGCGGCGATGCAGCTCGTCATACTGGCATTGGGAATGGGTTGACACCTATGCGCTACATCACGCCGGAAAACGTTATACGCGGCCGATTGGGGGATCACTCCAAGCCACAATGGGACGCGGCCGTGCTCTGTTTCCGCAGCTATGAGGGGTCTGGCTTGCTGATCGAAGCGTTCGATGCCCAGCCGTTGGGCTACAAGGTGCTGTGGGGGATGGACGAGATCCCAGGCCGTTCACTGGCTCACGAGTTCGCCATCGGGGTGGCGCGCGTGGGCGTGATCGCGTGCTGCCTGTGGGGCGGCCCGCAGACGGCGATCTTGGTCGAGGAGTTGGCTCACCTGGGTGTGCGGCACATCATCGGCATCGGGGCTGCGGGGAGCATCGCCGCCGACCTGCCACGCGGCACCCAGATCGTCGCCGCGTCGGCCCTGGTCACCGACGGCACGAGCCGCGTGTACACCGACGAGACCGAGGTGTACGTCGCTTCTGGTATCTATGCTGCCATCCAGCAGACTGAGTGCGAACGTCCGTGGCGCCTGCGCTCGGTGCGGGCCGCTACCATAGATGCGATCTATCGGGAGACCGACGTGCTGATCCGTTGTCTAGCCGAACAAGGTGCACAGGTCGTCAACATGGAGGTAACCCCGCTTTACGCAGCGTCCGCCGTCTGCGGGGTTGATAGCGTCTGGATCGGCCACGTCAGCGACTGCCTGGTGAACCGCGAGTGGGAGCCCTGGGATAACCTGGAGCAGATGACGGTCCAGAGCGCAGAGATTGGGTTGGATATATTGAGCGCGTTGCTGTGTTGAGCTGGGCACATGCCATTCTCGATTGGAGCCTGTGCCATTATCTTTGACGAACGTGATCGCGTCCTCCTGAGCCATCGGCGCGATCTTGACCTGTGGAATCTGCCTGGGGGAGGGGTCGAAAGTGGCGAGCTTCCCACCGAGGCGGTCGTCCGCGAGACGAGGGAGGAAACCGGCCTAGAGGTCGTCATTGAGCGCCTGGTTGGTATCTATGGCAAGAAAGACAGAGACGATCTCGTCTTTGCCTTCACCTGCCGCGTCGTCGGTGGGCGGCTTTCTATCACAGATGAGGCTGACGAATCCAGGTACTTTTCAGTGAACGCCATCCCGCTCAACATCAGCCCCAAGCAGATAGAGAGGATCCACGACGCGCTCGGTGACGTCGCGCAGCCCGTTTTCCGCCTTCAGGGCGGCCCTTCTTCGCGGGAGTGGGTTCAGCAACTACAGGGTTCAGGAGAAGATGTATGAGACCAATCGTAATCAGCGTGGCTGGCGGAACCGGGTCCGGCAAAACCACGGTGGCGAACAATATCCTGCACCGCGTGGGGGCCGAGCACGTGGCCTACATTCCCCACGACGCCTACTATCGCGAGCTCGGGCACCTGCCGCGGGAGGAGCGGGCCAGGGTCAATTTCGACCATCCGGATGCTCTGGAGACGGAACTGCTGGTCGAGCACCTGCGGGTGCTGCGCAAGGGGCGGGAGGTCGAGATCCCGATCTATGACTTTACCACCCACATGCGGACCAAGGAAACGCGCCGGGTGGAGCCGGCGCCCGTGATCCTGGTCGAGGGCATCCTGGTCTTTGTCGAACCTGAACTGCGCGAACTGCTGGATGTCAAGCTGTACGTGGATACCGACGCCGACGTGCGCTTCATCCGCCGCCTGCAGCGCGACGTGCATGAACGCGGCCGCAGCGTCGAGTCGGTCTGCGAGCAGTACCTCACCACGGTGCGCCCGATGCACCTAGAGTTCGTCGAGCCCAGCAAGCGCTACGCCGACGTGATCATCCCCGAGGGCGGGTTCAACGAGGTGGCCATCGAGATGGTCGCCGCCCGCTTGCAGGGCTTACTGGACGAGCAGCGTGCGGGCTCCACGTAGCAAAGTGTAGGGCGTGTGATGGAATCCTCATTGTCCGTGCTGCCCGTCCTCGGCGTCATTTTCTTGTCCACGTTCGCCCGTTCCGCCTTGGGATTTGGAGATGCGCTGATCGCCATGCCCTTGTTGGCGATGCTGGTGAGCGTGGAGGTTGCGACGCCCCTGGTCGCGCTCGGCGCCTCGACGATCGCCATCACCATCCTCGTGGGCGCGTGGAAGCAGGTGGATGTCCGAGCGACGTGGCGGCTGGTGGTCTCGACGCTGTTCGGGATTCCGCTGGGGCTGTTGCTGCTAAAGGCCGCTCCGCAGGCAATTGTCGAGGCATTGTTGGGACTTGTTTTGGTCGGCTTTGGGCTGTATAGTCTGGTCACGCCCAAGCTGCCTACGCTGGACAACGAGAAGCTGTCTTACACGTTTGGGTTGATCGCGGGCGTCCTGGGCGGGGCATACAACACCAACGGGCCGCCGGTGGTGGTCTATGGCGCATTGAGGCGCTGGTCGGCAGAGCGATTCCGGGCCACGATGCAGGGATACTTTTTGCCGACGGGCCTGACGATATTGATCGGTCACGGGCTGGCAGGGCTGTGGACGCCGATGGTGTTGCGGCTGTATATCTACGCCTTGCCAGTGATCGTGACGGCGGTGATCGTGGGGGGATGGGCGAACAAGAGGATCGCAGCGGGCCGGTTCCATCGAGCGGTCTATGGATTTCTGGTGCTGATGGGAATCATCCTGATCGTGCGAGTCTTTTAGGTGGGCAACGATGAAAATCTTCTCGGCGATTCTAGCGTGCGCCATCTTGGCCGGGTCTTGCCTGTGCCTGAACTTGATTACTCTGATGGCAATGGAGCCATTGGAAGAGGGCACGACGGCGAGCAAGTCTCTCTGTCTGATTTTGAGGACCAGATCGTACTGCTCAACTTTTGGACGCCTACTTGAAAGCCCTGCATTCAGGAGCTGCCGGTCTTGGCAGCTCTACAGGGGGAGTTTGCGGATGAGTATCTCGCAGTGGTAACCATCTGCCGGGGATGCTCGATCGAGGAGGCGCGCGAAGGTCTGAAGGAGGCCAATACCGAGGACATCCTGGTATTGCTGGATGAATATGCAGAGACGATGCAGCCCTACCACGCCAGCGCCACGCCCACCACGTACCTGATCGACCGCGACGGCGTGGTCCAGGTGGGCGATGTGGGCTACGGCAGTGGCACGGAAGCGCATCTGCGGAGCGAGATCGAGCGATCACTGGAGAAATAGCCAATGAACCAATTCGAACCCTGCTGTCTGGCGACGACCATCGGCAGCTTGCCCCACACCGATCCGGCGCACGGGACGGCCCTGATGTTTGCAAGCACGCCAGAGATTCCCTCCTGGGTGCAGTTCCCTCGCTGCGTCTTTCACGAGAACATGATGATCCAGTTCACCGAGGGCATGCCTGGGTTGGTAGAGGAACAGGACGCCGACGGTGATCAGCGTGTCTATTTCGATACCGCCGCGCCCGATTTCGTTGACCGGCTGACCGACTTTTACGCTCGCTACCTGGCCGCGACGGAGGAAGGAGATAAGGAGGCCCTCGATGCCTTCGGCCTCTCGCCCAAGTATGCGGCGGGATGGGGGGAATTCGTCGCCCGGCTGTCGCAGCACGTTGCGTCGGCGGTGATGCTCAAAGGACAGGTCACCGGCCCTTTTACGTTAGGCACCAACCTGCTCGACCAGGATCGTCGCTGCTCGTACTATGACGACCAACTGCGCGACGTGGTGGTCAAGACGGTGGTGCTGAAGGCAATGTGGCAAATGGAACACCAGAGCGCGTTCGGCCTGCCATTGATGATCTTTCTCGACGAGCCCTCGCTGCTGGGCTTTGGCTCGCAGACCTTTATCACCGTGAGCCGAGAGGACGTCACCCGCGATATCAACGAGGTGGTCGCTGCGATCCACGCCCGGGGTGGCCTGGCGGGCGTCCACTGCGAGGAGAACACCGACTGGTCGCTGTTGATGGAGAGCGATCTGGACATCCTCGACTTTGACGCTTACGATCACCTGCAGGCCATCACCCTCTACCCTGCCGAACTGCGCGCCTTCCTGGAGCGCGGTGGCGTCCTGGCCTGGGGCATCGTGCCCACGCTCGATAGGGAGGCTGCTGCGACCGAGACGCTGGACTCACTGCTGGATCGCTTCGACGCGGGCGTGGAGCGGCTGGTGCAGAAGGGGTTCGATCGCGACCTGCTGCTGCGCCGGGCGCTGATCACGCCCAGTTGCGGCGCCGGTGGCGTGCTCACCCCGCCGCTGGCCGAGCGCGTGCTGGGCCTGCTGCGCGAACTCTCACTGACGCTGCGCGAGCGGCACGCGTTTGTCGGAAGTGGCGATGGCACATAGGCCCTCGCACTAGAGCTTTGACGCTGAAGGCAAATTATGCTAACATAGACTCCAGCAGCACGGGGAAGGTACAATGCTCAATACCGGCCAAATACTCCAAAACCGCTACCGCATCGATGCTCTCTTGGGCGAGGGAGGCATGGGCGCGGTCTACAAGGCGTACGACACGCGGCTAAAAATATCCGTCGCGCTCAAGGAGATGATACCCCAGCCTGGCCTGGACGAGCATACACTCGACCAACTCCACCAGCAGTTCGAGCAGGAAGCGACACTGCTGGCCCCCTTGAGCCACCCGCACTTGGTGCGGGTCGGCGACTATTTCGAAGAGGGTGGCAACACCTACCTGGTGATGGACTTTGTCGAGGGCGAAAGCCTGATCGACATCATTGCCAAAAAGGGCGCGCTTCCCGAGGCGCAGGTGCTGACGTGGGCTCTGCAATTGCTGGACGCGTTGACCTATTGCTACATCCGGAGCGTCATCCACCGCGACATCAAGCCGCAGAACGTGATCATCACGCCGGAGGGCAAGGCCGTGCTGGTCGATTTCGGACTGGTAAAGCTGTGGAATCCCGACGATCCACACACCAAGACGGTGATGCGCGGCGTGGGCACGCCGGAGTACGCCCCGCCGGAGCAGTACAGTTCCTACGAAGGCCACACCGACCCCCGCAGCGATCTCTACGGCCTAGCGGCGACGATGTACCACGCGCTGGCCGGTGAACCCCCGTTGGGCGCCGCCGAGCGCATGGCCGACCCCGAGCAGTTCATCCCGGTGCGCGAGATGGCTCCGGACGTCAGCCCGCGGACGAGCATAGCCGTCATGAAGGCCATGGCGCTGGCCCGCTCCCAACGCTGGCGGAGCGCGAAAGAGATGACCGAGGCGCTGGTAGAGGGCGAGACCGCACCTATCCAGCCAACGCCGGAGAAGCCGGTCATCATCGAAAAGCCAGCCGCGCCGGCTCTGACAAAGGAGTTGCCCAAGGAGGAGGAAGCTGCTGCACCGCCCAGGAGAGGATGGCTGTGGATCGTAGCGGCGGTGGTCATCGTAGCTGCCTTGGCGGGCGGGGGGTGGTGGCTATATCAATCGGGCTTCCTGACCGGGGGAACGGAGGTGGCCCAAGCGACGCCGTCTCCGACTGCCACGCAGGCGTCGGCAGTAGAAACAGACGCGCCCGAGGCAACCACAAGCCCGACCAGCATACCCCAGCCAACGATCGCTCCCACCTCTCCTCCATCCGCTAGCAACGAGGCGCAGGCGTTTGCCGAGCCCATCCTGGCCGCCATCGATGACCGACCAGCCGATTATGAAGACGACTTTGGCGATTCCGGCAGCGGCTGGACGCTCCTGCAGACCTCGGACGTCGAGACCGGCTACCGGGATGGGGAGTACTTTGTCATCGCCTCCCCAGGCTACTCGACGTATGCTGATTCCACAGCGCTTCCCGCCTTTGCCGACTTTGCGCTGGAGGTCGACGGACGATTTGTCTCGGGCGACGTCGGATACTGGGGCGCTTCGTGGCAATGGGGCGACGCCCAGGTGACTGGCGTGTTGGTGCCCTTCCTGGCCGGCCCGGTGGAGATGGTGTACTGCGAGGATGCCGATTGCGCATCGCTGGGCGAGGTGCGCAATCCGGCTCTCAATCCCGTCGGTGAAACCAACCGCTTGCAGCTCATCGTCAAGGGATCCGAAATCGCGGTGGCCATAAACGGTGAATGGCAGGTGCTTGCCACCGATCTGTACTACACGACAGACGAGGGGCGCCGGGTGCGCCTCGAGGTGCTGAACAGCGGCGCGTCGCCACTGGAGGTGCGGTGGGACGGTCTCGAAATCTGGGACATCACCGACCTGCCGGCGACAACGGAATAACTAACCGCTCACCTTTCCGCAGGTTTGGGTACAATTTCCAGGCCAAAAAGCCGCGCACCGATATCCGATGGCTCAACTCAGGTTTGTGGGGTAACATCAGGTGCCTCCGCACTCTACTAAGAC
>CAZKDJ010000180.1:0-8406 GCA_964551295.1 uncultured Anaerolineales bacterium | reverse complement strand
GTTGCCCCGTCCTTTGGTTAGGGCAATCTCATCGATGCCCATGGTATTCAATTCGTCAAACTCATCCCAGTTGACTCGGACCTGAATACAGCGGGCCATGGTATCTTCTCAAAAAGTAGGGGCAAGAGTAAGTCGGATTGCCAATCCGACCTACATTCCCCCAAGATATTGAGATGATACTAGAAGAACGCGTTCAGTCTCTTTGCTCCTTGCTCAATCAGAGTTTCGATCTCTCGAAGTGTGTCCATTTGCCTCCCATACTATTCGATTCGTAGAATTTTTCCCAGGAGCGGCGTCCTTTTCTCGATGGCCCGCTGCGGGCACATCTCGTGGCAGCAGTAGCAGCGGATGCACAGATCGTAGTGGTACGTAGGTACGCGCCCCTCGTCCTCGAACCGCAGCGCCTTGTCCGGCACCGGACAGGCCTCCACGCAGCGTCCACACCCCACGCACTTGCTCGCGTCGATGACGGGCTTGGGCAGGATGGCGTTCTTGATCACGTTGTAGTTGGCATACGAGGCGTTGGCATACACGGGCTTGCGGATCACCTTGAAGCTCGGCTGGCGGAGTGGTGCCAGGGAGTCGCCCAGGATCTCGATCTCGCTTTCGTGGAACCGGCCCAGCCCCTCCTGGCGACCGATGGTCGTCGTGGGCACGAATTCGGGGTCCAGGGCCACCAGGCGGCAGAACGTGGCGTCGACGGCCACCGGGTCTTCCGACATGATCAGGACGTGCATCGGCCTCGGGTCGCCGCTGCGCGGCCCGTTGCCCTCCATACTCACGATCCCGTCCATCACGTGCAGGCGCGGTCGCAGCCGCAGGTTCAGCTCCACCAGCAGGCGGCTAAACGCGAACACGTCCTGGAACTGGACGTGGTACAGTGCTTTGCGCTTCCCAGGGATGCAGCCGAACAGGTTTTTCACCGCGCCCGTGATGCGCGTCAATTGGTGCGCCTTCATCTTGGGCAGGTTGATCAGGCCGTCGCACGCGTGAACGGGTTCGGCTACCGGGAAGCTGTCCACCAGCGCGCCATCTGGATTGTCCATCGGACTGGCGGCGGAGAACGGGACGAACTCGGCGCCGCTCTGCTCCCCGGCCTCTCGCAGACCCGATCGGCTTGCGGCGTGAGTGGGATTGTCCAGCCCGGGCGAGTCGCCAAAGCAGACCTGCACGCCGGCTTCCCGCAGCAGGCGCGTGCATCCCGCCAGCACCGCCGGGTGGGTCGTCACCGCTTTCTCCGGGGCCTCGGCGGCCAGGATGTTGGGCTTGAGCAGGATTCGCTCGCCCGGCCGGGCGAAGCGATCCATGCCCCCGAGGAGCGTGACACTCCGCTTCAGGGCGTCGTAGACGGCGTCCGGATCATACGATGTGCATCGTACCAAGGCCACTGTAGATCGATTCACTTCATTCTCCCTCCGCTACGGTTTTCAGTACAGGGCGCCGCTGCGCCGAATATTCCTGCTTCGCCGTCTTGCCGTACAAGGCCGACGTGATGGCACATACGAGCGAGTTGGGGGCGTGTCTCCCCACCGCCAGGATGATGCGGTTGGCCAGGCCCGGGACGATGTTCGCCTTCCCCGCCCACATCCCGCGCAGGGCCTCATCTGCCACCTGATCCGGATCCAGGCTCACCAGCTCGCCGATGAACCCGTGGGCCGCGATCCTGCTGCGGCACGCATCGTTGGTGCGGATGCCGTTGGGGCACACCACGCTCACGCTGACGCTAGTATCCCTCATTTCCTCCCGCAAGGCAAGGCTAAAGTTGACGATAAAGGCCTTGGACGGAGCGTATACCGGCATGAAGGGGATGGGGAAAAAGGCCGCCATGCTGGCCACGTTCAGGATAAAGGCCTGGGGATGGCGCTTGAGCTCCGGCAGCAGCAGGCGCGTGATTTTCACCAACGCCAGGTTGTTGAGCAGGATGCAGGGCTCGTTCTCGTGCAGGGTCGAATCCTCGAACCGGCTGTTATAGCCCACGCCGGCGTTGTTGATCAGCACGGAAATCGGCAGCCGCCTGTCCTGGATCCACCCGTGCAGTGTCTCCGGGCTTCCCGGCGCAGTGAGGTCCATCTCGATGTACTCTACCTGCACCTCGTGCCGCTCCGCGATATCGCGGGCGACTCGCGCGAGACCCGAGTCCGGGAGCGCTACGAGCGCCAGGTCCATCCCCATCGGCACAGCACGTCCGCGCGCGCAGGCTTCGGCGAACACCTGGCCCAGGCCCTGGCTCGCCCCGGTGATGAGGGCGCACGGCCGGGAGCCGGGCGTGGAGCGCTCCTCGCCCCGGTCTATTCTATTGTCCGACGATTTCAGTTTCCACATTTTGCACACTCCTCTTGGTCAAGGTATAGAGCGCCAGGTGATTGCCGCTGCTGTGTCGATCCGATCCACGCTACTATTCTCCTGGAAACCGGGTGCACCGTCATCCGCCGAAGGATACATCCGGGGGATACATGGGGAGGATGTACCCCTTCGATGTACCCGTTGGTGCACGACGAGAGTTCTTTTGCGTGGTATGCTCTTGGCAAAACTCAATCTTGGAAAAATGGATAGGGAGATAAAAACGAGTGGTTGTCTGAACTATGTGTGGTTGGCGATTGGCTGCGTGCTGTTTGCCTTCGTCGGCATGCGGTGGAACGTTCCCCTGGCGGCCTGGCTGGCGCCCGTGTTTCTGATACGCTTCTTCAGAAGCCGTGAAAGGTGGACGGGGACGCTCGCCGCACCGTTGTTGCTCACCGGTGTTTCGTTTGTCAAATTCCACGGGGCCTGGGATCTTGCCGTGCCGGCTGAAATAGGCCTTAGCATCGTGCTGGCTGCTCCATTCCTGGCTGCTCTGTACGTGGACAGGTTCCTGTCTCGCGAGGTGACGGGCGTGTTGGCGACGCTGGTCTATCCGGCGGCGTACACAGCCCTGGAATTCCTGGTCGGGCTGTCGCCGGTCGGCACGTCGCTCTCCATCGCCGTGACGCAGTTCGACGCGCTGCCGCTGGTCCATGTCGTGTCCGTAGCGGGTATCTGGGGAATCCCTTTCATCGCTGGATGGTTCGCCTCGACTGTCAATGCGGTATGGGAAGGCGGCTTTGAGATCAAAAAGACGGCGTGGCCCGTGGTGGCCTTCTCGGCGACATTGGTTGCGGTGCTGTGCTGCGGCGGTCTCCGCTTGGTGGCGTCTGCGCCGCAGGCCGAGACGGTACGCGTCGGGGGCGTCACCGTGGAACAGCACGTTGTCTACTGGTCGGGGATCATCGACCTGGGGACGCCCCCGGACACGGTGCGCGAGTACGAGGCAGCGTTTGAGGCGCTGGAGGACGCGTTGTTTGCGGAAAGCGAGAGAGCCATCCAGATGGGGGCCAGGATCGTTTTCTGGTCCGAGGCCAATGCCGTTATCCCTGCCGAGCGAAGGGAATCGTTCATGGAACGGGCGTGCGCTTTTGCCCGGGAGCACAAGGTCTATTTTGTGCCGGCGATGGTGGTGCTCAAGTACGGTGAGCCATACGGTGATAACGTGCTGGCGATGATCACGCCCGACGGTGAGGTTGCCTACACCTACGAAAAGACCAAGAGCTGGTATCAAACCAATTCGGACGGCATCCTGCGCACAGTCGACACGCCCTACGGCAGACTCTCGACGGCGATCTGCTTCGACATGGACTTTCCCCCCTTCATCCGCCAGGCCGCCCGGCAGGATGTGGACATCATGCTCGTCCCGGCCTTTGACTGGGAGCAGATCAAGTCCTTCCACACGCAGGTTGGCCTGCTGAGGGGGATCGAGAACGGTTTCTCGGTGGTGCGGCAGGTAAACGAGGGGGTATCTATGGCGGTCGATCACCAGGGGCGGGTGCTGGTCTACCAGGATTTCTTCACCACGCCCAACCGGGTGATGATCGCCGATGTGCCCACTCAGGGTGTAGAGACAGTCTATGGCGTGCTCGGGGACTGGCTTGCTTACGTGGCGGCACTGTTCGTGATGAGTGCGGTCGTGTGGGCAATAGTCCAGAGGCGCATTTGTTCTAGTGTGTAAAGGGGAGATTGATAGCCAGCTGTTAGCGGCAGGTTAGGAATCGCTGCGGGGGGCGTGGTATGCTATTTTTGAGATGTTTGGAAGAGAAGCTTGCGCAGTAGGTGTCGTGTGGCACAAGATCTGGCGCGACCTAACGAACAACAAGGCGCGCACCGCGCTGGTGGTGCTCTCCACTGCCGTGGGCGTCTTTGCGCTGGGACTGGTGTTCGGTCTCTCGGGCGTGATGCGCGCCCGGTTGACGCGGGTGCATCGCGATGCGGTCCCGGCGCACATCGTATTTCAGGGCGGGCCGTTCAGCCCCGACATCGTCCAGGCCATCGAGCGCGAGCGCGGTGTCGACGCGGCAGAGGGCGAGATCGTCGTCCCCATCCGCTGGAAGTTTGCCGACGGTGAAGCCGTCCAGATCGAGGACGGGCAGCAGGGCTGGCGCGATGGGCAGCTCGTCGCTCGCGAGGACTATGACCAGCAGCGGATGGAACTGCTCCATCTGTCGAAAGGCCTGTGGCCCGGCGGGCGCGTGCCCTACACGTCCGAGCGGGTCGTGGGCATCGATCGCCTGTCGGCGATGCATTTCGGGGCCGATCTCGGAACGACCGTACTGATCGAATCGGGGCAGCGCGGGCGGCGCGCTGCGCTGGGAGGCGTGGTCTACGATTACGACGTCCTCTCCCCGGCGTGGGGCGGCGTGGCCACGTTTTACACGACGCGCGAGGACTTGCTCAACCTGGCCGACTATGGCTACGGTGAGGACTTTGACCGACTGTACGTCCGTCTGGATGCGTTCAGCCGCCGGGCCGCCGAGGAGGCGGCACAGCGGATCGAGGACCGTCTAGAGCGCGCAGTGGCCGGGCGTCCGGGGACAACTTTCGTCAGCGGGTACGAGATCGTTGACCCCGGGGTGCACCCGATGCAAGAGCTGGTCGACGCGGTGATGATCGTGCTGGGAGTGATGGGTGGCCTCTCGCTGGGATTGAGCGCCTTTCTGATCGTCAACGTCGTCAGCGCCATCCTGGCCCGCCAGGTCCAGCAGATTGGCGTGATGAAGGCCGTCGGTGCGACCCTGTTGCGCATCGTGCGCGTCTATCTGGCCATGACGCTGATCTATGGGGCTCTGGCCTTACTGCTGGCCGTGCCGGTGGGCGTGGTCGGCGCTCACCTGGTGGCTGTCTGGCTGCTAGAGATGTTCAACGTGACGCTCGACGCTTTCCAGTTCGATCCCCTGGCGGTGCTGATCCAGATCGGTATCTCCCTGGCCATGCCGCCGGGAGCGGCCTTTTTCCCGGTGCTCAACGCCGCGCGCATCACAGTACGGCAGGCCATCGGCGATTACGGCCTGGTGGGCGCCTTCGGCCAGAGCGGCCTGGACCGACTCGTCTCCCACGTCCGGGGACTGCCGCGCACGGTCGCGCTGGGCCTGCGCAACACGTTCCGAAACAAGAAGCGCGGCGCGCTGACGTTGATCATGCTCGTCCTCAGCGGGGCGATGTTCACCACGGTGATGAGCACCCAGGCCGCCCTCAACAGCACGTTCCACGTGATCTTTGAGCTCGAGGGTGACGTGGCGCTCTCTCTGGAGCACCCGCACCGCGCGGCGCGACTTGTCGAGATCGCCCACGGGGTGCCCGGCGTGGCCCACGCCGAGGTGTGGCACGAAAGCGCAGCGGCGCTGTCGCTGGCCGACGAGGAATCGCTGGCGATCGTTGTGCAGGGCGTGCCCCCCGGCTCGACGTTGTTCAATCCGCGCATCATCACGGGCCGCAATCTCGGGCCCGAGGACGGACGCGCCATCCTGGTCAACAACCGCCTCGTCGAGCAGGAGGGCGTAGCGGTGGGCCAGGAGATCACGCTCGAGTTCGATGGGGAAGAATCCGAATGGACCGTCGTCGGGTCCTACCTCAGCCTCAACGTCCTGCAGGACGTCTGCTTCGTCCCTCGGGAGGCCCTGGGGTGGGAGACCCACACGCGAGGGAAGGGGACGACCGTCAAGGTGCTATCCGAGGGTGAGGGAGTCCAAGCCCAGCAGCGCCTAATCGAAGGCCTGACGCAGGCCCTTGAGGCGCAGAACGTCGAGGTCACTGATTCCTACAGTGCCAGCCAGCAGTGGGAGGAGAGTCGTTCGGCATTCAGCATTCTGATCTATCTCCTGCTGGCGATGGCGACGCTGTTGGCCGTGGTGGGCAGCATCGGGCTGATGAGCACCATGTCGATCAACGTGGTCGAGCGCACGCGCGAGATCGGCGTGATGCGCGCCTTGGGTGCCACGCCGCCGATCGTTGTGGCCGTGTTTATCGTGGAGGGGGTGTTCATCGGCGTGCTTTCGTGGCTGCTGGCCGTGCCCGTCAGCCTGCCGGGCGCCTATGCCTTCGGCGCCGTGGTCGGCCAGGCGGTGATACGGATACCGCTTGACTTTGCCTATTCGGTGGACGGACTGCTACTCTGGCTGCTGATCGTGGGCGCGCTCTCGGCGCTGGCGAGCGTGTGGCCGGCGTTGCGGGCCACCAAGGTAAGCGTACGAGAGGCGTTAGCGTACGAGTAGCGAATCGGCGAGTCGGCGAATGAGCGAGTGGATTGCTTTATTCGCCGTGTCGTAATGCCTGCTCTTTAACAACGGCTTTTGAGAACATATCCGCGACCAGGGCGGCCCCGGCGCTGTTGAGGTGCACGCCGTCGAGGGTAGAGTGCAGCCCGCGTTTGGCGGCCTTCTCGTCGACCCGGGCGTCGCTCCACAGCGCCAGGATATCCAGTGCGATGCGTAGCGGGCTCTCCTGTAAGTAGTCTGAGGTCTGTCGATTGGCCAGCTCGGCGTAAAAGGCCGGGCGCGGGTCGAGGTACGCCACCGCTTCGTAGTGAGTCGTCATCTCTGCGATGGTGCGGGCCAGGATGTCGATCTGCCGGTTCCACTCGCTATCGACGTCCTCCCCCTTGAGCAGCGGCGTAACGGCGATCACGCGCCGCGCGCGGCGGACCAGGATGTCGAGGGTCTTTTGGTAACACGCCCGGAACTCGGTGAGGCTTTGGGAGCGGGGCTGTCTGCGCAGGGTGTTGGCGAGTCGAAACCACCATGCGCTCTCCTGGCTCACGTCGTTCACGCCCACCCACAGGAAGGCCAGGTCGAAGGGCGCGTCGTCGAACGACGTCTGCGCCAGCCTGCGGTACAGGCTGACGATGGTGTCGTTCCCCTTGCCCAGGTTGATCCACCGGTGCTGCGGCAGGCTCTCGCGCAGGAGGTCAAAGTAGGAGGCGCCGGGTATTCCCTGGGTTAGGCTGTCACCGATGCATGCGATCTTCATGATTCTAGCTTTGGCGCAACAGGTACAATCCGATGGTGCCCCCGCCGACGATCTTTTGCGCGTCGACCAGCAGGCTGTTCTTGGCGATCAACGGCGCCAGGCCTCCGTGGGCCATAAAGTCGCGATAGTTCCGCGAGTGGTCCGCGCTGGCCAGCGATTCGATGACGGTGATGAGGGCCTTGGTGAACCAGCCCTCGGGAAAGCGAATCGGTCCGGGATGATAGTCGGTGACGAGAAAGCGGCCGTCCCTTTTCACGACGCGCTGGGCCTCATCCACCACCGGCGCTCGAAGTGCGGCAGGCATCTCGTGGAACGCGAGCGTCGCTGTCACCAGGTCGAAGGTGTCGTCCGGGAAAGGCATTCGCGAGGCGTCGCCCTGGGCGAGCGCGGCTGGGACCGTCGCGCTGAGTTTCTGTCGCGCGACGGTCAACATGGCAGGCGACAGGTCGATCCCGAACGTCCTGCATCCGGACTTTTGGTACAGGCTCAGATGCGAGCCTGTACCGCAGCCGATGTCGAGTACGGACAGGCCCGCGCGGGGTGGGAACATCGCCAGGCCCGTTGTCCTGAGCGTTCCGATCAGCGGCTCGATGAGGACGTCATACCACCGGGCTGATTTCGTATAGGCGCATTTGCTCATCGCGTGCTCCCGCAATCTCGTCGTGGACATTTCCGCCGGATATTTTCCGTCGGATATTTTCCGCGATTATATGCCTATCGCTCTAAAGGTCAACGTGACCTGGCTGCATCCCTTTTGGGATTTCGAAGCAAATCATCAATCCAAGCCGCCTCCTGGGTCAAATCGAATCGCTAGAGCGAAAGCAGGGCATTCGCTTGGGGTTGACGCAGGTTAAGTCGCTTGGAAAGGCTACCAGCAAGCATAGAGTGCTTTGCTATTGCTTCGAATGCCCCTTTTCCAGCGCGCTTGCTGTTTTTTTCAAGTATGGTACAATATAATCTGTAAGACGAAGTAGGTTTTGGCCGTAAGCAATATAGAGGACTGCCCAGACTTGCGGAGACTGGGTGGTCTTTTTTGTTCCATCCGTGCACCGCTTCGCCTTGACTCAGTATCTTGTCAATAGTGGAGGAAGGAGG
>CAZKDJ010000179.1:0-8445 GCA_964551295.1 uncultured Anaerolineales bacterium | reverse complement strand
CCTCTTCATAGTGCTCCAGCTCCATTGAAAAGACACCGCGCCCCTGGGTCAGGCTGCGCAGGTCGGTGGCGTACCGCTGCATCTCTGCCAGCGGTACTATGGCCGTGATGATGCTCTTGTTGCCGCTCTGCTCCATCCCCAGCACCCGCGCGCGCTTGGTGTTCAGGTCGCCGATGATGTCGCCCGTGTACTCCTCTGGGACGGTGATGACCGCCTTGTAGATAGGTTCCTGCAAGACCGGCCCGGCGCCCCTAAAGACCAGCTTGAACACCTCGCGCCCGGCGATCTGGAAGGCAATGTCCTTCGAGTCCACCGGGTGCTCCTTGCCATCATAGACCACCGCCTTGATGTCCACCACCGGATAGCCGGCGATGACGCCCTGCTCCATCACCTGCTTGATGCCCTTTTGGATGGAGCTTTCGAAGGAGCGGGAGATGGCGCCGCCAAAGACCTTCCACTCGAACTCGTAGCCGGTGTCGCGGGGCTGCGGCTCCAGCCGCATGTGCACCTCGGCGAACTGACCCGCGCCGCCTGTCTGCTTCTTGTGGCGGTACTGGTCGCTGTAGGTCTTGGTGATCGTCTCGCGGTAGGGCACCTTGGGAATCGTGGTCTCGGTCCCCACGTCGAACCGGTTCTCCATGCGCTTCAGCGCGATGTCCACGTGGGCCTCGCCCATGCCCTCCAGGATCGTCTGTTTAGTGCTGGGCTCCTGACGCCAGTGCAGCGTGGGGTCCTCCTCGCACACGCGCGTCAGTGTGGGGCCCAGCTTGGCCTGATCGGCCTTGCTCGTGGGCTGGACGGCCACGGCGAAGAGCGGCGACGGGAAAACGGGTCCGGGCAGGCTCACCGGATGGCCCTTGTCGCACAGCGTGTCGCCGGTCAGGGTGTGCGTCAGCTTGGCTACTGCGCCGATGTCGCCGGCGCGCAGGCGCGGCACCGCGATCTGCTCCTTGCCGCGCATCACGTACACCTGCCCCGTCCGTTCCTCTTCCCTCGCCCGACTGTTGTACACGCGGCTGTCCGATTCCAGCATGCTGCCATAGACGCGGAAATACGTCAGCTTGCCTACGAAGGGGTCCGCCGTCGTCTTGAAGGCCAGCGCCGCCAATGGCGCCAGCTCATTGGGCTCGATTTGCTCCTCGCCGCTGGCTCCCTCGGCCGTAACCGGCCCCCGATCCGCCGGAGGCGGCGCGTATGCGATCAGCGCATCCAGAAGCGCGTTCGTGCCCAGGTTCGCCGTCGCCGCCATCACCAGGACGGGGACCGCCGTGCCGTTGAGAACCGCAGCCCGCAGCCCCTGCTGAATCTCCTCGTCGGTGAGCTTTTCCCCCTCGAGATACTTGACGATCAAATCGTCGTCCGCCTCGGCGGCGGCTTCGACCACCTGTAGGCGCGCCTCTTCCACTTGATCGGCCAAATTGGCCGGGATGTCGCCCGTCTTGCCTTCGGTGCCTGTCACGGCCTGCATCTTGACCAGGTCCACCACGCCCGCAAAGTCACCCTCGGCGCCGATGGGCAGGTGGAGGGGGACAAAATTCACGTCAAAGGTCTCTCGCAGCGCGCTCAGTGCGCGGTCCAGGTTGGCGTTTTCTCGATTCATTTTGTTGACAACCACCATGCGCGGCAATTCCTGCTCGTCGGCATAATTCCACACCAACTCTGTTCCCACCTCGACGCCGGATACCGCATCCACCACGATCAATGCCAGATCGGCCACCCGAACAGCGCTCTTGACCTCGCCGACGAAATCGGTATAGCCGGGGGTGTCCAACACGTTGATCTTGTTACCCGCCCTCTCGATGGGAGCCATGGCCAGGTTGAGCGAGATGTGACGGCGCACCTCCTCCTCGTCAAAGTCGGCGACCGTCGTGCCGTTTTCAACCTCGCCCATGCGATTGATCGCGCCGCCGGCAAAGAGCATGGCCTCTGCCAACGACGTCTTTCCCGCGCTGCCGTGCCCGAGTAGGACGACGTTGCGCAGTTGATTGGTCTCGTATTCCTTCATGAAACGCCCCTTTCCAAACGTTGTCAGATGTGAGTATGATGCTGGGTGAAGATTAGACCGTATTCTAAATGAGAAAGGCCTAACTGTCAACAGTCCATCGCCTGGAAGGTCGTATCTCACCACGGAGGCGCGGAGAGCACAGAGAAGGGGGAAAAAGACTGCCCCCACCCCGGCCCTCCCCCTCTTGGGGGATATTGAGGGGGCAGCTGCAGCACCTCGTCACTCGCTCGACGCCAGCCGCAGCCGGGCCACGACGGGGAGATGGTCAGAAGCGCCGTCCCACGTGCCGACCCAAGATTCCTCGGCGCGCCACTCGGCGGAGTGAAAGACATAGTCGATGCGCACCAGGCGAGCGGGGTAGGGGACGCGGTACCAATGTCCACCCTCCGCGGGCCAGGTATGCCCCAATCCCCAGCCCGCCTCGGTGAAGGCGTCCGTGAGGCGGGTCGAGAGTGTCCCATAGACCTCGCTCATCGGTGCCGAGTTCAGATCGCCCAGCAGCACCAGCGGCTCTGGCTGCCCTGCGACCGTGTCTAGTATCAGATCGATCTGCTCCTGTCGCCAGCGAAAGCCCTGCTCCACGCTCTCACGATCAAGGCCCGTGTAGGGCCAAGCGTGCACGCCTATCACGCGCACTGGCTGCCCCTCGAAATCGATCACCACCGAGCGCAGGCGGCAGAACACGTCGGGATCGACGTCCTCGATCCTCAGGATCGGATAGCGGCTCCAGATGGCGACCTGGACGTAGCAGCGGTCGGCGACGACGGGGGTGCGGTAGGGGTAGCGCTCGCCGATCTTCTGCGCCAGCGCCTGCGCCCGGGGGTGGGGCAGCTCCTGGAAGGCGATCACGTCCGGATTGGCCTGTGCTACGCTGGCGGCCACGGGGGCGGCGTCGTCCACGGTGTAGAGCACGTTGTACGTCATAGCGGTCAGCGTGGCGGCCTCGTCCCCGGCGTACACGGTCGGTGGCGGGGGCGTGAACTCGCCACCGAAAAAGCCCGCTAGCAGCAGCGCCGCGATAGCGAGCGAAATCCACGCCGCGCGCCGTCGGGACAACAAAGCCAGGAACGCCGCCAGCGGCAAGGGCGCAAAGATGTAGACAGCGAAGGCGTTGACCAGCGCCAGCAGCCAAAAGCCATCGCCGACGACCCGGTGGGCGACGGCCCAGCCGATCACCAGTGCGGCGTATAGAAGCACCGGCGCGGTCACGACCGATCTGAACCAGCGAGATCTCCGTTTCTCCACGCTGGCTATTGTAGTGTACCTGGCTACATTTGGCTGGACGGACGCCCTACGCTTTCTGTACGGGGAGTGGGCGGTAGAGAAACGGCCCACCGCAGGGCTGTGCAGTGGGCCGTTCGTGTGTGCCGTCCTCGTTTGCTGCTACGGTTCGAAGAAAGAAAGGCTGTTGGCCATATCCAGATAGATGGGGAAGAAGGCATCCCATTGGTCCGGCAATGCCAGGCCAAAGACGCCGATGACCCTATCGTCCACGATGACGATAGCCAAAGCACCTTCGAAGGAAGTGCCGTCCATGTCGCCAGAGATTCCGGCGATAGAGGCCGGGTAGTCATCTATCGTCCCGGCTTGCGGTGTGCCAACCTCTGCGTCGATCTCCTCGGCCAGCGCCAGCAAGATCTCTGTCGGGCCAGCATCCTCGGTCAGATCGTAATCGTCAAGCGTGTCCTCCAAGGACATGGCGTCGATCATGATCACTGGGGCCTGCTCGATCGCCTCGCCTGTCGAGTATTCGAAAACGATATCGACAGCTTCCTGGCTTTCACTGAATGCAGACCATCCATCTTCGTCTGCGTGGTAGAAATTCTTGGGATAGAGCAAGTTGTAGCCGCCTTCGTCGTTGCGATACTCCGCCAGCGGCGACGCAGCCATCTTCTCGAGTTCGGTGATCATTTCCTCCACCACGGCCTGGTCTGGGGCATCGGGGAAGAGTTGAAGATAGGTTTCAAGCTCGGTGATTGCTTCCTCTATCCGCCCCAGGTCGCTGTAGGCGATTCCCAGGTTCTTGTGCGCGTTGGCATGGTCGGGGTCGATGGCGAGAACCTTCAGCAATTCATCGATGGTCTCGTCAGTCTTGCCTTGCATGTAGTAAGCGATCGCCAGGTGGTTATAGTTCTCAGGATCGTCCGGTGCAAGCCTGATGGCTTCCTGGAGCTCGGTAACGGCCTCGTCGAGCCGGCCCAAGTCTTTGTAAACAATCCCCAGGTTGGCGTGTGGTTGGGGATCGTTGGGATCGAGCCTGGCGGCCTCTTTGTACTCGGCGATGGCCTTTTCCAGATCGCCTTGTCTGCTGTAGGCAATCCCTAGGTTGTTGTGCGCGCTGGCATAGTCGGGGGCCAGTTCGATGGCCTTTTCGCCGGTGGCGATCGCTTCAGGGATTCTACCCAGGTCGGCCAAGACGCCTGCCATGTCGCCGTAGGCCTCACCAAAATCGGGAGCGATCTTGATTGCCTCCTCGTAGACGGCGACTGCCTCCTCGAGTTTGCCTTGCCTCGCGTACACGGTGCCCAGATTGCGATGGGTGGCGGCGTTTTGCGGGTCGAGTTCGATGGCTTTCTGGAACTCGGCGGCGGCCTGATCGAGTTGGCCTTGTTCGAGATACACGAAGCCCTGATCGAAGTGATCTTGGGCCGAAGGGGTGGATGTGGGGGCAGGTGTAGAGGTCGCCGGTATCTTTGTAGGCGGGGGGGGCGTTCCTCCTCCGCAGGCGAACTGCAGCGTGCCTACCAGAGCCACACCGGTCAGGATAATCCATAGTCTTTTCCCGTTGCTCATCTTTGTCTCCTTGTTTGGTTTCCGAATGCGGTCGTCCCGGGCTAAGACTCACTCCACCTCCTCCAAATCCTTCTTGCTAAAGCTGTCGGGCAGCAAATCGGCCACCGTCGTCTCGCGATAGCCGCCCTCGACGTCGGCGATCAGCACGACGATGTCTTCCCCGAACTCGCGCAGCACCTGGCGGCAGGAGCCACAGGGAGGACCGGCGTTCTCGGTCGCCACGGCCAGCGCCACGAACTCGCGTTCGCCCTCGGAGACGGCCCGGGCCACCGCCGCGCGCTCGGCGCAGATCGTCAGCGGGTAGACGGCGTTCTCCACGTTGCCGCCGGTATAGACGCGGCCCGACTTTCCCAGCAGCGCCGCGCCTACCTTGTAGCTAGAGTAGGGCGCGTAGGCGTTCTCGCGTGCCTCGATGGCCCTTTTCACCAACTTTTCGCGTGACCATTTCTTCATTCCTCTGTCTCCTCGCCGCCTTGATCCTTTGTCCCGAGACTCTTTTTCACCCGCGCGCTCTTGCGCAGATGGCCGAACGGCCCGATGTCAGCGTCGTCCTCCATCACTGCCTCTTCCAGCACGGAGGCCTGCGCCTTACAGCGGTCGCCGACCTGGCAGTCATCGACGATGGTGTTGGGACCGATGGTGCAGTGCGCGCCGATCGTCGTCCCCCCGCGTAGGTGGGTGTTTGGATAAACGGTCGTATCCCGCCCGATGGTCACGCCGGGCTCGATGGTGGTTGTTTCGGGATCGACGATGGTCACGCCGGCCAGCATCCAGCGCCGGTTGATGCGCAGGCGCAGCGCCCGCTCCGCCTCTGCCAGATGGACGCGGGTGTTGATGCCCAGAACCTCGGTCTCGTCCTCGGTGATCACCGCCTCGACCCGCTGGCCTTCGCCCACCGCGATCCCAACCAGGTCGGTCAAATAGTACTCTTCCTTGGGCAGGCTGAGGGGGATCCGGTCGACGTGCGCCCACAGCCACGGGGCGTCAAAGCAGTAGGCACCGGCGTTGAGCTCGCGGATCGCCAGCTCCTCCGGCGTGGCCACCGCCTCTTCGACGATCTTGAGCACACCGCCGCCCCCATCGCGCACGACGCGCCCAAAGCCGCGTGGGGTGTCCGTCACCAGCGTGAGGATCGCCAGCGGTCCGGCGTTTTGCCGCTGCCGCTCCACCAGCCGGTGCAGCGTCTCTATAGTAAGCAGTGGCATGTCGGCGTAGGTCACCAGCACCAGGTCGCTTTGACCCCGGAGTACGTCCCGCGCCTGGAGCACGGCGTGGCCGGTGCCCTTTTGCTCGGTCTGCTCGACAAAGACGGCGCCCCGGTCCACGGTCGCTTGCACTGCATCGGCCGCGCGCCCCACGACGAGCACCGGCTGCGTGTCCGTCAGCGTCTGCATCGTCTGCACTGCGTAGGTGACCAGGGGCTGGCCCATCAGCGGATGGAGTACCTTTTGTAGATCAGATTTCATGCGGGTGCCCTGGCCTGCCGCTAGGATCACGCTTGCCAGTTTCATGTTGGGCGTCCTCCTCGTGGCGCAATCACTCGTAGAATATCAGCGTCAGCGTGCCAAAGCGGACGATGTCGCCGGTGCGGACGCGAACCTGCTGGTCGGGCGGAACCAGCTTGCCGTTGAGGAACGTGCCGTTGGTGCTGTTCAGATCCTCCAGCATCCAACCACCGGAGCCACGCAGCATGCGCGCGTGTTGGCGCGAGACGCCCATCTGATCGCCGCCGTGCGGCACTAGATCCACGTCGGGTACCGGGGTCACTCCCGGCTTGGCCCGACCGATCAGCACGTTGTCCTTGGGAAGGGGTATCGGCGCGCCTGTGACGACCAGGCGCGGGCCCGTCATCTTGGATAGGTCTTCCATCCACACCGTGGCCTCCTCTGCCACAGCGGGTTGCGGCGCAGACGGGCCTGCTTGTGGGAGTCTGCCCGTCACCGCTTCCTGCCCCGCGCGATAGGCTGCCTCTATCACGTCGGGGTGTGCGTACACCTCGCCCAAATCCCACACGTTGGGGGCCAGGATGGTGGCAAACAGCTCTACCTTGAGGTAAGCGAGGGCCGTTTTGACCGTCTGCACGGTGCAGTCCGCGTAGCGGATGTCCGGCTCCCCCATCGGTATGACGAGGATCGCGTGCGGTTCCTCGAACTCGATCTGCCTGGCGCTGTACCATCGATCCAGGAATGCCTTGAACTGCGCGGTTGGCCCCGACCAATAGACCGGCGTGCCCAGCACCCAAATCTGACTGCGCTGCATTTGTTCCAGCAGCGTTGGCATGTCGTCCCTCTGTGCACACTCGCCGGTGCTCAAACAGTGGTCGCACGCCTGGCAGGGAGCGACGTCCAGTTTGCTCAACAAGACCCGCTCGGCGTGTGCGCCGGCCTCCTCCGCTCCGCGCAATACCTCGTCTACCAGGATCTCGGTGTTCCCGCCGTGGCGCGGGCTGCCGACGATTCCTAGCGCCCGTTTGCGATCGGTTTCTTTAGCCTGCATCTCACTCCTCTACGAACCGCGCCACACACTTGCTCGACGGCGGCATAGAAAAACCCCACCATGGCGGTGGGGCCTGGTGGTCTGGCCGGCCCAGATCGTGTTTCGATCACTCTAGGGCAGCCTACAGGTGATGCAGCGCTTCAACGGCTAGAACCTGTGTGCGTGACCTCAACGCCCGCGCTCATTATACCATCACTCGCCCTTTTCGCCATTCGTCAGAGGATCGTGCGGTTTGTCCGTGCTTGGAGCAGGCTGTCTCGAAAATAAACGGCGCCGCCCCCCCCACCTAACCTCCCCGGCCACGGGGGGAGGGAGCGGACACTCCCTCCCTCGACGGCAGATCGACGGTGAACGTCGTCCCCTGCCCAATCTCGCTTTCGACGTAGATGGTGCCGCCGTGGGCGTTGACCAACTGGCGGGCGATAGCCAGACCCAGGCCGCTGCCGGCCCCACTGGTACGGGCACGGGATCGGTCCCCTTTCCAAAAGCGGTCAAAGACGTACGGTAGATCGTCAGCGGGGATACCCTCGCCCGTGTCGTGCACGCGGATGCGGACGCCGTCTTTGATAGGCTCCGCCCTCAGTGTGATGCTTCCGCGTGCCGGCGTGTGCCGGATGGCGTTGGCGATCAGATTGCCCAATACCTGATCCAGACGCCCTACGTCGCCGGTGATATTGGGCAGGTCGCCTTCGACCTCGACGCGCAGGTCGATACCCGCCGCCTCGGCCTGGCCGCTGAAGCTGGTGTGCGCGTCGGTCAGCAGTTCGGCCACGTCCACCGGCTCCCACACCAACGGCAACTGGCCCGCCTCCGCCAGCGAGAGCGTGCGCAGGTCCTCCACCAGCCGCGATAGCTGCTGCGTCTCCTCCAGCGTGGCCTGGATGTGCTCGTCCGTCGGTTCGTAGACGCCGTCGAGCACGCCCTCCAGGTTGCCCTGGATGATGTGCAACGGCGTGCGCAGCTCGTGGGCTACGTCGGCGGTCAGGTTGCGGCGCTGCTGGTCGGATCGTTGCAACTCGCTGACCATGCGGTTGAAGGATTTGGCCAGCCGCTCGAACTCGCCGGAGCTGTGCTGGGGCACCTCAACCCGCACGCCCAGGTCGCCCTCGGCCACGGCGTCGGCGGCGGTCATCACGTCGGCCAGCGGCGTG
>CAZKDJ010000178.1:0-8460 GCA_964551295.1 uncultured Anaerolineales bacterium | reverse complement strand
ACGCTCTGTACGGTCATTCGCTTTCCCCCACGATGATTTCGAATGACCATACATCTTCCGTCGGCCGTTCTCTCTTTTTGTGGGTGCCTCTGCGCTGTGATGGACATAGCGATCGGCGCCGGGCTGGGCGCTGTAGGTGGTCTGCTGGGATGCTGGATCGTCGGGACAGACCAGTCGTAAATACTGCCCATCACCCACCGCCCTAATCTACCGTGGTGTGAGAGGGCTATGCCATCTCTTAACTTAAACCGGCACCAATGTGCTGCCCTCTTTCCGTCCTGCAAGCATAAGCGAGCGCTATGCGCCCGCTTTGCTTGCTGCGTATTACTCGTAACCCGAAGTCAAACTCGGTCCAGATAGCGACTACGGGGACCCACGAACGACCAGCGGCAAAAAGACCTCATACATCACCTCGGTCTGTGTGTCGGGCGTCGCAGGGACCGCTTCCTCGTAGCCGACGTTATCCCTCGCCACGCTGTAGAAGGCATACGTATGCCCAAAGTCGCCATAGAACGTCGCCGAGGTCTCCGTCGTGTCCTCCAGCCAAACCACGTACTCGCCGCCATCGATGGACACATAGATATCGTAACTGGCGATCCCCGAGCCACCCGCGTCATCTGCCCCAGTCCACGACACCCGAAAGTCGGATCTGGATGTGGTGGCCGGGAGCGCATCTACCTGACTTTCCGGCAGTCCGACATCGATCGTGTTGATCCACGGCCCCTCCTTGGGTGCCGGATGATCGTACAGGTCACCGGCAAAATCGAACTCGACAAAGGCCTGGTTGGCGATCTGTGTGCCGCTGGGCAAGCCTGCCTTGGGCTCGACGGAACTCGACCCAGCCGACCTCGAAGCCTGTATCGGGGTTATAAGGCGGCAGGAAGCCGGCCATTGGGTCCGCGGGGTAATCGCCCGTCAGGGGATCCACACAGTGGAACCACCAAAGGATCTCGCCCGTCTCCAGATCGAAAGTCGCTGTGACGTCCACGGCCAGGTTCATCTCCGGCCGCATATCTATGCGCATGTCGATGGCCTGCCCTCCAGGCAGAGGCCGATCCCACTTGAGGAACCCAATGCGCGTGAACTCAAAGGTGCTTAGGTCATAGACGTTTGGATCCAGCACGTCTTCGACGATGGCGTCCTGCGTGGGAACCGGGGCGTCCTCCTTGTTCCAGAACTCGACCCGGTAGTGGAACGCCTGCTCCCCCGTGACGTAACGCACCTCGCCGCCCTCCGGGGTGCCCGGTGCGTCGTAGCCGCCGGGACCGAACTTGTCCTCGGGGGTGCGCGAGGTGTAGATACCGATGTAGGCTAGATCCTCTTCCTCTAGTCCGCCGTAGTCCATCAGATACTCTTCTAATGTCATATCCCGGGGCTTATGCCATGGATTTGGCTTTTTAACAATAGGTGCCAAACTATGGGCAATCTCCCACGCGTCCCAAACCTCACCTCCCCCCCCCATAAGTGCTGCACCAATCGCCAAAGCCCAGCCAGCTGGACCCGAAACAGCGAGAGCAGCTGCACCAGCAAATACCCCGCCCAACTTAAGGATTGTAGGCCCATACATTCTTATGAAGGAGAGCCCTAATGGATCAACAAAACTTGTAGGCATGTTGGAAGCGTATGTGTAGAGATTGAGATCTCCCCCCACAAAGCGAACAGGGTCTAAACCCGTGAAACGTCCGGACGCCGAGTGATAGTACCGCGCTCTCATGTAACTCAACCCATTCCCCTCATCCATCACACCAAACCGACCCACGTATCGGAAGGAGTTAGGGATGCCCTCATCTACCTGAAGAGGGATACCAAACGGCGTATAGTCGTAGACATTGACCACGGCACCCATACCATCCGACACTTGGCGTGTGTTGCCGGTGGCGTCGAAGGCGTAGTAGGCCGGGCTGCCCGCGGCATCGACACGCGCGGCAAGCCCCAGCCCGTGTACGTACTGTGCCACCAATGCCCCACCACCGTCGTATTCGGCGACCACGTCCACCAGGCCGGTGGGATCATTGAGGTATTGGTTCACGAGACCATCGTGTTCTGTGCCAACCCGGTTTCCCAGGACATCGTACGTGTACGCCCAGGTGCCGCTGGTGGGCAAGGTCGCGCCGATCAGGCGATTGCCGTAATCGTACTCGTAGGTCGTCGTTTCGCCGCCGTCCGTCTCTGACGTCATATTGCCGTCGGCATCGTAGATGTAGGCGACGTCCCCCACCTGGGTGTACTGGTTCATATCGTTGGTCGTGTACTCGGTGGTCACACCATTGAAGACGGTGCGCACGCGGTTGCCGGCGGCGTCGTACACGTAGGTCAGATCCTGGTCATCCACCGCGGGATCGGTCGAGTCAAAGACGGCGTGCACCAATTGGCCACTGTCGTCGTAGGTGTAGGTCCAGGCACCATCGAGAGTAACCATACCCGTCCGCCTGCCGAGTTCGTCGTAGGTATAGTCGAAGCGGGACTGCACACCGCCATCCGGGGCGTGGTTCACCAGGTGCAATATCTGCCCGGCAGCGTCGTACTCGTAGGTGGTGTACGTGCCGTTGCCCTTGTCCTCGCGGACCAGTTGACCGGCGAGGTTGTACGTGTAGGTGATGACCACGCTACCATCCGCTCCCACCAGGCGGGATAGCCGGCCGGACGCATCGTACTCATAATCCACGGTGAAGCCATCTTGATCGATCATCTGCACCCGTTGGCCAGCGTCGTTGTAGCTGAACGCCAGGTACCGGCCTTCAGGGTAGGTAATCCTGGTCAGCCAATCGTTGTCAAGGTCGTATTCCAGCGCGGTTGTGCCGCTGTCATCGGCGGCAGCGATGAGGCGGCCCGCATCATCGTAGGAGCAGGTATGAGTGGTGCCATCGAGGTACGTCTTTCGGATCACTTGACCACGATCGTTGTACGCATAAGTGATCGCATCCCCCCGCCGGTTCGTCCAACCACTGGCGTTGCCCAAGCCATCGTAATCGTAATACTCGCTGGTTCCGTCGGCATAGGTAATGCCGG
This sequence comes from uncultured Anaerolineales bacterium, assembly GCA_964551295.1. Classification (GTDB taxonomy): domain Bacteria; phylum Chloroflexota; class Anaerolineae; order B4-G1; family B4-G1; genus JAFGED01. The sequence continues at coordinate 5,451 of CAZKDJ010000178.1, read as the reverse complement.
TCAGGTTCCCAGCGGCGTCATAGTCGTAGTGTGTCGTGTTGCCACGGGCATCCGTCACCCACAGGAAGTTGCTGTATGCACCACTGTATCCAAATGTGGTGACGTGGCGCATCGGGTCCCGCGCGGCAGTGAGATTGCCCAGGTTGTCGTAGGCAAAGCCCGATGAAATACCGGTAGGGCCCGTGATGGTGACGAGGTTCCAGTCCGCGTCGTAGGCCATATCGATCGCCGCTCCAAGGGGGTTCTCCATACGCACCACTCTGCCACGGCCGTCGATCCACAGGGTCGTCGTGTTGCCCAACGCGTCGGTGATGGACATCTTTCCGGCAGTGTCGTAGGAGAATTGCACCGTCTCTGCGCCTTCCGCCAGGGACTGCTCGACGAGACGACCGAGCCCGTCGTACTCAAAGTAGACCACCGGAGCGCCGGGGGCCGCTATCGAGGTCAGACAGTGGCCCCTGAGCGCGCCCGGGTCGCTCGCATACGTGTAGGCCGTCGCCTTGCCATCGGGACGAGTGACCGAGAGGAGATGCTCGCCCGATGTGTCGTAGGCATAGGTGGTCGTGTGGCCGGCATGGTCGGTAAGCGTCGCCAGGCGGCCGTTCGCATCGTAGGAGAAGGTGAACGCGTCCCCATTGGAATGAAGCACACGGGTCAACCTGCCGCCCGCATCATAGGTCGCCGTCACCCGGTTGCCATTCGGTTCCTCGATGGTATCGAAGAGACCATCGGGCCGGAAGTGGATGGTCAGGCCGTGCTTCTCCTTCAAAAGGAACCCGCCGCTGGCTTCCGCCGTAAGGGTAGCATGGTCACCTGGAGAAGCAATATATCCACCGCTTCCATCAGGTTCAAAGATCCGGTCAAAGCCCTCTGCCCCATTGACGACGACGGCGCCGTCGGAGCGCTGATGCAGGGTGATCTCGTAGGAGTGCGTCCAACCCCGACCAAGAGTGCCCTCCCGCACTCTGTAGGATGGGCTGGGCAAAAAGGAACGCTCAAAGACCAGGGAGAGGCCAGGGGCCGGACAAACGGCATCCTCGGCAGAGGCAAGAGATAGGGGGCCTCCCATCTGGGCAGCCTGGACGAACTCGAAGGCAAAGAGCTTGGCTGAATCGTGAACCCTCTGTCCCAGCCCGGCCAGGTGGTCCGCGTTGTCGCGCAGCGCGGAGAGATAACCGCCCCAGGTGCTGCCGACCTGAGCCTTGAGCCGTTCAAAGATGGGGAGCCACGCGGTGGCCGGCATATCAATCGGACGAAGATCCTGCCCTATCTGTTCCCAATCGATCGGGTCGTCGAGCCCCGAGCCTCCAGGGATTCCAAACGCGTACAGCGTGAACGGCATAGCGCCGGGGCTGAACGGCGTCCGCACCCTGATCGTAACAGATTCCGACTGTCCCGGCCGGAGCACGGCCGCCGGGCCATCCGAGCTCAACGCCAATAGACTCACGGCGTCTCCTGTGACCCATCCACCGCCGTCCAGCGACGCAGCGTCGTCGAGCAGCCAGCCTGCACTCTCCCGACTGGCGATGGTGAGCAGCGGGCTGGGCAGATCGATATTGCCCGTATTGGCATACTCAACGCGCACCTCGATCACCCGCCCGGGCCGCGCCACGCCGGGGACATCCAGAGAGGCCTCGAATACGGCCACTCCACCCGCCTCGACCGTGATGACATCGAACTTGGTGGCAGAGGTCGAATCGGAGCGGGTGACCACCACATCGTAGAGCCCGGGAGCTGCAGCAGCACCGGCCAGGTCGAAGGTAGTAAACAGTGTGCTCGAATCCTGGTACCACGCTTCGCCCTCGATGGTCGCGCCGTTGGGGGCCACGAGCTGAACCTGTGAATCCGCGTCAAAGCTGTCGCCAACGATCCTGAACGTGGCCTGGCCCGCATTGCCGACCTGAGCCGGCGAGATGGACACGACGTCCAGCTCGGTGAGCGTCGCGCTGAGGGTGTGATTCGTCGCCCCACCGGGAAGACGCAGCCCGTATACACCTACGTAGTAGGTGCCATTCAAAGGCGCCAGCCTGGCCGTCTGGTCTGGTTGGCCACGTCCATCCCCGGCAGCGTCGTACGAGCTGAGCGTTGGTGGAAGGCCCCGGCGGACGTACAGCCCCACGGACCCGCTGGACACCTCGGTATCCAGGTCGAATCGTACGGTACGCCCCAGAGAACCCTCGAATCGATAGTATGACCACCCACCCTTGCTCACTGCCCCAGCCTGTGGCGCGTCAAGTTCGAGAAGAGGAACATCAATGCCCAAGGCGCGCGAGGCTACGCCGACGTTGTTGCCCTCCACCGCCTCGGATACCGCGTGATCGGCGTTGCTCCGCACGAGGACATACCGCGGCCCAGATTCACCTGGCGCCGTGGCCGTCAGCGTCTGCACGTAGCTATCGCCGGGGGCAAGCGTGCCACTGTACGTGCGCGTCGCCAGCACATGGTCGTCGCTGCTGGGATATGGGTCGGTAGATAGGTACGCCACGTCCTGCCACTGCCCGGCGCAGTCCAGCAAGCCGGCATTCGTCACCCTCCATTCGACCTCGAAGGAATCCCCCGCATCGACAAACTCCGGGGCAGGATCGGCGACGCGCGTGGCCTGTAGGTCTACCCCCTCCGTGCTCCCATGGCGCTCGTAGGCCCCCATGTCTACGTAGGCCGGGAAACCCGACCCCGCGTTCGGCATGCCGGTATCGTCGTAGCGGGAGCGGCCGAGGATGTCCTCGTTGGGCGCATGAATCCCCCGCCCGGCGTCTATCGCAGGCGAGGCAGCGTCGAGATCATAGTTGCCGGCGACCTGGTCGACGAAGTGCGGATTGGCCGTGGTGTTGCCGTCCTGGTCGAGCTGCGGCTCACCCGGGTCGCCATCCCAGATGATCTCCTGGCCGTCGGGATTGTAAAAATCGCTGTTGCGAATGGTCAGCGCCGGGGGGTCTCCACTGTGATGCAAGCCGTTCGCGTTAAAGGCAAGGATGACGCTATCCAGCGTCAGGTTCGCCCCGCCCAGGTGAACACCGCTGCTCTGATGACCAGAGCCCTCGAACCCATTCCCGACGACGGTGCAGTTGCGAAACACCCCGCGCGAATCGGCCCGCATAAATATGCCTGGGTAGGCGTTGTCGACGATCAGGCAGTTCTCGGCCTCGATCTCGACGTAGGGCGTGTACACGTAGACGCCAAATCCGCCGTTGCGCAGGACGGCGTTGTGTAGCTCAACGCTGGCCTGAGATTTACTACCGTGCACGGCTTTGTCAGCATACCGGATCTCCACGCCAGACAACGTACCCCTCGCTGTCGCCGCGCTAAAATGCACTCCCTGCCAGTCGCCTGCAGCAGGACTGCTGGCATCTCCGTCGCCGTTCGTGTCGCCTCCGGCGGTATCATCACGCCAGGAGGTCAGGATGACGGGCTGAGCGGGGGTGCCACGAACATCCAGAGTCCCTTGAACATTTAACGCGGCGGACTCTGAGAATTTTACGATAACGCCTGCCTCAATCGTCAGTGTGGCACCGTTGGCCACGGTCAGAGACCCGTCCAGGACGTATGGCTGTGTAGTCAGGCATAGCGTCGTGTCCTCGTTGATCGTGCCAGACGATGACAACAGGAACGTGGCCTCATATCGGTCGTCTGGGTCCTTGCCGAGCACGCAATCACCATCCTGATCCATGTCACTGCCTGCCCGGCAAGCAATCTGCGGGCCGATGGCGATCTCGTAAAGTCCTTGCGCGGATTGCGGATCGAACGTCACCTCCAACGTATGTGCATCGATCCAGCTGTAACCGGTCACCGTCAGTGGTCCTGTCGGACCGTTGAAAACTGTGACATCCTCGCCGGGGGAGAAACTCGACTCGTCCATTGGGTGACTGAAGGAGAACCGGATCGACTCAAATATCCCGATCACTTTGAACGATGGCGTGCGCCCAACGACCTGCGGCGCAATGACGTGGACCTTAATCGGGTCCGACATCTTGTTCGCTTCCATAGCCCTGGCCGTGACCGTGTGGTCCCCACATCCCATGGTAACAACCGCACTCCAGAGATCGTCCGCATCGACTGTAGCGGTCACGACTGGCGTAGCGCCATTGTCTACATAGAGCTCGACCGTCGACAGGGCTGGTGCCAGGCCCTCGAAACGCACCGTTCCCGTGAGCGGCGCAGGCGGCGCGTTGATCGTGACCGCGCGCCCCACCAAGTATTCGAGGCCCGGCAACCCATCGGCCACTGGCACGATCGTGTGGCCATAGATCAGTGCAGGGTTCACAGTGACAGAGAAGCTATCATCATACTCAGCGGTGCCTGTGCCGAGGAGCACGCCTTCCGTACGATCCCAAATCTCGATGTCAGCACCAAAAGTAGCCTTGCCCTTTACCGTTGTCACTCCGTCGCGCAGGCTTTCAGGCGCGATAGTCACGACCTGCTCCAGCCACGGCTCAAAAAGCACGTCGTCGCTCACGCGGTCGCCCAGGCCATCGGGATTAAGGGTGGGATGATAGGGTCCAGAGACGTGGCCCCAGCCATTATAGCGAGCGTCCACCGTCGTGCCGGTCTCGTTAAGCAGACCATAGTAACCGCTGCCGTTATCGCTGATTGCACAACCCGTGGCCGTGAATACGGTGCTGGCTCCGGAGAGATAAATCCCGTGCCGATCATTCTTCGTGGTAGATGCATAGTGCAGAGTGACCTGCCCACCGCTTACCGTCACACCGGTCCTGGCGTACCTGATAGTAGCATGCTCCAACTCTCCTATACCCCCATCGAACACCAGCCCTGGCCACTGATTCGGCCCGCTGTCCGTGGCCGAGGTGAAGAGGATTGGCTGGGCCGGCGTGCCCACCGCCTCCAGGTGCCCCAGAACCTCCAGCGCGGCGCCGCTCTCGCCCATCACCACCACGCCCGGCTCCACCGTCAGGGTCGCCGCCGCCGGGACACTCACGTCGTCGTCCAGCTCGTACCCATCCAGCCCGGCCTGGGGCGTCAGAATCGCCCCGTCCGCCACCGACCCGCCGGCTACCAGCACCCGGTCCCTCCCGTTGCCGACGAACGTGCCCCCCGTCACCCGGTGGACGTCGTCCGCCTCCACCCGCGCGGCCCATCCCGCGTTCCCCTGGAACGTGCACCCCGTCGCCGTGATCACCGTGCTACTCCCGCCGGCGTACAGGGCATAGTCGCCGCTGACGTTCCCGTTCCCGCCGAAGAGTGTGTCGCTGATCACCACGTGGCTGTCGAGGACGTACAGCCCATAGTCCGTGCTGTTGTATGACCCGCTCAACACCTGGCTGCTCTCTATGCGCACCTCGCCCGTATCCACGTCGCGCACGCTGACGTTGCTGTACACGATGCCGTCCGAATTCCCCCCGTAACGCACGGTGGCGTGCCGCAGATGGCCCGTGCCCCCGTCGAACACCAGCCCTGGCCACTGATTCGGCCCGCTGTCCGTGGCCGAGGTGAAGA
>CAZKDJ010000177.1:0-8475 GCA_964551295.1 uncultured Anaerolineales bacterium | reverse complement strand
TCCTCCTTGTATAAAATACCTCTCACAATCTATTGAACATTAACAACCTGACAGCGTGCTTGCGGGAATCGGGTGCTCCGGCGACAATAATCCCCAGTTCGGCATGGGCCGGACTGCGGGCTGACCGGGCAAGGCTGTTCCTCCTTGCCGGACCGGTACTGACCAGGTACAGGTCACGTCTTGATTAGTTTGCCTCCCGGTCTCGCTGGGGACTAACGTCTGACATCGCACGATGCCCCTACCTCCGTCGAGCTGCGGAGTAGCAGACCGCAGATCTCCTCGACGGAGCATGAGGGCTGATTGGCAGCAAGGATGCCGCTCCAGAGAGCACCGGGGCACCCGATTGGACCGCTGGATGCACGCTTAACTTGAAAAGGAGCTATCTCATGAATCGTTTGCAAGTGGGTATCGACTTCAGTCAAAAGAAAGCTGACTTCTGCCTGCTCTTTCCTGATGGTCAGCCGCTCGAACCTCACATCTCTTTCGCCAATTCCTGTTCGGGCTATTCCTCGGCCAAGCAGCTCTTGATCGACGCTCTCGATACATATGCCTTCGACGGCGTCGACGTCTCCGGTGAAGCCACCGGCTACTTGTGGCTGCCTTTCTTCCTGCAGCTCGCGACTGATCCTGATTTGACTCTCCGGGATACGAACCTCTTCCTGCTCAATCCCCGGTGGGTCAAGTGGTTCAAGAAATGTTTCGCCGAGGATCACAAGTGCGACGAGAAAGACCCCTTCTACATCGCCGAACGCACCCGCACTCGTCGCCCAGACACGGCCTGGTCACCGCCAGACTGCTTGCCCTTACGCTTCTACACCCGCCTGCGCTTTCACATCGTCCAGAACCTGGCCCGCGAGAAGTGCTACTTCTCCGCCTTCCTCTTCCTCAAGGCCAGTTCCTACCGCTGCATCAAGCCCTTCTCTGACGTGTTTGGCGTCACCAGCCGCCTGATTCTGACCCAACAACCCACCCTGGATGAGTTGGCCGATCTGCCGGTCGAGGATTTGGCCTCCCGCCTGTACGAGCTCAGTGGAAATCACCTCCCAGACTCACTCAACAACGCACGCAAGCTCCAGCGGGTAGCCAAAGAGAGTTTCCACCTCGATCAATCCCTTTTTCTACCTGTCCAGCGCATCCTTGACCTCACTCTCGATCACATCCGCTTCCTCGAATCCCAACTCGAGCAGGTCGACCACTGGATCGCCGCCGAACTCGAAAACTATCCCGTCATCGCTCAACTGGCCTCCATCCCCGGCGTCGGCCCTGTCTTCTCCAGTGGCCTCGGCGCCGAGATTGGTGGTGTCCAACGTTTTCTCCAGGGTCAGAAGTGGGACAAGAAGCGCAAACGCTATCGCCCGCGCAACCTCCGCGACGCCGAAGATGCCGTGGCCAAGATCGCTGGCCTGTGGTGGCCCCGCGCCGACTCTGGCGACTTTGAGGCTCAAGACCGCCACATGGCCAAATCAGGCAATCGTTACTTGCGCTACTACATCATCCAAGCTGCCAACCTGATGCGGCTGCACATTCCTGAATACGCCAAGTTCTATGCACGCAAGCACAAGGAAGCTTCCAAACACCATCACAAGCGGGCCCTGGTCTTGACTGCCCGCAAGAGCGTGGGCCTCGTCGTCGGGCTGCTACACCGCGACGAACCCTATCGCTCAAAGGAGGACCGTCGAACCTAACCCTTCAACCGGCCTATGTTCACTCCAGAGTAGACCAGGTCACCTGGAGTCGATTGCAAAGCTTCTCGGCCGTCATAGGTTTCTACAGCCCCCATTTTTCGAAAAATCGACATGGGCAGGCTTGGCTAGATGCGTCTTTGTTTCAGTTGCTAAGGTTCATTTTCAGCCCTGAATTCGGATTTGACTTTTACCGCACTCTATTCCTGTTCTATGCGTTGTACCGACAAAAGCGGCAGCCCCAGGTCCCTGATGCGGGCCAGCAGGCCGTGCAGGGCCACTTGATCGGCGACGGTGCCGCTGAGGGTGGTGATGGACGCACCATCGCCGTCGTGCTCGACCGTGATGGCCATGTTGTCGAAACTGGACGACCAACTCTCGTCCAGCCGTCCCTGGACCTCGATTCGGTACCGCGCCGGTTTGTCCAGGTGCAGCCGTCGATTGCCTTGCATCATCTCACCTCTTTTTGGGGCTCCCGTTACGAGCGCCATATGTGCAAAACCGATTGCCAGGGTACATACAATGTACCAGGCAATCGGTCGTATTGTCATCACCCAGGGGGGTGATTTGGTGGTAGTAAGTCGGCTACTCGACCAGGCCCAGCTCCCGTGCGCGCACGGCGGCCTGGGTGCGGTTGCTCACCTCGAGCTTGCCGAGGATGTTGGTGACGTGTCGCTTGACCGTGTTGACGGTGATGAACAGCTTTTGCGCAATCTCGGGGTTGGAGGCGCCGGAGACGATGAGTTGCAGCACTTCGCGCTCGCGCGGAGTCAGGGGTTCTGTGAGTGTGGGGGTATGAGTGGGTACCTCTCTCTTGCTCCCGTGCCCGCGTACTCCAAATGCATCCAGCAGCTTGTTCACGTGACCCGACACGATGCCCCGCGATGCCGTCTGTCGCAGCAGTTCTTCTATCGGTTCGTCCACAAAGATGCGGGCATAGCCCTCTGGCTCGGCCAGGGTCAGTGCGTGTTGTAGGATGGCGATGGCTTGGTCGGTGTCCCCCAGGGCCTGCCGGGCCAGTGCCTGCAGGATCGAAACCTCGATCTCCCATCCCAACTGGCCTTTTTCGTGGGCGAGTTCGAGTTGCTCGTCCAGAAAGCGCCAGAGATGGTTCGGGTTGGATAACTCAGATGTGGATTGCATTCGATGCTGGGCCAGAATCACGCGGGCCAGGGTAAGCCGTACCGGGTCATACACGTCGCCGCCGTCCTCTAGCCGAATATCCAGCCCGCGCGCCCATTGAACGGCATCGTCCAAATAACGATCCTCACGATCTGCCTGCCGGAGCCAGGCGCGCGCCCGCAAGCTGTCGATAAACTCCCCTCTTTCTGGCCACACTTGCTCCGCCCGCTCCAAAAAGGCCAGGGCTTGCGCCATCTCGCCTTGAGCCTGCTTGATGGTGGCCATCTCGATGTAACCCCGTTGTCGAGATTGGGGCGCACTGGTCAGCTCGAGCATCGCCAAGCCCTTGGTCAGTGCATCGGTCGCCTCTGCGAACTGGCACCACTCGGATAGCACGCTGCCCAGTGTGACATAGATGGTCCCGGCGTAGGGCACGGGGCGCCCGTCGGCCAGGCTGGATATGGCTTCGAGGCCTTTCCGGCACATCTCGGCCGCCTCGCGCAGCCGTCCGTCTGTCCGCGTGAGCTCCGCCTGCCACCCGATCCCAGCGGAGGCGTTGAACAGGTCGTGGCTGGCTTTTCCAATCCGCTCGGCCTGCTCAAACGCGCCTCTTGCGGCATCCCTGTCGCCGAGCCTCAGGTAGGCGACCCCAAGGTTGTAGGCCAGGGCGCTGCGGAACATCAGGTCGTCTTCGGGGAGGCTCTCCAGGGCCTGCCGCGAGAGATCGACGACCGTCTGAGGGGCGTCGCCACGGAACTGGGCCAGGTACGCGCGAACCTTGGCCACAAAGCCACTCACGACGTCATCGAGGGATGCGTCCCGCGGCTGCGTTTGCGACTGAGACGCCAGCGCGGCGTCGGCGGCCTGCAGCCACCCTTCGACGGGCGTCCAGAGTTTGGGAGATTCGGTGGAGTCCCGGGATGCAAGCATCTTGCACGCAGCGTAGACGGCGCACAGCAGCGGGCGCGCGCGGACGCTGTCCTCCGGTAGGGCTCTTAGCCAATTGTGGGCCAGGACAGTCTCGCTTCTATAGAACAGGGTCAACACGTGCCGCTCGATCAGCTCGGCAGCACAAGTATAGTCACCCGATGATAACGCGTAGGACACCGCCTCGGCTATCAATCCCTCTCGTTCGAACCACTCGCTGGCCCTTTGGTGAAGCGAGGTGATCGCCTGCGCGTCGAGCGACCGGTTCAGCCGATGGCGCAGCAGGTCGGCAAAGAGGTGATGGTAGCGGTACCAGTGACGTTGGTTATCCAGCGGGATGGTAAAGAGGTTGGCGGATTCGAGGTGTTCCAGGATGGTTTGGGATTGGAGATTGGAGACCGGAGATTGACCCTCTTGCTCAGTCTTCAATCTCCAGTCTCCAATCACATCGCACAGCGGGCCGCACAGGCGCTCCAGGATCGACGTTTGCAGCAAAAAGGTCTGGATATGAGCAGGCTGTTGCTGGAGCACTTCTTCGACCAGGTAATCCACGACGTAGCGATCGTCTCCGGTGAAGGTAGCGACAAAGCGGTGTCTGTCGTCCATCCTCTGCATGGAGAGCGCGGCCATTTGCAGCCCGACGATCCAGCCCTCGGTCCGATGCTCCAGGGCAGCGGTGTCCTCTTTCGATAGATCCAGGCCCATGTGCGTGTTGAGGAACTCGGTCGTCTCTTCGATTGTGAAGCGCAGGTCAGCCGCGCGCAACTCGTTCAGCTCCGCACGGCCCCGGCGGCGGGCCAGGGAGAGCGGCAGATCGGCCCGGGTGGTGATAACCACGTGTAGTTGGCGAGGCAAATAGTCGAGCAAAAAGTTCACGCTGTTGTGTATGGCCTCGTTCTCGATGACGTGGTAGTCGTCGAGAACGAGGACGAGGGGGGTGGAGATGGCTGCCATGTTGTTGATCAACGCTGTCACCAGGGGTTCCAGGGGAGGGAGCTGGGGAGACTGTAGCGCGGCCAGCACGGTCTCGCCAATCGAACCATCGGCAGTCTGCAGGGCGGCGACGACATAGCGCCAGAACTGGACGGGGTCGTTATCCCCCCGGTCCAACGAGAGCCATGCCACCGGCCGCTCGATCTGCCGAACCCAGGCGCTCGTCAGCGTGGTCTTGCCGAACCCGGCGGGGGCAGAGATGAGGGTCAATTTGCGCCCCAGTCCCGCGTTCAACCGCTCGATCAGACGCTGGCGCGATACTAGCCTTGGCCGGACGTGAGGTAGGTAGGTCTTGGTCTTGAGCAGCGGGGCGGACATTGACTCTTACCGCCTGAGCAATTTCCAGAGGCGCGGCTTGCTTTTCAAAAGACGACGGGTCCGGCACAGTTGCCCCACCAAGATCATCAAAATGGACAAGTGTCCGAAACCGTGAGCCAGTGCGCCGTTGGTCAGCTGGAGGAAGCTGTACAGCCTGTCCATCTGGATCAGCGTGAGTCCGACAAAGCACCAGGCCACCACCGCCGGATGCTTGCGCCGCCAGGCCAGCCAGACGATGACGGGCAGGAGGAAAAAGACATAGTGATGGTACCACATCACGTTGGGCACGAGCGCCAGGCCAAAGCAGAGAATGATGAACAGGGGTTCACGTTCGCGCGTGAGGGTGGTGAGGATGCCGCTGAGGACAAAGACGGCGATCATGTAAACCGTCAGCCATCTGTGGATGACCATCAGCGTCTCGTAGGGCAGCGGTACGAGCCTGTTCAGCACGGCGACGAAGGAATGCGAGTTCGGGTCAAGAGGGAACGCCTCCAGCAGTTGCTTGAAAACGTCAAAGAAGGAGGCGAACGTGTGCCAGCCAAAGATCCATCCCGCCAGCAGGCAAAAGACGGCCAAGCCCACCACTGTGCCGGCGATGGCCTTCAGCTTGCGCCTGGCCAGCAGATAGCCGAGGAAAGCGAGCGGCGTCACCTTGGTGACGATGCCCAGCGCCAGGCCCGCGCCGCCCAAAAGCGGGCGCACGTCCTGCCACAGGAACAGGAGCAAAATGCCAAAGTGGGTCATCACGTTGATCTGGCCCAGCAGCAGCGTCTCCAGGAACGGCGCAAAACCGAGGGCCAGCGGGAACCACCACCAGATATCGGAGAGGGTGTAGCCGTGGCGCTGCCCGACGGCGTAGACCATCAGCGAGACGAGGAGGATGTTAGTCGCGCCGAGCAGCGCGACGCGCGGCATCAGCGAGGAGACGCGCGCATAGAGGCCGACGATCAACAGCGCCGGCGGGGGGTAAAGGAACCCCGTGCCGATGTCGCGCACGGCGTAGGGATCGCCGAGCTCGAAGGCGTCCTTGTAGGCGCGCGCGTAATAGTTGAAATCCTCGATCAAGTGATCGGGCAGGGGCTTGCGGCCGACGAGCTCCAGCACAGTGGTGAACCCCAGGACGACGTAGGCGAAAAGGCACGCGCCGATCAGTAGCGCTTTGACGCGGAAGCGAAATCTCTTCATCGATCGTCCTTTAGGGAAGCAGCACCCACCCAACCCCCGCCGCGACCAGTGCGCCCACGGCGGAGGCGAAAAAGTTGACCAGGTCGTTCCCCAACCAAGGCCAGCCGCGCAGCAGATGTGTGTCCGTGCCGCAGCGATGCACCTTGCGCTCCGTTTCCTTTTGGCACGTATCGCACCAGTAAATGGCCTGTACGGTGGCCCCCAGCAGGCTATCGAACAGCGACCCCGCCAGCCCGCCCGCGGCAGCGGCCAAAAGCAGCGCCCCGGCGGTGGCCCATTCCCGGCCCAGGATTAGCCCGGCCAACGATCCGATGAACGCCGCACCGGCCAACGATGCAGCCGTTCCCAGCCACGTGACGCCTCCCGACGTGCCAATGTCCACTTGCTTGCCGGTGGTGATCAGGCGCGGGGGATGCGGGCTCAACACGCCCAGCTCGGTGGCCCAGGTGTCGGCGGTGACCGCCGACAACGCGCCCGCGCACGCGGCAAACCACAGTACCTCCCCCCCGGACTGGGGGGGACAGAGGGGGGGGAACAGACGGGAAAACACCGCCGCCAGCGCAGCGACGCCGCCGTTGGCCAGCGCCTGGCCCAGGTCGCGCCGGTGGCCCTTGGCGAACTTTTCCGCCAGCTCTTCCTTATCACCGGCCCGGTAAAAGGAGAGTGCGCTGGAGGAGATGAAAAAGGCGATTAGCAGCGCACCCCACGCCCACCCCCCCAGTCCAAAGATGAGCGTGCCGGTGACGACCGCGCCGCCGACGCCGCTGACCTTTAGCGCGCCGCGCCAGTAGCCGAGCAAGCCAATGGCGAGGGAAAGGGCGAACCCGCCGACGAGTTCAACGCTGTTGATCGAGACGCCCATCGCCGTTTGTGCCTAGACGCTCCCCAGCAGCCCGACGGCGGCCGTCCACACCAGTATCTGGACGAGCACGGCCCCGCCCCACAGCAGGTAGCTTATTACGCGCTCGCGCTGGTAAGCGAGCCCGCCCAACGTGCCGTTGAGCAACAGTGTCAGTAGGCCGATCAGCGGGGTGATAAACACCTGCACCCGGGGCCCAAACCGGTCGGGGGCGCCGGTCGCGTCAAAGTGCAGGGGAATCAGCAGCGGCAGCCCGGGATACCTAAAGGTCAGCAGGCCGATCAAGGCGACCGCCGCCAGGATGCCAGCCCCCAGCAGGCCCAGGGCCAGCCGATCCCGCCAGATGGGCCAGTTCAGGAATCCGGGCCGGATGGTGGACTGCTCCACGACCTGCGTGGGTCCCATCTCCATCCGCTTCAGCAGCGACTCGAGAAAATCATCGCGCTGGGCGGGGGAGATGCCGTAGATGAGCCCGGGGGTGACGATGTAGATGATCCATTTTGGGGGGACGGTGGCGTAAAACAGCGTCGGCGTGGGTTCTCCTCCCGGGATGGGAACCTCGCCAAAGCCGACGCAGTGTCCGGGCCACCTGCCGCCGCCAAAGTGGATCGGCCCCTCCACCTCCTTGCCCGTGAACACGGCCTCCACCCGCCCCATGGGGATGACCTGTTGCACTGCGCCCCATTGGATGATCAGCTCGTTCCGGTCGAGGAGGTAGCGGGAGAGAAACAGTCCATAAAGCCAGTAGACAATCAAGGCCAAAAGACCGAAGCTGAGGACCAGGGCCAGGCTGAGGATGAACGTCCCAAAGGAAAGCGGCCGCGTAACCAGCAGCACGATCGATACGATGTCAACCACGACGATAAAGATCGCCAAGCCCACGCCGACGCCCATCCCTTGGCGGATATCCGTCTCCCACTTTGTCATCCGTCTGGCCATAAACACGCTCCTGTGATGCGAACGCGGGCATTATACCAGGGGCGGGGAAGGGGGGCAAATCGGGATTACCCTCGGTAAATTGCCTTTTTCCCCGTTTCCGGTATAATTCGCCCAACCGAGGGAAACCTGATGCAGCACACCTGGAGATTCCACACCTATATCTATTCTGGCGGATTGTAGCGCGGCAGTCGACGCACGCGCCGCATAGCGCTGCAATCCGCTTCCCCAGACCCACGCCAAGTGGGTTTTTTGTTACCAATCAACCAACTAACCAACAGGAGAGAGCCATCCGATGAGCAAAATACCAATTGACGAACAAGTCGCCATTCTGATGCGCGGCACAGACTTTGGCGATGACCAGATCAAAGAGCACATGCAGAAGGAACTGCGCGAGCGGTTGGTCGAGTCCGAAAAGACGGGAAAACCGCTCAAGGTCTACTGTGGTTACGA
>CAZKDJ010000176.1:0-8494 GCA_964551295.1 uncultured Anaerolineales bacterium | reverse complement strand
GATTTTCATCAACACGCACATGTGCACACCAAGAATTTGGATCTACTGAGACTTGCTGTTATCTCGTCGGGAGAAACTCGATTATCCCGACCTCTCGCCGTCGCGAAAGCTGGCTGACAAGAGCGCTCCTACGCCGGGCGATCGGTTGACGTATACGCTATCACTCCAAAACGCTGGCGGTGTCAGCACCGTGTTCACTTTGACCGATGTTATCCCGATGTCGACCACTTATGTGGCAGGCAGCGCTTGTTCTGCATATGGCCATATCGATGACACATCGGACGTTGTCTGGACAGGGGCGATCAGTGCGAACACAACCATAACTGCCACGTTCGCTGTGACCATCAGTGCCGGTATCTCTGAGCCCACCGTCATCGTCAACGCGGCGATGGTTCAGGCTGAGCAAGTGCAGCCGTTTACTGTTACCGTCCCCGTGATCGTCAATGCCCGGCGGGCTTACTTGCCGTTGGTTCTTCGGGCGCAGTAGGAGGATTGTGGGGGCGATGGCAAAGGACACTTTGGGGAGTTCTCTACGCGTCGAGAAATGTGGCGGGGCGGTGCTGGCCCAATTCCCCCGCGCTGTCTCTATCGGCGTGGCGATGCCTTCGGCCATCGTGGAGCAGCTTCCTCGCCATCGGGATGATAGGGCGGTGGCGTTTGCCTACCGCACCCATTCCTACAGTGTGCTCAATGACCGTTTGGATCAACTGGCCTCGCGGCTGGCGAGTACTTTGCAGCGAGAGGGCCACAGCGTCTTTCCCGTGCGCGCCTCCCAGCCGCTGCCTCCGGCCGATGAGGACGGTCTGCACGCGGCGTTTTCTCACAAGCTGGCGGCCCATCTGGCTGGGCTGGGTTGGATCGGCAAGAGCTGCCTGCTGGTGACGCTGCAGGTCGGCCCCCGGGTGCGCTGGGCTAGCGTGTTGACTGACGCGCCGCTCGAGGTGGGCCAGCCGATGGCGGAGCAATGTGGAAGGTGTACAGTTTGCGTGGATGCTTGCCCGCCGCAGGCCTTCACCGGCAGGAACTTTCGGTCCGATGAGCCGCGCGAGGCGCGCTACGACGTTCACAAGTGCAACGCGTATCAGCGGGAGATCAGTGAATACGTGGGGGTAAGGATTTGCGGGATGTGTGTCTATGTATGTCCGTATGGAAGGAAGAAAAAAGATGCCAAAGCTCAAGGTAGCGACCTATAACGCTAACTCAATCCGGGCGCGGATGGCATTGATTCTGGACTGGCTGGGTCGAGAGTCGCCAGATGTGCTGTGCGTGCAGGAGACCAAGGTGCAGGACGTGGACTTTCCGGCGCAGCCGATCCAGGAGGCGGGGTATCACGTTGTTTTCAAGGGGCAGAAGGCCCACGCCGGGGTAGCGATCATCAGCCGCGGGGAGCCACAGAAGGTATCCTTTGGTATTGATGATGGGCAAGAGCCGGACGAGGCGCGCTTGATCCGGGCGGTGATCGGCGGTGTCTCAGTGGTCAATACCTACATCCCTCAAGGGCGCGATCCCGAGTCGGAGCATTTCCAGTACAAGCTGCGCTGGTTCGAGCGGCTGCGCGCGCTCTGCGAGCGGCACTATACGCCGGATGATCTGCTAGTGTGGATGGGTGATTTCAACGTCGCCACGGAGCCTATCGACGTGCATGATCCCAAAGGGTTGGAGGGGCACGTGTGCTATCGCCCTGAGGTTCGTGAGGCGTTGCAACAGGTGCGAGAGTGGGGGTTTGTGGATGTGTTTCGCAAACACCATCCCGACGAGCCAGGGCAGTACACTTATTACGACTATCGGGCGCGAAACCCCGTCGAACGCGGCGTCGGCTGGCGGGTGGATCACGTCTGGGCTACGGAACCGCTGGCCGAAAAGTCGACCGAGGCCTGGATAGATACCGAGGCGCGGCTGGCGGAGCGACCGTCCGATCACACGTTTTTGGTGGCGGAGTTTGCTTTGTAGGAGGTCTTTGTGCACATCCACCGTCTCGACCACACCAACCGGCGCGATATACGTCGCTACATCGATTTCCCCTTCCGCCTTTACCGCGAGAGCGATCTGTGGGTGCCGCCGTTCGTGAGAGAGGCCCGCGCCCAGCTTGACCCCAACCGCCACCCGTTCTACGAGCACTCTGAGGCGGCTTTCTTCCTCGCGCTGGAGGGCGAGGAGGTCGTGGGCCGCATCGCCGTTCTGGATAACGCCCACTACAACGCGTGCCACGGAAAGCGGACGGCTTTCTTCTGCCACTTTGACGTGGTGAACGATCGGGCCGTTTCGCGCGCTCTCTTCGACGCCGCGTTCGACTGGGCGCGTGAGCGGGGATTGGACGAGATGTGGGGGCCGCAAGGCCTCGTTGCCGCGGACGGGAAAGGGCTTTTAGTCGAGGGATTCGAGCACCGCCCGGCACTGGGCATCGCCTACAACTATCCCTACTACGGAGAACTGGTCGAGGACGTTGGTTTCAAGAAGGGAGTCGATTTGATCTCCTGCTACATGAACCGGGACATGGATGTCTCGGAACGCTTTTTGCGGGTGGCGGAAAAGGTCAAGCAGCGGCGCGGCTTTCGCATTGTGCGCTTCCGCACCAAGGCCGACCTGCGGGCGATGATTCCCCGCATCACGAACGTCTATAACAGGGTCTTCACCGACGTGCAGGGGTACGTGCCTCTGACCGAGGCCGAGGCACGCATCATCGCCGACCGCATCATCGCCGTCGCCGACCCTTCGCTGATCACGATGTTGATGAAGGGGGACGAGATCGCGGGCTTTGCAATCGCCTATCCCGATCTCTCGGCGGCTATCCAGCGCTGCAAGGGCCGCATGTGGCCGCTGGGCTGGCTCTATTTGCTGCGCGAGTTCAAGCGCACCCAGTGGCTCAACTTTAACGGTGGAGGGATCCTAGAGCAGTATCGCGGCCTGGGCGGCGATGCCCTGCTGTACGTGGAACTGTTCCATAAGCTGGTAGACCATCCCCAGTATCAGCACGCTGACCTGGTGCAGATTCAAGAGACCAACGTGCGCATGATGCAGGAGTTGCAACTGGCTCGAGTAAAGCCATACAAGAGGCACCGCGTCTACCTGCGCTCGTTGAGCTAGTCGGCCCTGTGCCTTTTTCGAGCCAAGTAGCTCTGAAAGCTCTGCGTCAGAACCCTGCTTCTTTCCAGGATCTCGAAGCCTGCCTGTTCAATACCTCGCTCAAATTCTGGCCAGTTGAACCGCACCTGGGGTTCCTCAACCAGCAGTACCCCTGCTGGCTTGAGCACGCTTGCCATCTCGTGCAGCGCTTGGCGCCAGGTGGGGATGTGGTGCAGGACGCCAAAGATGAACACGGCGTCAAAGGTCTCGCTCGGCAGCACCAAGTTCGTCGTATCGCCCACGAAAACGTCTGCGTTCAGACCGCGCCGCTTGGCCAATTCGATTTGCTCAGGCATCAGGTCGAAGGCGACAAGACGTGATGGCGCAAATGCCTTGGCGATCAACTCGGTGCTGTAGCCGGAGCCGCAGCCGGCATCTAGAATGGCCTTGTTGACTAGATCGATCTTGTGCTTTTGCAGGTGCTGTTTGAATATCCTAAACTCGACGTGCCTTTGCAAAAAGCGTCGGATCGGGTTGTTCATCATTGCGAACTCAGTTCTACCAAGTCGCATTTGTTCTGTGGCCATCGTTTTCCCTCCAGTATGACGATAGGTGTCATGCGTTTATGATGCGATAGAGCAGACCCTGATGTAGCTCGATCGCATCTTGCGGGCATGTCTCGTGGCAGCAGTAGCAGCGGATGCAGCCCTTGTCATCGATCTGCGCGTAGCGGTGACGGCCGTTGCTTTTGATCGTGATGACGTGCATGGGACATATATCGCGGCAGGCCCCGCAGGCGATGCACTTGCCCTCGACGATGCGCGGCCTGACGGTCAGTCCATCCCGGAAGAGCGGTGCAGCCACTTTCTGCCACCAGCTCAGGTTTGCCAGGCCACCGCCGCCGGCCAGCGTCGTGGGGAGGGCATAGTCGGTGATGCGCAGGTTGGCGACGTCTGTGCCGACCAAGTCGACCTCCTCGATCTGAGTCGGATAGTCCCCGCGCTTCTTTGCCTCGGCCAACACCGGGTTGTTCTCCAAGGGTAGCCCGATGATCTCGCTCGCCACAACGTCCAGGGCCAGCGGGTTCTCCGATGCCAGCAACAGGCCGATCCGGCGCGGGGCGCCGGCGTTCGGGCCGTCTCCCTCCATGCCGACGACGGCGTCCATGATCGATAGGCGCGGAGCGACGCACGCTGCTAGGTCGAGCAGCATCCCGGCGAACCGGGCCGGATCGTGCAACTTGGCGTGGTAGCCGGGCTTGGCGCGGCCGGGGATGGCGCCAAAGTTGTTCTTGATGGCGCCCGTCATGCCCATGTACGTGTGCGTCTTGAGCTTGCATAGGTTGAGCACCCCGTCTGCCTCGACCAACGGCGTGATGATGTCGAAATGCTTGGTTAGCACACCGGCTGGGAAGGACACGGCTTGATGTGTTGTATCGAAATTCAACTCGATCCTGGCTTCTCGTGCAGCGTCCGCCATCTTGCTTGTGCGGTAGACCCTCTTCATCGTGCTTTCGTTGTATTCATAGCCGCCGGTGGGGCTATCGATGATGAATGGGCTGGCGCCTCGGTCTTTGGCCATGCGCCCGACCGCGGCCACGATGGCGGGGTGGGTGGTGATCGCTTTCTCTGGCTCCGCAGCCAGGAGCAGGTTCACCTTTAGCGCGATTTTTTCTTCCGGTGCGACGAACCGCTCGATCCCGCCCATCATTTGCAAAAGCTCGGTCAATCTGCCCTCGACTTGTTCGTAGTCGGGACATTTGACGGCGTAGACTTTATTTGATTCCTCCAGGTTCTTTGCTGCCTTGGATGCGCCGGTGATTAAGGTGTTTCCTTTGGTTGCCATCGGTCTCCTTTTTTCTCAGTTGACACGGGAGGATAAAATTGGTATGATTAGCTCAAGGATTAGTTGAGCTTTTACTCACCTTACGAGTCATATTATACGAGCAAAAGCTCACGTAGTCAAGGGGGAATTGGGATGGAAGACGTACCGATGCGGCATAGGCCCCAACAGACGCGTAGCCAGGAGCGCGTGGATCTGATCCTCGATACGGCGGCCGATCTCGTCGCCGAGGAAGGCTACGAGACGCTGACCACGAACGCCATCGCCGAGCGGGCGGGGATTTCCATCGGATCGCTCTACCGGTATTTCCCTGACAAGGAGACCATCCTGCGTGGGTTGGCGCTCCGCCATCTGGAGCAGGTGCAGGCGCTATACGACCGGGTCTTTACGGAGGATCTAGTTCAACTGCCGTTGGAAGCGGTCATCGACCGCATCGTCGACCCATTCGTCGAGTTGCAGGCGGCGTGCCCGGAATTCAAGCAGATCCTGCTGGGCTCGGATGTCTCGGCCGACGTTGCCGCTGCGTCGGAGGAGATGGACGAGGAAATCGTCGAGCGCATGGTGGGTTTCTTGCGGCAAGCGGCACCGGACTTGAGCGAGCAGCGCGCGCGCCTGGTGGCGATGGTATGCAAGGCCGAGGTCAAGGCCCTGCTCTCGCTGATCACGTGCGACTGTAGCGAGGATTTTCACACGCAGGTCACCGCCGAGATGAAGCATATGTTGTTCAACTATTTGGCGCCGATCTTTGGCGGTGAGTGCGATGACACACATCAATCGTGAGGCTCAACCACGTGTGATTAGCCTGGAAGCAGGGCGGGCGATGGTGGTCACCGATCTGCACGGCGATTGGGACGTCTACCGGCGCTACCGAGATCGCTTCCTGGATTTGGAGGCGCACGGGCAGGCCGATACGCTCGTCTTCACCGGCGACTTGATCCACAGCGAGGGCCCGCCTGAGGAAGATCGCTCGTTGAGCATCGTGCTGGATGTAATCGACCTGCGCGCAAGCCTGGGCGACCGGATTATCTACCTGCTTGGCAACCACGAGTTACCTCACCTGTATGGCGTTACACTACAGAAGGGGCCGCATCTCTATACGCCGTCTTTCGAGGCGGCGATGGGTGAGCATCGTGCGGACATCATTGCCTTTTTCGATGATCTCGCTTTCTACGTGCGCACCCGGGCCGGTGTGTCCCTCTGCCACGCGGGGGCTTTTGCCGGGGTGGGGGAGCCCGGTGTGGCGGCGCGCCTGTTCGATTGCTCGCACCGGCGGATTTGGGAGGAAGTATCAGCGATGCTGCCTGCCGATCAACGGGCTTCGCTGCGGGCGGGGTTCGCCAAGTTAAGCGGCGAGTCGTACGCTGACATGGCGCGCCGTTACCTGGCGGTCTCTGGGCCGGACGATCCGCGCTATGACGATCTGCTGATTGGCTCTATCGTGTCGAGCGTGCCCCCCGATTTCGAGCTGCTCTGGGCGGCGTTGTTCAGCCGCGACGAGCGGGACTGCAGCGCGGGTGATTATGCCCTGCGTCTCGACGCGTTGCTGCGCGAGCTTTCGGCAGGGTTCCATCGGCAACGTGTGCTGGTGGCAGGACACCTGGCCTGTAGTGGAGGATATACGTTGGTAGGCAACGGCCGTCAACTTCGACTGGCCAGCGGCAGTCACGCGCGTCCCCCTGAGTCGGGGCGCTATCTGCTCTTTGACGTGGAGAAACCGGTGTGGCAGGCCGGCGAATTACTCGGTGGGTTGGGAAGTGTGTTTGAGTAGCGTATTGATCACGTCTACAGGATATCTTGCAGGTCGATGCCGCGCGCCTCGGCCCGCTTGGCCAGCCAAACCTTGCGATCGGCTGGCAGCGGAGGCAGCTCGTCCTCGGGGCGCCGCTCCAGGTAGATCGCGCCGGTGGGACAGACGGTGGTGCATTGCCCGCAGCCCACACAGCGAGCCAAGTCGACTTGGCAGACGTCCTCCGGCACAGCGAGCGCTTTGAACTGGCATCGCTGGATGCATTCGCCGCAGCCTGTGCACGCGTTGGGGTCCACGATGGCGTAAAAGTCAGAGCTGACCGTGGTGGTGGGAATGTCGAACTCGACCACGCTGCGCAGTATCCCGCAGCAGCAGGTGCAGCAGTTGCAGATGTACGAGTGCCCGTCCCGGTAGTTGCCGGTGGAGTGGATCAATCCTGCCTCTTCTGTCTGGCGCAGGATTTCCAGCGCTTGCTCCTTGGTAAGCGGGCGGTCTGGCCCGTGGCCCTGGAAAGCGCCCTCGACCGGGGCAAAGACCAGGCAGACTTCGATAGGCCGGTCGCATCCCTTGCCGATGAGCTTTTGTTGCACGCGGCAGATGCAGTCGCGCACGCCCCACGACTTGGCACTCTCTATGAGCTCCACGGCTCGCTCGTAGGGAAAGACCTCCACGTCGACGGGGATTGCCTCGTTCACGGGGATGACGCGCTGGACGGCGGGCGTGGTGCGGACGAAACCGCCGCCTTGAGATTCGTAGAAATACTGCTCGAACAGCTCTGCCATCTCGGCATCCATGCGGGGCAATTGCTCTTCGTAAATGCCGACGACGAAAGGCATCAATCTGAACAAAAGCTGCTTGTCACCGATCCTGACGCGGATTTGTCCTTTGCGCACCATCTGTTTGAGCGTGCGGGAGGCGACCTTGACGTCGACGCCGGCGCGAGCGGCGATGGCGTCGGTCGGTTCGTAAGCCAGGCGCATCACGCTGGCCAACGCTGCTTCTTCTGGGGTAAAGATCTTTTCCAAGAGCCGCAACTCGATGCCGCTCTCTGTGGCGGGAAATCCGTTGGGGATGGTATCCAGTCTTTGGGCCAGCCTGCGATAGACGTTATCGGTCATGAGCTGATTGTCCTCCTTGTTAGCTGGGAGATGGTGTTCTATCGGCGGGCTGACTGTTTGCGTCGCGCAGCGCGTCGCAGTTCCCAGTCGTTGCGAAAGTCGTGTAGTTGCCGGGAGAGCGTCATCCAATCGTCGACCAGGAAGACAAAGCCAGTGACTTCGGGGGAGAACATGTAGCGATTAAACCACAGGCGCAGCCATTCCTTCCTGATGGGATATTGGGAGATTTCCACCACCACGGCCGTCCTGCCCCAGTAGGGGCGCAGCCATTCTCGGCGACCGGGTTTCTCCTTCGATGGGTCGAAAATGTGGCCAAATTCTGAGGGGCGCACGACTTTGAAGCGGGCGTAGGAGATGGCGAGAGGATAGATGGGGGTCTGGATGCGCAGGTGGCCCTGTTGGCACTGCACCCAGGCCATCCGTCGGGCTATGAAGGCATAGGCGAAAATGGCTAGACTGGCCAGCGTCGGGACGAGGATGAGCATGCGGAGTGGGGAAGGCAGAAATTGAATGCGCGGTGCCAAAAGCCACAGCACACCTGAGGCCAAGGCGACCAGCAGGCTGAGCAGGCCCCACTTTTGCCACATGCGTTCGTATATCAGGAGACGAAAGCGTTTCCCGCGCTTCTTGGCCATAATCACTCCTCCGTCCTTTCCACTTGCCTGCGACGTATCATCTCAATAATCTGGGGGGCGGGGGGTGTGAGGGCGGCGTAGCCGCCCTC
>CAZKDJ010000175.1:0-8609 GCA_964551295.1 uncultured Anaerolineales bacterium | reverse complement strand
CAGGTCGCCCTCGGCCACGGCGTCGGCGGCGGTCATCACGTCGGCCAGCGGCGTGGCGATGCCCTGGAAGACGCGCTTGGCCAGCAGACCTGCCGCCAGCGGAAAGGCCAGCGCGAGGCCACAGCCGCCCAGCAGCACCATCGCTGCCGTCTGGCCGTCGCCACCGAACACCCGCGAGATCACGAACGTCAGTGCCGACAGCCCGCCGACGATCAGCAGGACGATGAAACCAAAGGCGGCGATGAAACGAATAAACAGGCCTCCGCGCTTGCGCCGCATTTCCTGGCGCCACTTGCGCAAGTCCCGGTGATGCCGCCGCCAGTATTCCCACGGTGGAGGTCCCCATTGTTCGTGTCGTTTGTGGTGGTCCCAAGGCCCATCCCACTTCCAGGGTTCTTTTCTCCCCCAGGGACCTCTAAACTGCCAAGGCTGCTCCTCGTCTTGCGGTTCTTTGTGCTCCCAGGGTTTGTTCCCGTGGTACTTGCGCACGCTCACACCTCATCCGTGAACTTGTAGCCCACGCCATAGACGGTGAGCACGTAGCGCGGCTCAGAGGGATCGGGCTCCAATTTGCGGCGCAGATTCTTGACGTGGGCATCCACACTGCGGTCGTAGCCATCGTAGGCCACGCCGTGCAGCCGGTCCAGGAGCTGCGCCCGGGTAAAGGTCTGCCCCGGATGCTGGGCCAGCAGCGCCAGCAGGTTGAATTCGCTGCGGGTGAGGCCGATCGTCTCCCCGGCACGGGTGACGCGATGGCCCTGCAAGTCGACCTCCAGGTCGCCAGCGCGGACGAGGCCCGGCTGGTGAACACCGCCTCGCACGCGCCTGAGCACCGCACGCACGCGGGCCACCAGTTCACGCGGTGAGAAGGGCTTGGTGATGTAATCGTCGGCGCCCAGTTCCAAGCCGATCAGCCGATCAGTCTCGTCGACGCGGGCGGTGAGCATGATAATCGGCACGTCTGACTCGCGCCGCAGCGCCCGGCAGACGTCGAGGCCGTCCATCTGCGGCAGGTTCAGGTCGAGCACGATCAGGTCCGGCCGCTCGTGGCGCGCCTGCGCCAACGCAGTCTTGCCGTCGCCAGCCTCAAAGACGCGGTATCCACTCCGCTCCAAATAGTCACGCGCCTGCTTGACGATTTTTGGTTCGTCGTCTACGACCAAGATCACTTCGTTCATTGTCTTCCCAACTTGGGCAAACGCCTACTTGGCATAGAACCCATTCAGTTCACCGTAGGCGATCACGTGGTTTTCCATAGCTTTGAGGACGCCTCTGCGGTTATTCTTTTTAGGTTGGATTGCATCCACATCCAGGGCGTAAAGGCGAAACACGTAGCGATGGCTTCCAGAAACCGGGCAGGGAGGATAGTATTCCGTTTCCCTGGACCAGTTCGGGCCCACTTGTATGCCTAATCCGCTCAACTCTGCATCGGTCACGCCAGGGTCAAGTTCGGATACGTCGCTGGGAATGTTATAGAGCACCCAATGCACGATCTTGAACAGGCTCAAGCCGGGCGAGGGAAGATCCTCGCCGGTGACCAGCAGGGCCAGAGGCCGGGTTCCCTTTGGAAGACCCGTCCACTCGAGCGGCGGCGATATCCCCTCTCCCTCGCAGGAGAACTCGACGGGGATATCGCCGTTATCCACAAAAGCATCGCTGCTGATCTGGAGGGAGCGAACGAGACCGGCGTGATACCGGGCTTCCGCCTGCTGCTGGGCGATCATACGCCATACCAGGATCGCTATGCCGCTGAGAATCAACAGCGGAATCGCCACCAAGAATAGCCTCATTCTCATAGGTTTCCTCGTCTACTGTGCTCGACCCCCGTTTTATCACGAATACCACAAACGTGCAAATGGGGTATCATCTCAATATCTTGGGAATGTAGGTCGGATTGGCAATCCGACTTACTCTTGCCCCTACTTTTTGAGAAGATACCAAATGGGCATACTTTGGGTTGGTGATTGGGATCATCGTTCTCCCTGCACCTACTTTCGAGGCGCGAACGTGTACGTGCGTTCCCCCTTGTCCACCAGGACAAACAGTCCGCCATCCGTCATCCCTGCGATGATATCTTTGTCCCGCATGTGATGATCGCTGAATGAGAGCGTGCCCTCCGCCTTCAGCACGCGATACAGTTCCGCCAGCACGGCCCGCGGTTTGTCCAGCATGTGGAAAACGTCGTACAGGAGCACCGCATCCAGGAACTCGTTCGGCAGGCCGGTGCGGCAGTCAGAGTTGATGGTCTCCACGTTGGCCAAGCCGCGTCTCTTGGCGATGGACTGCACGCGCCTGATGGCCAGTGGGTGCATGTCCAGCGCGTAGATTTTACCCGACTGTCCCACCATCTCGGCGGCATCGGGGATGTATGCGCCCGGGCCGCATCCGTAATCCATCACTCGGTCGCCGGGCTGGAGTCGCGCTTCTTCCAAGACCTGCCCGCGGGGTGAGATGGAATCGCGTATCTTGAAAAACATCGACATGCCGTTAAACGCAAGATTGGACATCAGCGTCGTCATAGCAAATTCCTCCTTCTATAGATCCCTCAGAAGTATGCGGGTGATCGGTAGACCAGCCACCCGCATACTTTTTGCGTATCATCTCAATATCTTAGGGGAATGTAAGTCGGATTGGCAATCCGACTTACTCTTGCCCCTGCTTTTTGAGAAGATACCTTTTTGCCGTTGCCTGACTATTCCTCGGCGTCCGACTTCTCGTCGGCCTTCTCATCCTCGTCCCAGTCCCAGCACCAGGGCGGCACCGGCCCGTGCACGCGATGCCAGGGGGCGTGACGCCGATATGCGCGCCATCCCTGAGGGCTAAACCAAGATTTGGCCCACGGCCCGGCCATCGCGTGGCGGAACACAGAGCCCCAGATGACAAAGCGGATCAGCTTGAAGACGATGGCAAAGAACAGGATGCATAACCCGATCTTGAACAGCGCCCCAATCACGCCAAATGGATGGTGTATAGATCTCGCATGCCACATGAGATACCCCGACTCATCGGGCAGATAGGGCGGCGTCGCCACTTCCTCTCCCTCGGCCGTTAGTTGCCCCGCGGTATAACCACGCGACCAACTGAGGTAGTGGATCGCAAATCCACCCGCGACCACCAAGCCGATGAGGAATAGCGTCGCTATCGCTCTTGCCAAAAACCACAAACCCTTCTTATCCATTTTTCACCTCCTCGGAATTCGTTTAGAAGATAGACGGTGGAACCCAGAGACAGGCCCACAACCCGATCAGCAGAACGAACAGGATAATCCCTGTGACCACTTGGGCCAATCGCCCTGTATTCTTTCCCTGTACTGTCCACTTTGCTTCTCGCATTGTGATACTCCTAAATGTCGTCTGGTCTTTTCTCATCTACCCCCAATATGCCACGAACTTGTGTAGAAGTTATGAAGGGGTATGGGAAATGTGATCAAGTTTTACGAGGCAGTCACCATGCCCGATTGGGCGCCCTCAATTATGGAAATCTCACGCTAAGGCGCAAAGTCGCAAAGAAACAAGCCCTTGGCGTTCTTGGCGGCTTTGCGTGAGACTTTTTCGGAGCAGGTATCACGTTGCTGAGCTAAAAGAACCCTCTCAAGTGCCAACTTTTCCGACTTGACAAGAGAAAAATCTAATAGTATAATATGCTGCAATTGTCTTACGGTCGTATGATAATTGACGTATTTATAGAGCTGGAGACGACGAGAAAGGGAACGGTGAGTTGGGCATCCCAATAGATCCGAATACAGTCGTGTTTGCCCTGTTTGCACAGTACGTCCTGCCCCGTGGGGGCGAGGTGTGGCTGGGCAGCTTGATCCAGGCGATGGCGACTCTTGGCATCAGCGAAGCGGCTGCCCGCTCGGCTATTTTGCGAATGAAAAAGCGGAGCATCTTGGAAAGTCAACGCTTGGGACGCCGCACGTTCTATTGGATGGCCGATGCCGGAATGCGGCAGTTGAACATAGGCGGCTTCCGGTTCTCCCTCCCGTCGGAGAAAGCTTGGGATGGTAAGTGGACGATCGTCGTCTATTCCGTCCCCGAGGAACAGCGAGACCTGCGAGATGCGCTGCGCTGTTCGCTCAAGTGGTGGGGGTTCGGGAGCCTGGCGCCCGGGACCTGGATTTCCACCCGCGTTCTGATGCCAGAGATCGAGAGCGATCTACGAGAACTGGGTGTGTGGGAGTACGTGAGCGTCTTCAAGTCCAAGTACGTCGGACCGGAGGAGCCATCCGACATCGTCGCCAAGGCTTTTCCGGAACTGGACACTTTCGAAGCCGGCTACCGGGATTACATCGCCAAGGCTAAGGCTGTGCTCCAAGATCTGGAAGCCGGCCTGCTTGATGATGAGGCCTGCTTTGCCACCCGTATGCACAACCTGTGGGAGATTTACACCGTCGCCAAGGATGACCCAATCTTGCCTCCCGCACTCCTGCCAGAGGACTGGCCTCGCTTCGAGGCTATAGAGCTTCCTGCTCAGGTGCGACATGCCCTGTCCGTGCCTGCCGAGCGCTTCTTTGATACCATCTACGAGACCTCGGAGCAGGCTGGCTAGGACCGTTGCTCACTGCGCTTGAAACGGAATCCAGAAAAACCCCTTGACTTTGAGTGCACTCAAAGTTGTATAATGATGGCGCTATGTCTTTCCCGAGAGACGCCCGACACCATACAGGAGGTAGCTGATGGAAACAGGACTGACAGTTCAACAGGCAGCGGATAAGACGGGCCTTAGCGGGCACACCATACGCTACTACGAGCGCATTGGATTGATCCCCTCGATTGAACGGGCCCCCAATGGGCACCGCCGCTACTCGGCAGATGACATCGGGTGGATCGAGTTTCTGAAATGCCTCCGTTCGACGGGGATGCCGATCGCAGAGATGCAGCGCTACGTCGAGCTGGAACAGGAGGGCGACGCGACACTGCCGGGCCGGCTGGCGCTGCTCGAGGCACACCGGCGCCGGATCAAGGCCAAGATGCGAGAGCTCAATAGCTTCTTGGAGAGGATCGAGGGCAAGATCGGCTACTACCAAGAAATGAAGAAGCAGCAGATGAATTAAAAACACGGAGTGAAGATGAACAATCACAAGCGCGTATTAGGCATCGTCGGCAGCCCGCGCCGTGATGGAAACACCGAGATCCTGGTGGACGAGGTGTTGGCTGGAGCGGCGGAGGCAGGCGCGCTGACCGAGAAGGTGGCGCTGGCCAAGCTCAACATCGGCCCTTGCCGGGCCTGCGATGCCTGCGGGAAAACGGGTAAGTGTGTGCAAAAGGATGATATGCGTGCATTGTTGGAACAGATGGCACAGAGCGACGTGTGGGTATTGGGCACGCCGGTCTATTACTGGGGGCCGACGGCGCAGTTCAAGGCATTTGTCGATCGCTGGTACAGCACCGAGCACCAAGTGGCGTCGAGAATCGTTGAGTTCAAGGGTAAGCGGGTGGTTCTCGCCATTCCCTTGGGAGGTACCGCGCACGACGCTCGCCACACGGTGGGGATGATCGAGGATGCTCTCTCGTACAAGACATCGGAGCTTTTTGCCACTGTGATTGCACCCGGCGTGTTCGAACGGGGGATAGTGCGCGATCACGCTGACGTATTGGCCACGGCCCGTCAGGTGGGTCGCGAGGTCGTCGAGAAATCATATTAAGGAGGGAGGTTTGCCATGTCCAGATGCAAGATCACAGTTCTGAAGAAAACGCTCAATCCCGAGCTGGCCGAGGAATACTGCCAGGATAAAGTCACTCGCTGCGAGAATTTCCGGGAAGGCCAGGAATTCATCACCAGCTTTGCAAAACCTGCGAGTTTTTGTGATTGGGCGTGGAACGACATCCACCAATACGTGTCCACCCTGTTGGCGGGGGGCAATTTCGCCGGGGATCTCTTTAACGGTTGGATGAAAGATGACAAGACCATGATCGCCTGCTGCACCGACGGCATCCGGCCCGTTGTCTTTAAGATGGAACGGATCGAGGACTGATAGATATTTGGAGGAAAATGGAATGAGCATCGAGTTCGAGCTGGAACAGGTCAGCAAACGAACGACGGCCGTTATCGATCAGGGAGATCTACATTCGAACGCCGGGGCGGTTGCTCTGGATAACTTTATCGTTGCCATAGACCCGACGATGAAACCCCCGGCGGCCAGGGTGTTCCGACAAAAACTGGAAAGGCAATTTGATTTGCCTGTGAAATTTCTCCTCGTCACCCACTGCCACGCCGATCACGTGTTTGGTGCGGCTCCCTTCAAGGACACGTGCATCGTCGGCTCGGTCGAGTTGGCTGCAAACATCCTGAGAAGAAAAGAGGCGGCGTGGACGCCAGAAGCCATAGAACGGTGGAAGCAAGACAACCCCACCGAAGCCGCCGAGTGGTTCGACGAGGTCGAAATCCTCATCCCCACGCTGGGCTTCCGGGACAGGCTGGAGATACGGGATGGCGACCAGGTGGTCGAACTCGTCCACGCCGGTGGGCACACGAGTTGCTCCACCTACGCGTACGTTCCCCACGAAAAAGTGCTGTTCGCCGGCGACTTGATGTTTGCCAAGGGCTTTCCCTACGCCGGCGACCCAACCTGCGACCCCGATCGATGGATGGACGCTTTCAGAGAAATGCTGACTCTCGATTTTGAATGGCTGGTTCCCGGTCACGGCCCTGTGGTGGGAAAGGACGAGGTCGAAAAGCACCTGGCATTCTTCGAGGCACTGCGGGACGCGACGAAGGAGGCCATCGAGGCCGACCAGGGCCCCGACGCTATCCAGGCCCCCGAGTTCTACGAATTGAGTGAAGAGCATCTGTGGAGCAAGACGGCCACGTTGGAACGCTGGTACAGGTTCTATAAGGGCGAGGAGTAAGTGAAATGATAACCACCAGATTGGGCAAAACCGGGTTAGAGGTCTCCAGAGTCGGCATAGGCGGCATCCCGATTCAGCGTCCCAGTGAGGACGAGGCCATCGAGATAATACACCGCGCGCTCGACCTGGGCATCAACTTTATCGACACCGCCCGCGGGTATAGGACCAGCGAGAGCCTCATCGGCAAAGCGCTCGCCGCGCTTGCCGGTCGCCGGGATCAGGTGATCGTCGCTACGAAGGGCTGGGGCGATAGAGCGACCACCCTGGAGTGCATCGAGGAGAGCCTGAAGCAATTGAACACCGGCTATATCGACCTCTACCAGTTTCACGGGATCAACACCTTTGAGTACTATGAGCAGATACTCGGTCCTGGCGGCGGGATGGAGGGAGCACAGGCTGCCTTGCAGGCGGGCAAAGTCCGTCACATCGGCTTCAGCAGCCACTCACTGGATGTGGCGCTCAAGGCTGTGGCTTCGGATTGCTTCGAGACGGTCCAGGTTCCCTTCAACTTGGTCTGCAAAGAGGCGGCGGATCAATTGGTCCCCCTGGCCAGAGAGCACGACGTCGGTTTCATCGCCATGAAACCCTTCGCCGGCGGCATGCTGCAGGATGCCAATCTCGCCATTCGCTATCTACTGCAGTTCGATAACGTCGTGCCCGATCCAGGTATCGAAAAGGTCGAAGAGATCGTCAGCATCGTCAACGGCGGGGACTGGACATTGTCGCCGCAAGAGCAACAGAAGATAGAAGCCATCCGCTCGGAGGTGGGCACACGGTTCTGCCGGCGGTGCGAGTACTGTATGCCCTGTCCGGAGGGTGTACTCATCGCCCCGCTGATGAACCAGCACGTCCTGTGGAAACTATGGCCTACCGAGCAGATCCTCGCCTGGGGATATGTGACGGATGCTATAAAGAGCGCAGGGAACTGTATCGAGTGCGGCGAGTGCGAGGAAAAGTGCCCGTATCAGCTACCTATCCGCGAGATGATGGCTGAAAATGTGGCGCTCTACGAGCGCATGGCGGCGGAACACGTGGCGTAGAGAGGGGTAACACGTTAATAGCAAAGAGGAGGTCATTCTGATGGAATCCATACTCGTACTCTATCATTCACAGGAATATGGAAACACTAAGGCTATGGCCCAGGCCGTAGGTGAGGGTGCCAGAGCCGCGGGCGCCGACGTGACCCTGGTCAACACGAACGAGCAGCGGCTGGACATCGAGGACTACCGCCGCTTTGACGCCGTGGCCTTTGGCTCGCCCGATTACTACAGCTACATCGCCGGCGGAATGAAGACTTTTCTGGACGACTGGTACATCGCCCAGAAATCAAACAGCCAAGGATTAAAAGGCAAACCCTATGGACTGTTCTACTCCCACGGCGGCGGCGGGCGGGCGCGCGGCCCACTCGAGGATCTGTTCGGCCGGATGGGCACAAAGGTCGGCAAGACCATCGCGTCACGCGGGAAACCGAACGACTCCGTGCTGGAAGCGTGCCGCGAGCTGGGGAGGCAACTGGCAAACGCTGTGTAACATGGACACGATCGCGTTTGGCAAAACGGGCATGCGCGTCTCGCGCCTGGCATTTGGCACCGGCACACACGGCTGGGCGGGACGGTCACAGCAGACCGACCTGGGAGTCGAGGGGTTGGCAAGCTTGCTGCGGCTGGCGTATGACCACGGCGTCAACTTTTGGGACGCGGCCGACGCGTACGGCTCGCACCCGCACGTCGCCAAAGCGCTCGCCGGTCTGCCCCGCGATAA
>CAZKDJ010000174.1:0-8622 GCA_964551295.1 uncultured Anaerolineales bacterium | reverse complement strand
GGCGCAGCGCCTTGGCTTTCACCGCGTTGGCCAGCTTGGTCTCGTTGACGTCCATGTCCCCGCGCACGATGGCGAACACGAGCTTTTCCACGTCCTCCTGATCCTCCGTGACCGTCGCCATCGTGAAAACCGCCTTGGCCGTCCTCGACGCAGGCACGTCCAGGAAAGCGGTCAGGTCCTCGATGGTGGTGATATCGGGTGTGGCGACCTTTTCGACCGGGCTGGGTGGTTCCTCGACGGGGGTAGGCTTTTGGAAATCAGCGATCTGGCGGTTGGCCGCGTAGCCGCACGCGTCACAGATGAGGAGGGTGTCCTCTCCGATGGAGGTGAGATACATGAACTCGTGGGCCATCTTGCCGCCCATCATCCCCACGTCCGATCTGACCGCGACCACAGGCAGGCCGCAGCGATGGGCGATGTCAAAGTAGGCCTGGTAGTGCGCGCGGTACTGGGTGTCCAGGCCCGCCCAATCAGCATCCAGGCTGTAGCTATCCTTCATGGTGAACTCACGCACTCGGATCAGGCCAGCGCGCGGGCGAGGCTCGTCGCGCCACTTGGTCTGGATGTGGTAGAGCAGGCGTGGCAGGTGCCTGTAGGACCGCACCTCCGTGCGCACCAGGTCGGTGATGACCTCCTCGTGTGTCATCGCCAGCACCATGTCCCGGTCGTTCCGATCGTGAAAACGCCCCATCTCCGAGCCGATCTCGTACCAGCGGCCCGTTCCCTTCCACACGTCGGCCGGCTGGACGATGGGCATGGTGATCTCCTGCCCGCCGATTCGGTCCATCTCCTGGCGCAGGATATTCTCGATCTTGGTCATGGAACGCCGCGCCAGGTGCAGATAGCTAAAGATGCCGGCCCCCAGTTGGCGGATGTATCCCGCCCGGACCAGTAGTTGATGGCTGGCAATCTGAGCATCGGACGGTGGCTGACGCAGGGTCTGGCCGAAAAGCTGACTCATTCTCATCGCTTTACCTCCTCGTGTGCAGTGTGCTCAAACGAAATACCTGTTCAATCGCCGCTGTTTGCATAAAGCTTGGCTGCCTTCTCCGCAGAGACGGTGATGCCCTTGATCATCGCCGAGCTGAAACCCGCGTGCTCCATCTGGTTCAGCCCGGCGATGGTGCACCCGCTGGGCGTCGTGACCCTGTCGATCTCGTGTTCGGGGTGGCTGCCCATCGTCAGCAACGAGGCCGCCCCTTTCGCCGTCTGCGCCGCGATGACCAGCGTCCTGCCGACAGCCTCAAAGATCGACTTGGCGACGTCCAGAGCGGCAGCGTCTGCGCCATCCGACGCCAGGCACGTCATGGACTCGCGCACGCCGATGGCCGTATTGGGCATGGCGCGCACGACTGCCACGCCCCTCCCAATCTGCTCGGCGATCTGGGCAATGCTGGCACCGGTGACGGTCGAGATAACGACGTGCCTGCCGGGGGTCAGGTGCGGCCCGATTTCCTCCAGCAGGCCGTCGATCTGATGTGGCTCGACGGCGACGATGATAACGGTCGAGTTCCTGACCGCCTCGGCATTGTCCTTCTGCACGACGAATCCGCGCGCTTTCATCGGGTCGAGCAGATGCGTGTTCCGCCTGGTCAACGAGATGTTCTCAGGTGAAAAGCGGCCGGATTCGACCAGCCCACTAGCGATACAAGTACCGAGATTCCCCGCGCCGAGAATGGCGATACGCATTTCTCTCATCACGTCATCCTCCGTAAGTCTCAGTAGATCCAATTTTCGTCACTCCGAGCGGAGCGAGGAGTCTCCCAATGCAGGGCGGAGATTCTTCGCTACGCTCAGAATGACGGTTTCGCAGGTGATTTTCATCAACACGCACATGTGCACACCAAGAATTTGGATCTACTGAGTCTCCCCGCCACGAGCGCCTGCACAAAAAAACCAGCCTCCCGGAGATCGGAAGGCTGGCAAAATAGACGTGTGTCCAGTGACACCCGCGCAGCGCTAACCGTCTCCCCGTGAAGGGAACGGCAAAAAGCTGCTAGGGGCGGGGGTCGCGCAATTTGTCATCACAGTCCTCGACGCCTGACATTTTAGCATAGGATCGAGCGCGTGTCAATTTGACAATTGACATGTTCAATTTGCGCTTCGTCGCGCATATCGTATAATCGGGTGAACTAGAGCCAACACAAGAAAGGAAGACGCATGCTACAAACTGCCATCGAAGCGACCCATCGGGCCGGGAAAGTGATCGCCGAGCGCTTCTCGGCCCAGCGCAACGTCACCGTCAAAGGATATCGCGACATCGTCACCGATGTCGACATCGCAGCCGAATCCATTATCATCGACCTGATCGGTGAGCGATTCCCCGACCACGCGATCCTTTCGGAGGAAGCCGGAGGCGCGGCCATCGGCGCGGGCCTCACTTGGGTGATCGATCCACTGGATGGGACGACCAACTACGCCCATCGCATCCCCTTTTCCTGCACCTCCGTCGGCGTGCTGGAGGATGGAGAGCCGCTCGCTGGCGCCATCTACGACCCGCTACGCGACCAGACCTTTGCCGCCGAGCGAGGTAAGGGGGCCACGCTGAACGGCGAACGGATACACGCCAGCCCTGCGTCGCCCTTGAGCCACACACTGCTGGCGCTCGACTGGGGGCACAGTAACGCAGTGCGCGTGCAGGCACTCGCCCTTTTACTCCACGTCGCGCCCCGCTGCGGCACGGTACGCGCGCTGGGATCGGCGGCGCTGGCGCTGGCCTACGTGGCCACAGGTTGGCTGGATGGGTACTTGAACCTGGCGCTGAAACCCTGGGACATCGCCGCCGGGATGCTGCTCATCGCTGAAGCGGGTGGACGCTGCACCACATTGCGCGGGGAGCCGTGCCGCGCCGACATTCCGGCTTGTCTGGCGACCAACGGCCTCGTCCACGACGAACTGCTGGCTGTGATCGCTGATTCGGCCTAACCTTTGGTTGCCCATCGTTGATTCGTCCATTCGCCGATTCGCTCACGTTGCATTCCCTCTCATTTCATGTACAATTAGCCTCGGGTATTATGTGAAATGGATAAACGACGACGCTTGCTCACACTGGCCCTCGCGGTCACCCTGATACTCCCCTTTTCGGCGCCCGGTGTGGGATGCGCCCAGGAGGAGGACGACCGCGTTGCGCAGTTGATGGCAGAAATGTCCAGCGCAGCCAAGGTCGGCCAGCTCTTCCTGGCCACGTTCCCCGGCTCCGAGGTCGCTGACGACGCCTTGATTGCGGAACTGATCCGCGATTACCACGTCGGCGGCGTGGTGCTGTTGCCCGAAAACGGCAACATCGTCAACCAGGGCGAAACGGCCGAGCAGGTAGCCACGCTGGTCGGCCAGCTTCAACAGACCGCATGGGAAGCGACCCAACCGACGACTGATACGCTGCCATCGCCAGGCCCCTTCATCCCGCTCTTTATCGCCGTCAGCCACGAGGGAAACGGCATGCCCTACACCAGCATCTCCAACGGGACGACGCCGCTGCCCTCCCAGATGGCGCTGGGCGCCACCTGGAACCCGGCTCACGCCGAGACCACCGGTCAGGTCGTGGGCACAGAGTTGCGTGCGATGGGAATCAACATGCTGCTGGGGCCCTCGCTGGACGTGCTCGAAAACCCCGTCCCGGAAAGCGCGGGAGACTTGGGGGTGAGATCGTTTGGCGGCGAGCCGTTCTGGGTAGGAAAGGTGGGGCAGGCGTACATCCGTGGCGTCCACCAGGGGGCCGATGGACGTGTCGCCGTCATCGCCAAGCACTTTCCCGGCCTGGGCGCCTCCGACCGCTCGCTGGACGAAGAGGTCTCCACCGTGCAGCGCACCCTGGAAAAGCTGAGGCAGATCGACCTGTCGCCCTTCTTCGCCACAGCCCAATCCGAAGACCCTACAGCCCGTCCGGACGGCGTGCTCGTCTCCCACATCCGCTTTCGCGGGTTGGAGGGCGACCGTTTCGCCACCACTCGCCCGATCAGCGTCGATAGCCAGTGGCTTCAACGGTTGCTGGCCCAAGAGGAATTGGTCGCCTGGCGCGAGAGCGGCGGCGTGACCGTCTCCGATGGACTGGGCGTGCGCGCCCTGCGGCGCTTTTACGACCCCAGCGAGGCGAGCTTTAACAGTCGCCGCATCGCCCGCGAGGCCTTTCTCGCCGGCAACAATCTGCTCATCCTGTCGCAGTTCGCCCTCGGCGGCGACTGGCAGGAACAGAGCGCCAACATCAAATCCACGATTACCTTCTTCCAGGAGCGCTACGAGGCCGATCCCTCATTTCAAACACTGGTAGACGACGCCGTGGCGCGCATCCTGCGGCTCAAGCTTTCGATCTCCAGCGACACCTTCACCCTTCCCGCCGCGCAACCCAGCATGGCGAGAGTTGGGAATCAAGTCGGCACACACCAGGAAGAGCTGGCCGCCGTCAGTCGCGACGCCATCACGCTGCTCTCCCCTCCCTCGCCCGACCTGATTCCCTCCCCGCCAACCCCAAACGACAACATCGTTATCTTCACCGACAGCCGCAGCGGACAGCCTTGCGCTACGTGCGCCCCGGTATCCTACATCGATCCTCTGATGCTACAAACGACCATCGTTCGGCTGTACGGCCCGGCAGCGACGGGGCAGATCACCCCGTGGCGCGTGAACAGCTTTACCTTCGATCAACTTGAGGAATATATGACTGCACCAGCGCCCGAAGAGGAAGAGGAAGCGGGCGAGGAGACCGCCGCGCCCCTCGAGACTCACCCCATCGAACCGGTACTGGGAAACGCCGACTGGGTCATTTTTGCCATGCTCGGTCCTACCAGCAGCCCATCACAGCCAAGTGTCGTGCGACGTTTTCTGGCCGAGTACGCCGACACATTGCAAAACCGAAACTTGATCGTGCTGGCATACGATGCCCCTTACTACCTGGACGCGACAGAGATCAACAAGCTGAGCGCCTACTATGTCGCATACAGCCGCGTGGACCCTTTTATCGCGACGTCACTGCGGGCCATGTTCGGCGAGTTCGTGCCGGTGGGAAAACCCCCGGTCAACGTGACCGGCATCAACTACGACCTGGTCACCCAGACCTCCCCCGATCCCGCCCAGGCCATCGTCGTCGACTATACCATCAGCAAACCAGGGGATTTTACGCTGACACCGGAACCGACCGAAGAGATCACGCCGACACCGACGCCGACGGAGGAAGGCCTGCCGCCAGAATCCCAACCACAGACCGGCGACATCCTGAGGATGCAGACGAGTGTCATCGTCGACCGCAACGGCAATCCGGTGCCGGATGGCACCCGCGTACAGTTCATCTTTACCTATCCCCAGGAAGCACTCGAGAACTCGGTCACGGTGACGACGCGTGACGGCGTGGCCGAAACGGTGAATACGCTCGATCGCGCAGGGCAGCTCGACATCTCCGTCCATACGGACCCCGTACCGCGCACGACTGTCCTACAGCTCACGGTTCAGCCAGGAGAGGGAATCGTCCCGACGTGGACACCAGAGGCAACGGGGACAGCGATACCGACACCTACGCCGGAGCCACCGCCCACCCTGTCCCCCACGCCGCTGCCGACTTTGGCGCCAGGAAACGGGGAGGGCACCTCCGCAGACGGAGCAGGTTTCGGGGATCTGGTATTGGCCCTGTTCGGCGCTCTGATTGTCAGCGGTGCCGGGTATTACATCTTGCGCTTCAAAAACAAACCGGTTGAGAGAGCGCTGCGCGTCGCCCTGTGGAGCGTCATCGGCGGGCTGGGGTTGTACGTAGCCTACGCGGTCGGCCTGCCGGGGACTGGCTGGCTGCGCCAGCAGAGCGGCGTGTGGACTACAGGATGGGTGGCGCTGTTCGGCAGCCTCGTGCCGCTGGCCATTGCCTGGTTAACGGGGCGACAAAGAGCATCAGAGTAGTATCGCCCCTTGTGGGCGAGCACGAGATGAATCGACTTATCCGAGGAGGGTTGCCAACACAGCAAGGACGAACACCACACCGGCCGTGATCAAAAGGTCGCGGTTGTTGCCGACCGCCCGCTGCCACTCCCCTCGTGCAGGGACGATGGGAATCAGCGAAGGCGGCAACGAACCGGCGTGAAGCACCTCGCGGAATGCCGCCACGGTCTGCGGGCGCGGATCGGGATGCATGGCGATGGCCTGCAGGATGGCCCGCTCGGTGGTGGGTGAGATGTGGGGGTTGATCGCGCGGGGGAACTCGAGCGCGTTTGGATCGAGGAAACGTTGCTTGGCATCGACGGGAGGCTGATTGGTCAAGAGATGGTAGAGCGTGGCACCCAGCGAGTAGATATCGGTACGCACGTCGGTGTGGCCTGCATCCCCACCGTACTGCTCCAGCGGGGTATAGGCGACGGTGCCCCGGCCTTGGAGGATGGTGACGGTGCGCACATCGTCCGCCGCCAGCAGCTTGACCAGGCCAAAGTCCACCAGCTTGACCAGCCCACCGGCGGTCAGCTTGATGTTGGCCGGCTTGATGTCGCGGTGGAGCACAGGGGGATCTTGGCTGTGGAGATACTCCAATGCATCGCACAACTGCTCGGCCCACTCGAGCACCTGGCGCTCTTCGAGAAACTGGCTCTGTCGCCGCTTCTGCTCCATCAACTGGCGCAGGTCAGGCCCGTCGACGAAATCCATCACCAGGTACTCGCGGTGGCGATCGGTGAACGTATCGGAAACTTTGGGGAGATTGGGGTGATCCAGACGGCCCAAGGTGAACGCCTCACGGCGGAACTGCTCCTGGGCTTGGACCAACGCCTCGGGCGTGGCGTTGGGGTCGGGGCAGACCTCTTTGACGGCGCACACACGCCCCTCCAGGCGCAGGTCTTCGGCGCGGTACACCGCACCCATACCCCCCTGGCCGACAGGCGCAATGATCTTGTACCGCCCACGGAGGACGGTACCGGGTTCAAGTAAGCGAGCCACAGTTTTTCTTCTTCTCCTTGTATGTCATAATAAGCGAGAAGGTCTATTCTGTCAAGGAGGTACCAATGGCACGACAAGACATGCCAATGCTCATCGTCTACGAAGGCGACATGGCAGGGCAACGCTGGTTGATCGATCGGGACAAGATGATCATCGGGCGCGGGACCGATTGCGACAT
This sequence comes from uncultured Anaerolineales bacterium, assembly GCA_964551295.1. Lineage (GTDB taxonomy): Bacteria > Chloroflexota > Anaerolineae > B4-G1 > B4-G1 > JAFGED01. The sequence goes on along the minus strand of CAZKDJ010000174.1, from coordinate 1,541 downwards.
CACGATCCCCAAGCGGCAGGTCTCACGCCACCACGCCCAGATCGAGCGGGACGAGCACGGCTACCTGCTGCGCGACCTGGAGAGCAAGAACGGAACGTTCGTCAACAGCAAGCAGGTGCTGGACAAGCCTCATCGCCTGAAAGACGAGGATGAGATCCAGATCGCCCTGTGCGTCAAGATGGGCTTTGTGGCCGCCGACGCCACGCTGCCATTGGAGCTGACCGGCCCCAACCGCGGGCTGAACCTTGACGATGCCGCCCGCAGGGTTTTCGTCAACGGGCATGAGCTGGATCCGCCCCTATCCATCGCCCAGTACCGGCTGCTGGAGCTGCTGTTCGAGCACGCAGGAGAGGTCGTATCACGGGACATGGTGGTCAACGCGGTATGGCCGGAGGAGGAGGCAACGGGCATCTCCGAGCAGGCCATCGACGCGCTGGTGCGCCGGCTGCGCGAGCGCCTCGCCGCCGCCGACCCGGACCACGCCTACATCGTCACCGTGCGCGGCCACGGGTTCCGGTTGGAGAATCGGTGAGCAATTAACAATGAGACAATGAACAATGGGCGGCCCGTCGTCACCCCTCGGCGGGCCGCTTGTCGGGATAGGGAGCTGGCGGCGTTGGAGGAGGCACCAGGGGAGGAATAGTTGGACGCAGATCACATCAAGATCAGCGTTTATCTGCGTTCATCGGCGTCCTGATAACGCGTATCTTGCGCGCCCAAAGGGTGTTGTCATAAGCGGAGCGCGGGGGAATACATGGAGCCGGGAGTCGCAATCGTCATCGGGGTATGCGCGTTTTTGGCGCTGTGGTACGGCGCGGGACATCTGTACAATCGCCGCCGTGGGCAGCGCCTTTTTCGTTGGCTGAAAGAAGGATTAGGCGCGCTGGGCGGCGACGTCGACTCCGGCTGGATCGGGTCGCCCGCCGCTGGCGCCCGCGTCAACGTCGTCCACGCCAATCCCCCCTTCCGCCGGCTGGAGCTGACGCTGCTGCTGGAGAACCGCGAGATCCTGCCGCTATGGCTGGGCGACCATTTGCGCGGTAGACGAGACAGGCTTATAATTAGGGCGACTTTGCGCTCCTCCCGGCGAGGCGAGATCGAAATCGGCCCCGCCCGCAGAAGGGCAGCCCGCCGCAGGCAGGAGCCCTGGGAATGGCGAGAGGGCCCGCACCAGCTGGCCATCGCCCACCAGGGGCACGGCACCGAGCAGCAGGTCATCGCTCTGGAGCCGTGGCTGCAAGCCTACGGCGCGCACCTGCGCCGCTTCTACTGGCGCAAGCGCGATCCGCACATTCTGTTGGAAATGAACCTAAGCCAGCTGCTTGCTGCGCCCAGCAAGACGTTTCTGGACGACCTCCAAGCTGCGTTGAAAAAAGCAACACGTTGACAAGTGACCACCGGATGTGCGATGTGGTGTATTGATTAGAGTCTGGCTAAAGATCGTAGAGAGGGTGGTTTCGGGGGGTGGGGGGGGGGGGGGGGGGGGCCCCCCCCCCCCCCCCCCCCCCCCCCCCCCACCCCCACGGATTTTAGCCACACTC
>CAZKDJ010000173.1:0-8785 GCA_964551295.1 uncultured Anaerolineales bacterium | reverse complement strand
GATAGCCAGCGCAACGTCCCCGTTCACCTGGAACTCTGAAACGGGAATGTCTTTAAGCCGCTCATTTACGTTGACCAGCTCCTCCATCTCACCTGCCTGCACACTGCCGCTCAACGCCTGAGTAGGACGCGGCGTCACCGTCGGCGGTTCCCCCGCCTGGCTTGCCGGTATACAGCTCGTTAGCAGCAGCCCAACCAACGCCAGAAACACGAGCCAAAACGCATTCTCTCGCATATTTGTATGCACTTCGCACCTCCTTGACTTTAGGGGGTTTCCCTCCACCATCGGGTGAACCAATCGTAGTAAGTATGTGTAGCGTCGTCGTACCCTTCGTGCCAATCGTACTCTGTCTTGCCCGCCTCGTCGTTCCTCAGCAGCCACAACACGACCCCATCGGCGCCTCCTGTGTTGGATTCGGATGCAAAATAGTATCTCAGTGATGCACTCGTGGCTCCTGGGTCGTCCTCTTTCCTGTGGATCGGATTGTTGTTGTAACACTGCCCATTCCCATCGCTGAACCAGGAGCAGAGGTCTGTCTCGGTGACGAAGGCCGGGCGGTCATTGATGACGATCTCGCGGGCCATGAATTCTGGAAAGTGAAAGGACACGTGGAATCCGCCATAATCACATGGGCTGTAGCTCTCCCAGCCCTGGATGTAATAGTTGTGCCAACTGTAACCGTGGTAGCCGTCTGCCCGCCACTCGTATGTCTTTGGCATCAGCTCATATCCCGTTTTGCCCTGGATCAACTGCTCTGGGCAAGGATCGTCGTCCGGATACCCCCTGAGCCAATCGACGCCTTCGGCGTATTGACCCTGGCTCATCGACGGCGTGAGAATGCGCAACGCGGGATAGCTCGCCCTGGCGTAGGCAATCAAGGCGGCAAAGTAATCATCCATCGCCTGCCAGGCCAGGGCTTGATCTCTTGAAGGAATAGTCTTTCCAGTCTCCTTGTACCATTCCAGGTTCGGCTCATTGGTCGGCTCGAAGTAGCAGCAGTTCGCCGGCCAGCCGTTGATCTGGTTGCGGGTGTGGATGGCGTCCATCTCTTCCACGACGTCGTCGACAGCGCGGAACCTCTCCCAACTGGCGCCACAGTAATCCGCCCCTCCAGGTGTTATGTCAGGTTGCGTGATCAACGTACGCGTTGGAACCTGAACTGGATCAGGCCACCCAGGTAAGATTGCCTCTTCAAAATTCCCCGGCGAGGGTGCAATGCGGATGATGATCGTCACGCCGTTCTGCGTTGCCCGCGTGAGATAGTCGTAGACGTTCCTGCGATCGACTCCTTGTGGATCATTCCACACGTCTGCACCCACCACTTGGCAGGGCGACTCGGTCGGACGCCACACGTTCCACACCTGCTTGCTCTGCACGACGACGACGCGCGGCCAGGCCCCTCCCGCGTCCCCGTCGATTAGGGCCAGCTCGTCGTCTGTCCAGTCACCTCCCTCGTGGTTCCCCAGGTGGATACCGGTGTAGACCTTGGGCATCGGCGGCGGCCAGTTACGCAACACCAGAGGCAGGTGCACCGCGAATTCGACCTCGGCCTGCAGATATGTCTTCTCGTAACTCGGCTGTCCACCAGAGTTGCAATACAGTTGACTCGCCTGTAGCCAATATTCATCGGAATGCGTCGCTAGTGTCGGGTCGCTTCCTGTTTCCACCACCAGTCCGACCCAGCAGGGATTGTCGAGCGGCCCCATAATCGCCACGTCTCCTACCTGTGCTTGGTTTGCTGTTGTCGTCGCCCACCCGTCACTTTGCAGCCAATCCCGCAGGTCGGCCACCCGGAGAGCAGCACCTTCCCATAAGCCTGGAATGGGCCGCCCTCCAGCGTGTACTGCCCGGTTCACAAAGTGCGCGCCATCCACGCCCCAATCCCCATCGTGATACGTGCAATCCAACGTGCTTCCATTGTACCACAGATAGCAACCGTCGTCATTGGTCGGATTGGTTCCGTCCCAGTAGGTCTCTGCATAGTCGTAAGCTGCACTGCGGTCATAGGGGACGCTGGCAAGCGCTGAGATCGTATTCGTCCCACTCAATGCCTCCACGCCAGACAGGGCCGGCGGTGATTCTGCCGCTCGGCTCCAGTCCACCGCCTTTGTCTCCATCGTGGAGAGCATCTGCCGCAAGACGTGCTCGCTTTCTTCCCCCGCCTCGGCCCGACAGCGCAGCCGGAAACGATACACTCGTTTACCCTGATCTACCCACACCAGGTCGGTCACATTGGTGCTTACGATGTCATCCGTGACTCCACCACTCACCCACCAGGCAGGGTGATCTTGCACCGTTACCTGTTCCAGACGATAGCCACGTCTGGGGCCGTGCTGCCGCCAATAGGCAAGTTCTGACGCCATTGCCTCCGCGCCAGTGTCAGGGATCACGATTTCCAACACATCGATCCGCGCCGCGACCCCATGCTCGTTCGCCCGAATGAACTCGTAGGTTGCGCCATTGCGGACGCTGCCTTGGGCCTGATAAGGCCGACCTTTCCAGCCAGGCGGGTAATGCAACGTCGTGCCCACACCGATGAGGGTATTCCAGTCTTCTACCTCCGCCTCAGGGACGGGCAAGGAGAACTTGAGTGGTGTGGCAGCCGTCGAGCCTGTGGAATGCAGTGTTGGAATGGCTATCGAAACGACCAGCACGAACAAGACTGTGGTGTAGGATAGAACCGTTGGCTTTTTGTTCACAGTGCCTCCTTGTGCATACGGGCTTTGTCCGCCCAAAGACTAGCTGAGGCGCAGCGCCGAGTTTACGCAACTTCCACTCTGACCAAGCCTACCTACAAACCCAAAAAGCCGCGATGCAACGAGCGCCGATAGGCGCTGTCGCCTCCAGCGAATGGTTGTGCGGCGCATGCCATAGGTGAAATCTGTTGATTCAGAGCAGAAGCACCCCGGTGAGAAATGACAGGGCGTTTGCGATAAGAGATAGCCAAATAGCATGCCTCGCTCCTGCTCCAGAAACTCTGTAGATTCCCGCTTCGATGAAGACGACCAAGAGTTCTGCTACTGCGACACAGTATGCAAAGTGGTCAACAGGTAGCAGAGACCACACCCTGGGCAAGAGAAACCAGACACTGGGCAGTGTTATCAGGGAGGCAATGCTGCCAGCGATAATAGTTCTCGTTACGTTCATACTGGTGAGCTTAAAGATGAACTTTATCGTCAACAAAGCAGGGATTTCGACCAGCAGAGTCATTGCCAAAGCAATCCAGAATAGAACCCAGTATCTGTTGGCTGAGATGCTTGTGCTTCCCATCTCACGAAACTCGTGGGTCCCGCTCCCGATGTCGATTGTCAGCTCAAACTCCCGCCAAGGCCTCTGCCCCCGCGTTGATGAGACGATGCCGGGGACGAACTCATCATTCACAAGACCATTGAGGACGAGTTCCCCCCCATCTACCATTTCTATCACCAGGTCGCACGTGCCGCCTCCAAAGGACACGTCCAGTGTGCAGGGATAGATGAGACAAGACACTGAGCCCGTTCGATAGACATATTGCTGGTCTTTCGGACCCCAGTAGCAAAGTGATGTGAGCTTGGTGGGCTTGGAGTAGAGAAGCCCGTGTTCTGTCAGATGGATTTCTCCTTTTAGCCATATCACGGGATCCGCGTTACCAGACAGCGGCAGTATCAGTAGGATGAGCAATGCCGACAGAATCCCTGCTGTGAATCTGATTGTCTGAGCAAAGAGTCGTCCAGGTTCCTGAGATGCTTCCACCAGCCAATATCCTCCTAGCAGCCGCCCAACGGTCGAGCTCACCTGCCGGGCGGGTTCGCAGTCGCTACACCTGTCGGCGGACGACCACGAAGTCAAAACCTCCTTCGAATTCGGCGCGCGATTAGCCCGGTCAGGTGCAGCGGTTGGTTGGGCAGCGTCCCCAAACGGCCAGGAACCCCGCTATTTGCTACGAAAGCCAGATCATTTCTCTGCTCAGTGGCTATTCAACATCAACGGCAGGAAGACTTGCTCTGGCTCGGGATACACACTCACCGTGATGTCTCGATTGGCTGCCGCCCACGCCGAGCCGAAGAAATCTGCCGGCGGCGTTACCTCTCTCGTCTCGCCAGACGAGAGCACGTAAGAGAAGCTGCTGTCGGTACAGCTACCAGCCATATACGTCACATCGACCTCTGCCGAAGAGCCGCTGTAGTTGCGAATGGTGATGGTCGAAACCCACCCGCCGCTGTTCCTGACGTACGGCAAGTGAACCAGAGTCGCCGATGGCTGTACGTCCACGGTGATATCCTGAGTAGGCCAGTCGTTGCCAGAATCGCTGAACCAGAATATATCTGTACCTTCCTCTGATACCATGTCCCATGCGAGGATATATGAGCCGGGATGGAAGGGAGCGACGATCCTGGCTTGTAAGTGGATGTCCCGGCTTTGGTAGACGATGTCCGTCCCCAACGATGTGCGAAGGCCATCCCGAGTCACCAGATCGCCTTCACTATCGTACCAGTGATACGACAGGCGCTCGGGGTATGAGCCAGTGTCGTTCCACTGATAGGCCCCGGTATTCTGGATGTGAAACGGGACATCGTATGCCCGACCTGTCTGCATCGTCTGCGGAGTGTGGGCGAGAGGACCGTAATACTGCTCTCCAGAGTAGCCAGTGTAACGTATTCCCCCCGCTGTATCGACATCCAGCCACGTCCAGCGGTCGAAAGACAAGCCGATCATAGTTACTTGAGCGTAGTAGTGTGTGAGTATCTGGCGATAATCCCAGGGAGCAGCGCCAGCATAACCATCGAGCTCCCAGGCATGGGTACCGTTCTGCGATAACCCTTCGAGGTAGTACCCACCGTTGTCACTATCTACAGGGTCTGGAACGCCCACGAGTGTCCATGCTTCGTCATCGCCGTCGGCGGTTGGATTGCCGCAATCCGCCTTGTATTTGGCGCAGACGTAGTCGTAGGTGGTGTGATTCCGCAGCGTGACTTCCGCCGTCGAGTCGACAGCGTTGGTGTGTTTGGTGAGAATTGGGTTCTGTGAGCCATCTGGAAGCCAGTAGCTCTGCGAATAGTTATTCTCGACACGGTATTGGGTGTCTCCAATAGTATAGTAGTTATCAACTGCTCCACAAGGAATACTACGCCACCCAAAGGTTCTGATGGCAATAGCACCCGCTTTGAGTGATTGGTCACTGGCTTCACCAGGCCACTCATTAGCCAATATATGGGCCACATAACTACTCTCATAGCTGACCGGGCCAAAGCGATCGATCCCACAGGGCCAGTTTCCCCCTGGATCATTACAAACATAAACGTACGTTTCCGACACGCTCGCTCGAACAGGTGCCGCGAAGTAAGTGTACCAAATGGGAAGACTGATCAAGGTTGCTATAAACAAAGCAAGCAATCGTTTTGTTGAGCGTTTCATCGCTAAAGACTCCTGTGCAAGCTTTACTGATCCAGTGACAGAGAAAGCAACAGACTCTCCGGTTTATCGAATATGACTGATTGTCGCAACACGGCGATTTCATTCCCTCTGGGAGACCAACGTGGCACAGATGCCAGATCAACGAGCAGGTGAGGCTCTGTCCCATCCGTACTCACTATCCAGACCGACTCGGGTTCAGATGGTCGATTCGCTCGATAGGTATAGGCGATTACTCTGCCGTCTGGCGACCACGTTGGTTCTATGCTCTGTGCACTCTCACGTCCACCCGCAACAATGCAGTCGAGATTAGCGCCGTTGGCATCAACTATCCATAGGTCTGCGCCAGGGGGGTTGTTATCATTGTATATACTATAAGCAAATCGACTGCTGTCAGGAGACCAAGCTACAACATCAGTACTAACGTAGGGCTGGATACCAACTTGGGAAGCCCGAGTCCCATCCAGACTCGAAACCCACAAGATAGGAGGTATCCCTGTTTTGATATAGGCGATTCTCTCTCCATCGGGTGAAATACGATAATACCCCTGAAATATTGGTGGTAACATTTCATTCGTTGGCCCGGGAACCGGCTCGGAGGAGAAAATATCGTTCAGATGTCGCTTTTCGCCGCTATCGCTCTCGATTGCATACATTACCCCATTCTGACGGCAGACGATCTCATCTGTGGGTAGCCAAGCCAAATCTTGTGTTCGAGCCAAGTCACACTTGGCAATTTTGCGAGGTTTTGGATGCTCAATGTCAACAACATAAAGCGAGCCTTCAATACCCTCTCCTTTAACTGGTGTTAGGTATGCAACGGATTGTCCATCGGGTGACCACACCCAATTACTGGTCAAATCCGCGAGCTTGCGCTGATGAGAGCCATTTGTATCTGCTACCCACAGATCGCTGAAAGATACGTGAGACCCTACTCCATCTCGCAATCGAACGAGAATGTAGTCTTGGAAAGAGCGTCCAAAAAGAAACTCCTCTCCATTGGGCGACCAGGCGCGGAAAATGATAGGCTGTTCCACATTGAAGGGATGCTCTGCGCCAAGCGTAACGCTTCCTGCCTGTAATGGCACGTGCGGATCGTAAGCAGATATCTCCTTGGGAGTCATTGGTGGCGTAGGGGTGATGCGCGGAGTAGGTGTTGGTGCAGGAGGCAATGGCGCCAACTTGTCCGCCGAGGGCGTTTCCTCAGCCGTCGACGACTGTAACGGCGATTGAGTGGGCGATGCATCAGATGAAGATACTCTCAGCGGCGAGATGAGTTGTGCCAGCCCTTTTGCTGGCCCGCCCCATATCACCACTCCCAGTCCAACTAGGAACGTCAGTCCTGTCAGCGTCACTATGATCTTTGTCTTTTTGTTCACCGTAAGGCTCCTTTCTTTTTCTCGTAAGCTGCCCAACGGCGGAGCTCACCTGCCCGCGCCGGGTTTGCAGAACCACCGTCTGAACCAGATCACGAACGACTGCAAAAGGCCGCGATACAACGGAGCGCCGAAGGCGCGGGTCAGGTGCAGCGCATGTTAGCCGCGCTCTCGAATACCACATTGCACTAGTTTTTCAGGGGCGAATTGTGAAACTGAGATAACGCCCTTCTTCAAGTGCCTCGTATTGGTATGGAGCATAGATAAGCTCAAGGGAACCTTCCATCGGTACTTCGAACCCTACGCAACCTCTAATGCTTCCATCAGGTGAAAGATCCACGAACTCCAGCCAGCAATCGTCCGTGCCTGGAAGCCAGCTCTCAGAGTCACGTAGAACTCCATTCCCATCGCGCATTTGAAAGTCGCTCCATCCCAAGTTTCGCAACAAGCCGGGTCCGAGGTTACTAACGGATAAGTCGACTAGGGCATAAACATATCCTTCCCTTGGCTCGCCCCATTCGTCTCCCGAATTAAATCGAACTTCATGCAGAGCAATCTCAACCGTGTAATTTTCATCGTGAGTAGAATTCCAGATAGGTCCCAGTGTCTGGGTTTCCTCAATCTCGATTCGGTCAGGTCCTGATGTTGGAAGAGGAACACGTGTAGGAAAGGCCGGGACTACCGTTTCCGGAGGCGGTTCTGAAATGCGCGAAACAAGCTTTTTGGCATATGTCAGCGCATCATCAAAGTTAGCGGTATGGGCCATGGCCCATGTTCTCGTTGTTCCTATAACATTTCGTTTTATGAAGCTGACTTCATACTCTCGTATCTGGTTGTCTTGGGCATCGGTGAAGGTGGTTGTGAAGGCATAAGACCCATCCGCGAGATTGGGCACTGAGACCGGACTTCCTCCTGTCTGTATTCTTTCCCCTCTGAGATATTCAAAGTAATCTTGTGCTCCATCTGGCGCTGCCATTATAACTACCGAAATTTGTACATAGGGGGTCGCAGCCCGTGTGTTCTCGTAGTAGACTGAAAAACCATCAACGCGTCCCCATTCCTCGATTCGTGTCAAAAATTCATCAGGGTTGTCACGAGTCTGCGCAACAAATTCATTGCTTACAGTTCCTGTATCTTCAAGGATGTAGCTGAATCCGGAGGGCATATCTTCAATTGGCAAGACGTACAACCGAGGGTCAGCCATGAAGAGAGAAGCTGGCGTAGGAGTTAGTTCTATAGTTGGACTCGGAGTCCGGGTAGGAGGAACGTATGTCGACGTTGGCTGAGCTTGGGTTAACACCGGGGCCTCGCTGGATGTTGTTATCTTTTCCTCTGTCACCTCGACAGAAGAAGTCGTCGTTTTTTCTGCCGTGTTGCAGCAAGCTGTCAGTAGCAACCCGATGGTCAAAGTTATCAAAAAGAACTGCTTGTTCATCAATCTTTCCTCCTAGAGCTTGTGTTCGCTGCGATTAGTAATCAATCCCGTTTTCTGGTAACGCGGCAACGCGGTCGGGTAGGGAAGTGGCGTTGCCGCCACTCCCCCCCCTAAGAACCCCGCGTGCGACTTTCACCGCACGGTAGCTCAAGCCACTCAAAGGCCCCCTGGTAGGACCCGCTGCGACGAAAACTATCGCAACTTCACGATACACGCTTGGGGCCACCTTGCGCTGCGCAAGACCGCTTTTCCAGATTGTGTGTGCCGATCTTCGCTGCACAGGAGAGCGCACCAGCTAAGGCCAAAGCCCGCCGTCATCTGCCTTCCCTCCCGCGATGGTTTGTCAAGCTTTCTGGTGACGAGCGACCTGGGTAGGAAGTCGGCCCGCTTTCGCGTGGGGGTAATGTACCCCTTCGGCTGCACTCACGGTACAGCCTCCAGGTTCAACCCCTATCCTCCCGATTACAGGGAGGCCACGAACGTTCCGTTCGCCGCTTTCTCCACCATCCTCTACCCACAGGCCCGTCAGCTCACCTTGCGGTTCGCTTTCCCGTGTGGCCGTGACCACCGGGAGACCTATGGG
>CAZKDJ010000172.1:0-8799 GCA_964551295.1 uncultured Anaerolineales bacterium | reverse complement strand
TTGCCGCTTGGATCTGTGGAATAGACTTTTCTATATCAATCGTGACCTGGTCGGTGGTCAGTTGGCCGTTCAGCGTGTTCAGATGAGAGCGTATCGCGTCTTCTTGGGCTCCCACGGCAAGCCGGGCTCCGTCTGTATCTTTGACCTCTTGAACGGTCAGCCAGCTTGCCACGATAGTTGGCTCTACCGACCACTGGGTGCTAAAGTTGGTCAAAAAGTCGTAGGCGGATAGCGTGAACGGCTGCGCCAGGAGTGCTTCGGCCTGAGCCTGTGCCGGGCCTGAATCTCCGATGGTTGGTTCTACCTGCGTGGTCAGCAGGTTCAGCACCAGCCCCTCCGGACCTACGCTGACCGCGTGTGGGAGCGCGGTCACGGTGGCCTCGATATCCAGTTCGCGTCCGGCTTGGGCCGGCACTGGGACGACGCCATCAGGCTGGATGGTGAAGCCGGCGTTGACCGGAGGGATGGCCACTTCGGGGGCCAGGGCTTCTAACGCCGCGGTGGCTTCGGCCGCGTCGGGCAGGATGATAATGGGGGATACCTGCCAGCCGGCGGCAAGCGCTTTGATTTGTGCAGCTCGGTTTTCCCTGGGCGTTCCCTTCCGTCCCACCTGATAGGCTAATTGAGCGGTCGATACTGGATCAAGCTTGATCCCCAGATCGGCCCAGGTGCGGTTCCAGGTGCGTTCTCCGTCGCTTAGGGTAAGCGGTTGTACGGCGGGATTGGGGAACGTGCCCCGCAGGGTGACCACGGCCTCATCCACGGTCATGCCGCTGAGGTCCACGCCGTAGACGCTAACGCCGGGGTAGATGCAATCGGCATAGTTTTGGTTGTAGGCTTGGCTCACCAATGCCGGACCGCCAATTCCGATTAGCAACAGTACCAGTGCCAAGACGCCGGCAAAGATGAAAAAAGGGATTCGAGAGTTCATATCGACTCTGTTGGAAGGGCTGAAGTCGAGCGCTTGCTGCATGACGCGAAGCGCCCTCAAGCATGTGTGTAGGTTTCCCCAACAATACCACACAATGACTTGCGCTGCAAGTTCTGGCGCGTTGGAGCGATGTGCGGTACAATGGGGCGAACACGTGTTCTATTGAGGCGTGAGGCGTGAAGCGTAAGCGTCACTTTTGTCACGTTTTACATTTCGCACGCATGTTGTCATGTAGCCTTGTACTGCGAGGAGATTTATGCCACAGTTTCAACTTGTCTCAGAGTTCGAGCCGACGGGCGATCAGCCGGAGGCAATCGCGCAGCTCGTCGACGGCGTGGAGCGCGGATACGCGCATCAGACGCTGCTGGGAGCCACCGGCACCGGGAAAACCTACGTCGTTTCCAAGGTCATTGAGCAGACGCAAAAACCTACGCTCGTGCTCACACACAACAAGACGCTGGCCGCCCAGCTTTACGCCGAGTTCCGCGAGTTTTTTCCTCACAACGCCGTCGAGTATTTCGTCTCCTACTACGACTACTACCAGCCGGAGGCGTACATCCCCAGGCATGACCTGTACATCGAAAAGGACGCCGACATCAACGAGGAGATCCAGCGGCTGCGCCTGGCCGCCACGACGGTCCTGTTCTCGCGCAAGGACGTGATCATCGTGGCCTCCGTCTCGTGCATCTATGCCCTGGGTGATCCTCACGAGTGGGGCCGGGTGATGATCGAACTGAAGCGGGGGGAGAAACAGCGGCGCAACGGCTTGCTTCGTCACCTGGTGTCCATCTATTACAAGCGCAACGACCTGGAGTTGATCCCGGGCACCTTCCGCGTGCGCGGCGACACGCTGGAGGTGATGCCCGCCTACGGCGAGACGGTCTATCGCTTCAGCTTCTGGGGGGACGAGATCGAGCGCATCACCGAGGTCAGCACGCTCACCGGCGAGGTGCTGCAGGAGTTGGACGAGGTACGCATCTTTCCGGCCAAGCAGTTTATCACCCCCGAGGAGACGCTGGACGAGGCCCTGGCCGATATCGAGGCCGAGCTGGAACAGCGGCTGCACCAACTGCGCAGCCAGAACAAGCTGCTGGAGGCGCAGCGATTGGAGCAGCGCACGCAGTATGACCTGGAGATGATCCGCGAGATTGGCTACTGCTCCGGCATCGAGAACTATTCCCGGCACCTGGAGCGGCGACTGCCCGGCGCGCCGCCGTGGACGTTGCTCGATTACTTTCCCGCCGATTACTTGTTGGTGGTGGACGAGTCACACATGGCGATCCCGCAGGTGCGGGGGATGTACAATGGCGATCAGAGCCGCAAGCGGGTGCTGGTCGATTACGGCTTCCGGCTGCCCTCGGCGATGGACAACCGCCCGCTCAACTTTGACGAGTTCGAGGAGCGGGTCAACCAGGTCATCTACACCTCCGCCACGCCCAGTCCCTACGAGCTGGAGCACAGCCAGCAGGTGGTGCAGCAGATCATCCGGCCCACCGGCGTCGTCGATCCCCAGATCGTGGTCAAGCCGGTGCAGGGCCAGGTGGACGACCTGATCGGCCAGATTAACCAGCGGATCGAACGGGGCGAGCGCGTGCTGGTCACCACGTTGACCAAGCGCATGGCCGAGGACCTAGCCGACTACTTGAAAGAGTTGGGCATCAAGGTGCACTATCTGCACAGCGAGGTTCAGACGCTGGAGCGGGTCGAGATCCTGCGCGACCTGCGCTTGGGGGCGTACGACGTCGTCGTGGGCATCAACCTACTGCGAGAGGGCCTCGATCTGCCGGAGGTCAGCCTGGTGGCCATCCTGGACGCCGACAAGGAGGGCTTTTTGCGCTCCGACACGGCGCTGATCCAGACCGTCGGAAGGACGGCGCGTCACGTCGACGGGATGGCGATCATGTACGCCGATCGGATCACCGACTCGATGCGGCGGGCCATCGACGAGACGGAGCGGCGGCGTAAGGTGCAGGAGGCATACAACGAGGAGCACGGCATCGTGCCGGTCTCCATCGTCAAGGCGGTGCACGATCTGACCGAGCGCATGCGGATATCTGTGGGCGTCGAGGAAGAAGTAGAGGAAGCGCGCGGCGTGGCGCAGCTATCCAAGGACGAACTGGCCCGTCTGATCCGCGAGTTGGAGCGGCAGATGAAGGCGGCGGCGAAGGAGCTCGAGTTCGAAAAAGCGGCGCTGCTGCGAGACCAGATCTATGATCTGCGAGCGGTGATGGCGGACAAAGAGGCCGCGGAACTACCTGCCTGGGAGCGAGAGCGGCGCATGGCGCGGTTAGGCGTGGAGGGAGAAGGCGCTAACTCGCCTAGCTAAAGTACTCGCTGTTGGATGCGAACCAATAGATGATATAACTACTTAGCGCAAGCCCGCCTATCGTTGAGCAAAGTGAAGCAGTCTCGACTTCGCCCGAGGAGATACCAAGCGCCAAGCACAGCGAGGCCAAGTTGCTCAGCGCGCCCAAGCCTTGAAATACGATGACTAGGATGCGAGCCCAGTTCTTCAGGTGCCACAACCCCCAGCCAATCACTACATTCAGAGCGGCTGCGCCGATGGCCACGGCGGCGATGAAGAGCGACAGTAATACCCCGTCTCCTGTCTCGCTTGCTATCGCAAGACCAACGATAGGGCCTCCGATGCCGACGAGGGCTGCTCCGATCCAGAGGAGGACGGCATAGGCCGTCACGCAGCCGGGACGTTCCCAATGGGCGGGGGCGTAGGGCCTGTCGGGTGTCGCCAGTTGAGCTTGGCAATTCTCACACACAGAGCGCCAAGAGGGGTTGGGGTGCCCACAGGATGGGCAATAGACGGTCTTTTCTAAGGTGGATTGTGAGTCGCCCATGTTTCTCCTTTCACTGGGGTGCTGACTATAGCTAGATTGTGTCAACAGCATTTATTGTACTATGCGTCCCGCTGTGGCGCAAGCGACTTTACAAAACAAACGCAGCTACTTTTTGACCAGTACATTTTTCTGGTGCTGCTTCTGGGTCAGTTCCTTTTCCACGAAGAGCGCCTCGCCAGTGAACGGGTCCATCTCTGTGTAGTACATCAGGCTGGAATAGGTGGATGGGGTGGGGGTAAAGATCTGCACCTGCCTCGGATTGATCTTGAGATGGCGACTGGCAAAATGCTTCAGCGCCCGCATGTCGCGCTCGGTGCAGCCGGGATGGGCGGCGATAAAATAGTAGGTGAGGAACTGCTCCTTGCCGGTGGCTTTGGTCAGTTTGTAGAAGAGGTTTCTGAATCGGAGAAGGGCGTCCTTACCCGGTTTCCCCATCCGGCGCAGGATATGATTCTGTGTGTGTTCGGGCGCGATCTTTATCTGGCCGGAGATGTGGTGCTGCACCACCTCGCGCAGGTACGACAGACCGTGCGCTTCGTCGGCCAGCACTAAGTCATACCGAATGCCCGAGGCCACAAACACCTTTTTGACCCCTTCGATCTCCCTCAGGCGTCTGAGCAGGGCAAGCTGCTTGCTGTGATCGATCGTTAGCTGCGGGCAGATTTCGGGATATAGGCAGCGTCTGTCCGCGCAGCTCCCCTGTGTGATTTTCTTCTCGCACTCGAACCCGTACATGTTGGTCGTCGGACCGCCCACGTCCAGGATGTAGCCCTTGAAGTCAGGATACTGGGTCAACCGCTTAGCCTCTCTGACAATGGAATCCGCGCTGCGCCAGCGCACCGTCCGGCCCTGGTGCACGGCGATGGAGCAAAAGTTGCACTCGCCGTAGCACCCGCGGTGCGTGGTGAGGGAGAACTTGATCGTCTCCAGCGCCTTGACCGGCCCGATCCGCTCGTAGAAGGGGTGCTGGGCGCGCTCATAGTCCAGCTCGTGCACGGCGTCCAGCTCCTGCTGGGTGAGATAGGGGGCGGGCGGGTTCTGGACCAGGTAGCGCGTGTCCTGCTGCTGGCACAACCCTTGGGCCAGGAGTGGGTCGTCGTTGCGGTAGAACGTGTGGAACGCCTCGGTGAAGGCGCGCTTGTCCTGCGCGACCTTTTCGAATGGGGGAAGTTCAATGGTGTCTTTCTTTTTCTCCTGAGAGATGTAGCAGATGCCGCACAGGTCGTCGATGGCCTGGTCGGCCTGCAGCCGCTGGGCCAGCGCGACGATGGTCTTTTCCGCCATGCCGTACACGAGGATATCCGCTTTAGCGTCGAACAGGATGGAGCGCCGCACGCTATCCGACCAGTAGTCGTAATGCGCGATGCGCCGCAAGCTGGCCTCGACGCCGCCAAGCACGATGGGCTGGGTGTTCTTAAAGTAGCGCCGGATCAGATTGGCATAGACGATTACGGCGCGATCTGGGCGATGGTCGTTCTTGCCGCCGGGGGTAAGATCGTCCGATCGCTTGGGCTTTTTCGTCGCCGTGTAGTTGGCCACCATCGAGTCGATGCAGCCGCCGGTGACACCCCAGAACAGCGCCGGTTCACCCAGGCGAGTGATGTCGTCTCCCGATTGCACATCGGGCTGGGCGATGATGCCCACGCGATAGCCGACCTCGATCAGCGCGTGGCCGACGACGGACACGCCGATGAAGGTGCTGTCGACGTAGCTATCGCCCGTGATTAGGATGACGTCGAGCGCGTCCCATCCTAATTGGTCGAGTTCCTGCCTGGTGGTTGGGATGAACATTTGTGTTTTCTCTTATCACGAATGACCTGAAAGTGTGATCCGTGATTTTTGGCTGTGGTCAGTCAGGGCGCAATGGCGAACAGGCATTTGAGATATGTACCTTCTTTGAACGTGACAGGATGATCGAGCGGGTGCCCCGTGCGCTTGATTTCGCGTAGTGAGCGACCTGCTCGCGCGGCGCCGTGATGGACTGTCTCGAAAAAAGTCTCCGCGTCCACGTGGCTCGAGCAGGAGGCCTGCACCAGGGTGCCTCCCGGTCGCAGCACGCCCAGGCTTAAGCGGGTCAAGCGCTCGTAGGCTGAGAGCGCCTGCGGCACCTGGTTTTGCTTCTGGGCAAACGCAGGTGGGTCGATGATCACCACGTCAAAGCGACGGCCATTCTTTGCCATTCGATCTAGCGCTTCGAATGCGTCATCTGTCACGGTCTCGTGGGAGGCCGCTGCGACCGAGGGGATGTGCCGGTTGTGTGCCATGTTGCGCATCGCGGCCTCCAGCGCCGCCGCGCTGGCGTCGACGCTGGCGACCTGCCGTGCGCCCCCTCGCGCGGCGTACACCGAGAATCCACCCGTGTAGGCAAACACGTTCAGTATCCCTTTGGCGGCGGCGAGCTTTTCCACACGTGTTCGGTTTTCCCGCTGGTCGAGGAAAAAGCCAGTCTTTTGCCCGTGGATGGGATCGGCTTCAAAGCACAATCCGTTCTCCTGGAACAGCACCGGGCCGTCAAGGTCCGGCCCGAATAAGACCGTGCCATCATCTAGGTCGTACAAGCCCTGCGGCTGTTCCAGCGTCGCTCTGCCGAGGCGCAGAACCAAGCGCTTGAATGGGAAAATGTCGGCCAGCGCTGACAGCGCATCCCTCAGGTGCGGTATCCAGGCGACGGTGTAGATTTTTACCACGCACGTCTGTGCGTAGCGGTCGACGACCAGGCCGGGCAGACCGTCGTTTTCGCCGTGGACGAGCCGGTAGCCGGTGGTGGCGGTCTCGGGAGGACCTTTGAGCAGGGGCACACGCAACTGCGCCGCCGCGGCCAGTTTGCCCTTGAACCAGTCCCGGTCGATGGGGGCTGGTTTTCCGTGGTGCAACACGCGCACGCGGATCGACGCGTGAGGATCGTACAAGCCCACGGCTAGAAAGCGGCGGTCGCTGTCAAAGACGACGGCTAGATCTCCAGAATGCCCCTCATGGCTCTGATGGCGAATTGCCCGGTCGAATAGCCAGGGATGCCCCTGCCGCAGCGCTCGCTCGGCTGCTGGGGTGACGCGTACGGCGATACGCCGAGCAGCAGGTTGGGGAATATGTGATAGAGCGGCGAAATCAAGTGTAGCGGACAAGACGGTCGTTTCCTTTCGTCTGACAGTGTACCTTGTCTCTGTCGGGCTGTCAAATGACATCAAGGCTGAGCTTGTCACAATTACCGGTGTTCATGTTGTTACCCAATTTTCGACCAACAGAGCTTGACAAAGCATCTGCAACGTGATATACTGGGTTTAGTAAAATTTTACTAAACCTCTTTAGTTGCATTGAGAATCAGTATGTCCCCACACAATCGGGTTACGTTGTCTGAAATCGCTGAACAAAGCGGCGTCTCGCTTTCTACAGTGTCGCTCGTTTTACGTGATAAACCAGGCGTCGGTACTGTCACGCGTCAGCGTGTCCTCGGCGTGGCCAAGGAACTGGGGTATCTTCCAAGGAATGGTATACAGCACAGGTCCAAACTGACAAACATCGGTTTGATTCTCAAGTCAGAGCCAGGCCGCAGCCCACAGACCAATCAGTTCTATTCACACGTCCTGGCGGGCATCGAGGCAGCTTGTCGCCAGTGGCAGTTTAACTTGCTGTATGCTACCTTGTCGGTAGATCGGGATAGCTATCCGCTTGAGCTTCCTCGCGTGTTGA
The DNA here is from genome assembly GCA_964551295.1 of uncultured Anaerolineales bacterium. Lineage (GTDB taxonomy): Bacteria > Chloroflexota > Anaerolineae > B4-G1 > B4-G1 > JAFGED01. Next base: position 1,329 of record CAZKDJ010000172.1, on the reverse strand, counting down.
TGGAGGAAGACACCGCCGATGGGCTTCTCTTGATCGGGGCTTTTTTGGATGACACGATCGCGCGAGTCGTCGAGCGTCGTTCGACGCCCATCGTTCTGGTCGATGCCTACGCCGCTTCCGATTTGCACGACGCTGTTGTATCCGATAATGTCAAGGGCGCGCGCTACGCTGTCAAATATCTGATCGAGCGCGGCCATCGGCACATCGGTTTTGTCGGTAGTCATCCACACGCCTATCCCAGCATTCAGGAGCGGCACCGGGGTTACGTCCAGGCGTTGCAGGATCACGAAATTGCCGATAGCTATTTTGCCGATTGTCACATTATAGATCGGGAAGAAACCCTGGATGCGACCACCGACCTGCTGCGTCAAAATCCCCAGGTTACGGCTCTGTTTGCTACTAATGACGAGGTGGCTATCGTGGCTATGGAAGCGGCGCAGGCACTTGGACGCCGAATTCCGGATGATATTTCCATCATCGGTTTCGATGACATTGATCCATCAAAGAGCACGTCGCCCCCCTTGACGACGATGCACGTGGACAAAATCGGTATGGGCATGCTTTCCGTGCAGTTACTCGTCAATCGTGTCGAATACCCCGCATCCAACCCGGTGACGGCCATCATTCACCCCCATTTGGTCGAGCGTCAATCAGTTCAAAGTATTTAGCTGGGTGGGCAGTCAAGTCGCTAGCAAGTAGAAGTGCGACGGATATGGGAAACAAAGATCACACCATCGTAGGGGCAGCGTTACCCAATATTCCCTGGGAGGAGAGGCCAGCGGATTGTGCTGATGTCGTGTGGCGGTCGAGCCGCAACCCCATTATTCCACGGGATCTGCTTCCTACCTCAAACAGCATTTTTAACAGCGCCGTCGTTCCCTTCGAGGGCAAATTCGCTGGCGTCTTTCGCGTGGACAACAGGAAACGCGAAATGAACGTTCACAGCGGCAGGAGCGAGGACGCAATCCACTGGGAGTTGGACGAGAGACCAATTGAGTGGATCTGTGACGACCCAGAGATTGCAGCATTCGAATATCGCTACGATCCCCGTGTTTGCTGGCTTGAGGACCGATATTATGTGACGTGGTGCAACGGTTATCACGGTCCCACCATCGGCGTTGGGTACACGTACGACTTTGAAAAGTTCTATCAGCTGGAGAATGCCTTCTTGCCGCATAACCGAAACGGCGTCCTGTTCCCCAGAAAAATCAATGGCAAATTCGTCATGTACAGCCGGCCAAGCGATACAGGGCATACGCCGTTCGGCGACATTTTCTACAGTGAGAGTCCCGACATGTGTCACTGGGGATGCCATCGCCACGTGATGAG
>CAZKDJ010000171.1:0-8850 GCA_964551295.1 uncultured Anaerolineales bacterium | reverse complement strand
TTTATCACTAGCGCGTTGTGGATTTACCTTTACCTGAGATTTTCGAGCTATGGGCTGAAGGGCAGCACATTGGATTTGGTAGTGGGAATCATGGCGTTGGCTTCTCCTTTGCTGCTGCTGGTCCTCGCGGCCTTGGTTTTTGCGTTGATATCGGGAGACGATCGTGTGGTGACCGAGGAGATTGTCAAGGGAGCCCGTAGCGCTCTGCAGGGCGCTGTGGTGAGCACGACGGCTGTCTTCGTGGCGATCACTTTTGCAGCGGGGTGGGGCGTCGCACACGTACGCCCAGCGGACCCCAGGGAACTGCTGGTGCAAGAGCCCACGGCGCTTGAGGTGCGCGATTTGGTGCAGACTTTACGCGATCTTTCGTGGCGCAAGACAGGACTGCCGACGACCTTGGTTTTTGCGTATGAGGCGGCTCCCGACTCGGTCCTGGCTTGGTATCTGCGTGATTTCGACGCCGCTCGCCGCATTGGCGATCTGCAGGAGATGCTGGGAGAGCGTAGCACGGTTGTGGTGACGTCGAATCGTGAGAGGATGCCTGGCTCACCGGAGGGGACCGAACTGGTGGGGCAGGATTTTGTCCTGAGCCGCAGTTGGCGTTTGAGCAAGCTGAGTTGTGCCTGGGGGTGGCCGCCGTGCAATGAGGCATTTGAGTGGCTGATTCGCCGTGATCCCACGTTCACTGATCGGTCAGGTCAATGGGTCGTGCTTGAGCCAGAAGCTGTTCGGCGGGCAGTGATATGGGTGTATCGGGATGCTGCCGAAAACACTTCGCATAGTCATTAGCGGATGCAAAGACAGCACAGCTTTCGTCCCGTTTTGCTTGTTTTCTTGGACGTGCAAACAGGCTATGCGAATGCAAGCCCTGTGCTGTTGGGCGGCAGGGTGGGTTGTATAAAGTGGAGGAATCGTGGAGCAGTCGATAATAGATAAACCTGCGAGCAAGTTCAAGCTGGATTGGGAAAAAGCGCTCTACATCACGTTTATCGTCTTGGCGCTCGTCACGCGCCTATGGGCGCTGGGCGACCGCGTGCAAAGCCACGACGAGAGCATACATACCAAATACTCGTGGCACCTGTATACCGGACAGGGATTCTCCCATCACCCTTTGATGCATGGGCCTTTCCTATTTCACATCACCGCGCTCTCCTACTTTTTTTTCGGTGACAACGACTTTGCATCACGCGTGCCCGTCGCGTTGATGGGCGTGGTGATTGTTGCTTTTCCCTATCTTTTGCGCCGTTGGCTGGGTCGAAAGGGTGCCCTGGTGACTTCGTTCTTCTTGCTGATCTCGCCTTCGATCTCTTACTATTCCCGCTACATCCGCCACGATATTCCAGTGATGCTGTGGGCTCTCACTACCATTTTCTCTTTCCTTTCCTATCTGCGTGACGGTCGCCAGCGCTGGCTCTTTCTGATGGCTGCCGGCGTATCGCTGATGTTTGCCACGAAAGAAGTGGCTTTCATATACGCCGCAATCTTTGGTTCCTTTCTAGTCGGGCTGTTCATCGTCCAGATCCTAAAGCCAAAGTGGCCAAACGAACACTTGAAGGTTTGGTTCCTGGCCGCCCTCGCAGTCATTGTCGTTGGCTTGCTAATCACTGGAGTAGTACAGGCTTTTCAGCCGCAACCATCGGCGGAAGACACAACCGCAGAGAGTCTGGACACACCGCCGGCGAGTGACACTCAGGGGGCGATGATATCGCCGTGGGACGTGTGGGACGTTCTGGAAGTCGGCGGAGGATTATTGGCCGGGGTTGGGTTACTCACCGCCATCGGGCTTTTACTCGCCGGCACGCTGGAGCAATCGGATATCGAATACGCTACCCCTTGGGCCTTTGGCCTGCTGGCGATTATGGCCATTGGCCTGTTCGTCGTGGGCGCCAACGACTGGTTGGGCATCCTATTTTCGAGATTGACGCTCCCGCAACCCCAGTTGGCCTTGCTGGCCATCTGGGGCAGGATGGTGATGTGGATCGCTCTATTTGCCGTTGGAATCTCTGTTCTCTTCAGCTACCTGACACGCAAGGGAGCGAGCACCCAGCAGTTGCTCATAGCCGCTTCGATCACCGTAGTCGTAACCACGGGTGTGCTCATGCGAATTGGCTTACCCATGTTGCTGTCCCACACAACGTGCAGCCAACAACCAAACCGCTGGGAATGCACGCAACAATCACTCCAAGAGTTTGCCTGGCCAAATGGGGGCACCTACATTTTCGGCATCCCGATAGACACACGCTTCCTGCTAACGGTTCTACCTTTCGTCGGAGGCATCCTGGCGGGCTTGGCTTGGCTTGCTGTGACAGCCTTTCGCAGCAATCGAACATTCGACCTGACTGTCCTCTTGGGCTCTCTCACTCTGCCGTTCCTTTCTCCACTTTTGGTGAACCTCGTGGGCATGAAAGCGATGGACTATAACGCACCCACCATCTATTACACCGGGGCCATCCTCATCCAGGTACTGTTGATTTCAATAGCCATAGGCCTGATGTGGGACTTGCGGCGACAAATGGATGGCAAGCACAAAAATAGCTGGCTCATTGCCGCAGCCGTCCATTACGCTATCTATATCGTTCTCTTTACCACCTTCCTCACCAACGCCTACGGCCTCGCCAGTGGGTTTGCAGGCTCGTTGGGTTACTGGCTGGAGCAACAAGAGGTCGAGCGCGGCAGCCAGCCCGTCTATTACTATGTGATCATGACCTCACTCTACGAGTTCTTGCCCCTGTTGCTCACCTTCACAGCTTCCATATACCTGGCTATACGCGGTCTGATCTTGCCCCTCTTACAGCCCGAGGTTGAGCGCCCGAACAAGTTGCCAGCGATGCAAGGACGCCTTGTTCCCTTCATCCTGTGGTGGGTGGCGCTGTCGTGGATCGGTTACTCCATCGCTGGCGAGCGGATGCCTTGGCTCACCGTTCACCTGGCGCTACCGATGATCGTGCTCTCGGGCTGGCTGGCGGGAAGGTTGTTCGAGGCAATCGACTGGCAGCGAGCGCGCCGGAGCAAGGCTTGGCTGCTCGCCCTCCTCGCGCCCCCCTTTGTCATAGCCCTTATAGTGCTCACCGGCACAGTTGGCGATAATCCCTTCCAGGGGCACAGCTTGGCCCAGCTGCAAACCAGCGGACGCTTTGTGAACGCATCGATCGGCGTGCTTGCCTGTGGTGCAGGTCTGGGATACGTCATCTGGCGCAGCGGCTGGCGTACATCGGCGCGCGTCCTGCTGCTCATCGCGTTGCTCGTGCCCGTGTTCGTCACCATCCGCACCGCGTGGCGGTTCAACTATATCACCTGCGATTATCCGACCGAGTTCCTCGTCTATGCCCACGCCGCGCCGGGCGTCCATCAAGCTATGGAAGAGATCGAGGAGATTTCACAACGCTACGGCGGTGGTCCGTATGCTATCGACGTCCCCTATGGTGCTGACGCCTCTACAATGTTCCATTGGCAATTGCGTCACTACCCTCCTGACTATTCCTTTGGGGAAAACCCCACGCGAGATCAGCTAGACGCCCCCGTCGTCATCGCCGGAAGCGCCCAGTGGACAGCCGTCGAGCGCTACCTCGGCGACGAGTACATCCACAGGACGTACAATTACATCTGGTGGCCCATGCAGGACTATTGGAACCTGTTCTCTGTCGAGGAGGACGAGGAAACCGGCAGGAAATATGTCAACTGGGATCGCATCAAATACGCCATCACCAACCCCGGCATGCGGGCCGCCCTGTGGGATATCTGGTACAACCGAGACTTCACGCGCTACGACGAGGCGACCGGCAAGACGCACACGCTCGACGAGTGGCCGCTGCGGGGCCAGTTCCGGCTCTACATCCGCCGCGACGTCACCGAGCAGGTGTGGGATCTGCCCCCCGACCCCGGCGGTCCCAGCGTGCCGGCCGATCCTTACGCCGCAGGCTGGCAGGACATCACCGCCCGGCAGGTGATCACCGGACAAGAGTCGATACCTTTCAACAGCCCCCGAGGCATCGCCGTCGGAACCGATGGATTTCTGTACGTAGCCGATGCCAACAACCATCTTATTCAAAAGCTCACCCTGGACGGAGCCCACATCGCCTCCTGGCCACAGAACTTTGCCGAGCCGTGGGACGTCGACGTGGCTCCCGATGGTTCGATCTATGTCGCAGATACTTGGAACCATCGTATCCAGCACCTGGACGCCGACGGCAACCCACTGACTACCTGGGGTACTTTTGGCCAATACACTGAAGGCGGCGACGTGGGCCAGAGTGCCTTCTACGGCCCGCGTGGTATCGCCATAGGCCCTGACGACGTGATCTATGTCGCTGACACAGGCAACAAGCGCATCCAGGTGTTCGGCCCCGATGGGCAGTTCATCCGCCAGTGGGGTGGGGGAGGCGCGTTGGCCGGCTACTTGGCCGGCTACCTGGATGAACCCGTGGGCATCGATCTCGGCCCCCAGAACGAGGTGTATGTCGCCGACACGTGGAACCACCGTGTGCAAGTGTTTACAAGTGACGGCATTTTCTTGCGAGAGTGGCCCATCGAAGGATGGGATGGGTCGATGGTAGAGGAAAAGCCTTACCTGGTCGTCGATGCCAACGGCTACGTCTACGTCACCGATCCCACCAACTACCGCGTGCTGGTGTTCGATGAACAAGGCGACTATGTGTTCTCCTTCGGCAAATACGGTCTCGACGAAAGCTCCTTTACACTGCCCACCGGCGTAGACGTGGCGGAAGATGGCACGATCTATGTCAGCGACGCCCACGGCAACCGAATATTGGTATTCGACTCGCTGGACCTGGAAGGCAGAAGCGGCCGGTCAGAGCTTGGTCCTCCGGCGCTCACATACCCGGCCGACGGTGCAGGGATTGCCGGCGGCATCGTGCCGCTGCTTGGAACAGGCTCTCCGGGTGTCGAAATTCAAGTTTTGATCGACGCCGTGTCCGTCGGTTCGGTCGAGGCTGACGCGCAGGGCTTTTGGCACTTGCCCGTCGAGCTGGTTGAGCCGGGCGAACACACGATTTCCCTGCAGGCTATTTCCCCTCAGGGAACCACGTTATCCTCCGCACCAGTAAAGGTAATCGTCGTCGATCAAGAAGAGAGCTCCCTCAATTAGCACTTGGCATAATATCATATTACGATTACGAAACATTTGTTCTATTCACATTGGCCTCTTGACACTAGTGCACCTTATCTGCCACAGACTCTAAGCGGACGATACCACGGTCCGGATCTGATAAACAAACAGCAGGCTCCCGAGCGGACGAGCGTTTTTCTATAAGCTTCGTCTCCACGACGCCAAGCGACAGGGCGTTACAGTCTTGAGAGACGAGAATCGACATTCGCAAGATAATCTGTGAGACGTGCCCATCCACCAATGCGCTATACGTGCTACGTTCCACGACGCATACAAGTTCCAGCAAGTTCTCCTTCGCGACTTTTACACCGCAGCAATACAGCCCTCCCAGAAACAGGCCCCAAAAAACATTTTGTAGCTAGAAACAACTTCCGACTAGATATGTTATGTCATCTTAAAAGGAATCTTCGCCATTCAACTTGACATAAGTAAAGAGATCAACGTTTTCGCAAGTGCTTCATCTATGGCGCCCTGTAGCAAAATAAGCCATGGGACATAAGAAAAGCGAAAGCACTCAGAGGTCCCAGGGATCGATACTGAAGCAAAAGACAACAGAAAACATCAAAACCGGCAGTTCTCACCTCAGGCCGATCTGTAATTTATGTAAATCTAGCGACCTATCCGTTGACTGCACCCCATCGTTCTGCAAGCTTGCTCGCCCACTGCTTTGTGCTAGAATAGCGCCACTATGTCAAATTCTCGTCGCGTCTTTCAACTGGTGGGCTGCCTGGCGCTTGGCCTGTGCCTCGCAGCAGTCTATGCGGCTGGATTCGGCGCTTATCAGCTGTGGCAGCGCCAGCAGAATCCGCAATCCAACGACACTCTCCAGGAACAACTGGGCGTGTTCTGGGAGGCGTGGCGGGTTCTGGAACAGGATTTTTTCGGCGATCTCCCCTCAGCTCAAGAGCGCACCTACGGAGCCATCCGCGAGATGCTGGTGTTGCTCGACGATCCATATACCGTCTTTGTTGAACCGCAGCCCCGCGAGTTGGAGCGCGACCACATGCGTGGCTCCTTCGGCGGCATCGGCGTGGACCTCTGGTACGACGCCGAGGGTCGGATGGTGCTCTCCCCCTACTCCGACTCCCCCGCCGCGGAGGCGGGCGTTCTGGAGGGAGATATCCTGCTGGCCTTGGACGGCGAGCAAATCACGGCTGAAACGACGATAGACGACGTGCGTGCCCATCTTCACGGCGAGCAGGGAACCCAAGTGACGCTCACACTGACACGGTTGGACGCAAGCGGCTTCCCCATCCCATCGTTCGACCTCACCATCACCCGCGGAGAGATCAGGGTGCCCTCCGTCACCTGGCGCGCTCTCGATCAGGCTCCCTCGGTTGGTTACATCCAGATCCAGGGGTTCACCGATCGGACGGACGAGGAGGTCGTAGACGCGATTAACGACCTAAAAGAAAAAGGCGTCGTCAGCCTGGTGCTGGACTTGCGCGATAATTACGGCGGGCTGATCAGCCCGGCTGTGGACGTCGCCAGCCAATTTCTGCGCGATGGTGTCGTGATGATCGAAGAGAAACGCAGCACCGACGAAAAGACCTACCCAGTCCGTTCGGGCGGCATCGCTCCCGATATCCCTATGGCTGTCCTGATCAACGGCAACACGGCCAGCGCCGCCGAGATCGTCGCCGGCGCATTGCAGGACCACGAGCGGGCACCCTTAATCGGGGAACGCACCTTCGGCAAAGGCTCCGTGCAGCTGATCTACGATCTCTCCGATGAATCGTCGCTGCACGTCACCACGGCGATCTGGCTGACGCCCAACCGGAACCGCATCGAGGGGCGCGGCTTGACGCCCAACGTCATCGCCACACAAAGCGAGGGCCCGCAAGACGCACAACTTGATTACGCCATTGAGTATCTACTCAATGAGTAGAGAGGATGATGTAGATTTATGAACACTGTGACGCAACGAGTGCTCAAAGCCCTGTTTTTCATCTCGGTCTTGGCAGTGCTGGCAGGGATCATGTTTATCGCCGGTTTCGGCTCGGCTTATGTCCTGAGCGAAAGTGACATATTGCCGTCTCTTTCAGGAGTTGCCCCGCCACTTACTCAGCCCCCCACTCCTACATCGCTGCCTATTGCAACGGACGAGGTCTCTCCTACTGAGTCGCCCACGCCTATACCGCTGCCCACGCCAAGCAACGATGATGAAGCAGCCTTCCAGATATTTTGGGAGGTGTGGGCGATTATCCAGCGTGATTACTATGGCGAATTGCCAAGCATGCAAGAGGTGGCCTACGCCGCCATCCGGGGAATGCTGAACGCGGTAGACGACCCCTTCACGAGCTTTGTCACACCGCAGGAGGCCGCCATACGTGTCGAGGACGACAGTGGCGAATACGAAGGTATCGGCGCGTACGTGGATCTGGATGAAGACGGAAAGCTGATCATCGTAGCGCCCTTCGAGGGCAGCCCGGCAGAGGCAGCGGGGCTGCAACCCAAGGATCGCGTCATCGCCGTAGACGGCGTCTCCATCGTCGGCCTTTCCCTCTCCGAAGCGATCAGCAAGGTGCGCGGCCCGGCCGGCTCCGAGGTCGTGCTGACCGTAGAACGCGAAGGAGAGCAGCCCTTTGAGGTCACAGTCATCCGCGACCGCTTCGAGTTGGAAATCTCTGAGGCAGAAATGCTAGAGGACGACATTGGCTACATCCGGTTGCGCGAATTCGGCTCTTTGGCCAGCGACGAATTGACGGCAGACTTGGAGGAGCTCTTGGCCCAGAATCCGCACGGGATCGTTCTCGATCTGCGATATAATCCAGGCGGTTGGCTGGATCAAGCGCTGGAGGTCAGCGATGTGTTTCTCGACGATGGCGTGATTCTCACCCAGCGCTGGAAAGACGGCAGCGAGCAGGTGTTCGAGGCCCAGGCAGGTGACATCGGGGAGGCTATCCCACTGGTGGTGTTGGTCGACAGAGGCTCGGCCAGCGCATCGGAAATCGTCGCCGGCGCGCTTCAGGATCACGACCGCGCCATATTGATCGGAGAGAAAACGTTCGGCAAGGGAGCCGTGCAAACCGTGCACACGCTTAGCGATGGGTCCCAACTGGTCGTCACCTCCGCCATGTGGTTCACCCCTGATAACCAACCTATCCACGGGGAGGGACTCAGTCCCGATATTGAGGTGCCGTACCCCGAGGAGTTGGAGGAGGACGAGGATCCACAGCTAGAGCGCGCTATCGAGTATTTCCTCACGGGTGAGTGATGTCGGGTATCAAAGTAGTTGCCACCAACCGCAAGGCCGGACGCGATTATCACCTCGAAGACACTTACGAGGCCGGCTTGGTCCTCAAGGGCACAGAGATCAAGTCGATTCGCGCCGGCAAGGTGAACCTCAGCGACGGTTACGTGCAGCCCAGGGATGGAGAGCTGTGGCTGAACAACGTGCACATCGCTCCCTACGACCCCTCGGGGCGCTACTATGGCCACGAGCCGCTCCGTCCGCGCAAATTGCTCCTTCATCGCCGGGAGATCAACCGCCTCATCGGACGGGTCACGGAACGCGGGTATACCATCGTACCCACCCGCCTGTACCTGAGGGACGGACGGGCTAAAGTCGAAATCGCGTTGGCCAAGGGAAAGCGCAAGTACGACAAGCGGGCGGCCATCGCCAAGCGCACGGCCAAGCGAGACATCGAGCGCGCGCTCAAGGAGCGTGAGAGGAGGAGATAGGGTGACACACTCCCTGCCACCTACTCCTGCGAAGCGCCACC
>CAZKDJ010000170.1:0-8947 GCA_964551295.1 uncultured Anaerolineales bacterium | reverse complement strand
GTCGATACAGAGCCTTCACGTATTGGCCACCCCGGAGATGTGGGTAATAGATAGATTACAAACACTTGGTAAACTAACGCTGGCGTGGAGTTCGCTCCACGTTCCCTTTTGTACAGGCCGTCATTCAAGTCTAGCCGACAGATGATGGCCTGTACATTTGCTCGGTCACTTTTTCGATTGTCACCACCTCCTTGAGGTTCAACCCTTCAATTCGTCAAAGAAAAGCACCCAAAAACGCATCGAAACCTCTGTCATCGGGATGAATCCGACGCTGTACCTGAAAATTCCAAGAAAACGTCCAAAGAGCTCAATGCGCGTCCGTCGAAATCGAACAGCGCTTGGTTCTCCCACTCGTTGCCCGAGGCCGGATTGTTGGGATCCCATCCACAGCTTGGCAGACCCAGCCAGGCCGGTTCCCAATAAAACACACCCTTTCCCAGCCCGTTTGGCGTGTTCTCCACGACCTGCATCAGGTCTCTGAGCCAAGCTGTCTGTCCCTCCACCGTAGGCGGATAACCGTCGACGAGCTTGTCCTCCTGACTTATCAAATTGCCAAAGCCATCCTGGTCTTGCAGGGTGTACGGATACGCAACCTCGACTACGAGCAACTCCTTGTTATAGCGGTAGGCCAAATCTTCCAGGTTGTCGGACAGATCGGCCAACTCGCCGTGCCAATATCCGTAGAACGACAAGCCAATCACGTCGAACTTGACGCCTTCTGCAATGACGCCATCAAACCACCACCTGTACAGGTCGTTGTTCCCCCCCCTATCCAGGTGCAGCATGATCTTGGCGCTGCAATCGGAATCCTTCACGCCCGCGACCCCGGCCTTCAGGAGACCCGCTAGTCTGGTGAACTGATCGCTTGATCCATCCAGCTTGCCAGTGTTCCAAAGCATACCGCTGGGGATCTCGTTGCCAATCTGCACGATGTCGGGTTCTGTGCCTTGCTCCTTCAGTTCCGTGACGGTTTCCCTCGTGTAATCGTACACCGCCGCCTTGAGCTGGTCGTAATCCAAATCCTCCCACGCGGCGGGTTTATACTGCTTGCCGGGGTCCGCCCACGTATCGGAATAGTGCAAGTTCAGAAGGAAGCCCATATCGGCGGCCTCGATCCTCCGCGCCATCGCCTTCACCCGCTCCAGGTTGTTGTAGCCACTGACAGGGGTGTGCCAGAGCTTGAGCCGGACATAGTTTACGCCGTGATCGGCCAGGATCTGAAAGATATCCTGCTGCTGCCCTGCGTCGTCGTAAAAGACGCCCCCGTGGCCTTCCACTTTCGGCAGGCTGGAGATATCCACCCCTCTGATTGGCAAGCGAGCATTCGATTGTTCTTGGTTCATAGTTTTAGGATTAGCAGTAAGGTTGGGATAGACAACGACAAAAACAAAGGCGAGGAGAAAAACAATCAGAGAAAAAAGGACAACGATCTTGCCGGGCTTGCGTGTGCCAATTCTTAAATGCATCTTACACGGCCGAGATATAAGCCACATCTTCCAGCACGGCCAGGAACTCCTCGTATGACACCGGTTTCTGCAGATAACCATCGGCCTCCTGTGCCAGCCTGTTCGCATTTCCCTCCTGCCACGAACAGACCAACACCGGAATGTCACACGTGGACCGGTCGGCTTTCAAAGCCCCAAGCACGTCCTGGCTCGCAGATTCCAGAATATCGGGATCCAACACGATCATCGCCGGCCTATTCTGTACCGCCAGAGTCACCACATCCCCATCGATAGGAGCAACAACCGCCCGATATCCGATCGTCTTGATGTAATAGCGCATCAAATAAATGAACTGAGCGTCACTCCAGACAATCAACACAGTGTAAGCCTCGGTCTCACTCACAAACCCCTCCCGCTCGAAAAGGCCGCGATTTTTGCATCACCAATCTACCATGTTCTACGAGTCAGCGGCTACCATTTTTTTAACATGCTCTATCAAAATCTGAACGCATCCGCCATATAAAAACGGGCGGGCCGCGTTTGCGGCCCACCCGTCCGTTTCATCCGTTCAATCCGTTGATCTCCTAGGCGCGCTCCCCTTTCTGGTAGGCGCTAGGCGATACACCTACCTCACCCCGGAACACCCGAGCAAAGTAGCTGCTGGTGGAGAATCCAACTTCGGATGCCACCTCCGTCACACTCTTGGCGCCTTTTTCCAGCAACGCCTTGGCCTGCCCAATCCGGTAGCGCTTGAGATAGTCGATGGGTGTGATCCCGATCTCGCTGCGGAAACTCCGAATCAGATGCTGCTTGCTCAGGCCCACGTAGGCAGCGATGTCCCTCAATGAAACCCGCTCCGCATAATGGGTGTGCACGTAGGCCATGGCCTTGCGCACCACCTGTTGCGTTTCGGCACATAGCTTGGTCCTGCGTGCCAGGGTGGCTTCGACGTGTTCCAACGTCTCCTCTACGCTAAACAAACCCTTACCCAATACCTTTGTGACGCCCTGGTTCAAGCGCGCCATATCCTCTTCCGTCAACACCTGCCCTGTCAGCACGATCACCGGGATGTTGCTGCTGACCTCATCCTCGCGCATCGCCTCCAGCACGCCGAACCCATCCAATTCCGGCATCATCAGGTCCAGGAGCACCAAATCGGGTTGCTCGCGACGAATGATCTCCAGTGCATCCCACCCGTTGCGCGCCCGCAAGACGCGGTAACCGGGTGACTGCGCCTCCACGATGCGCGCGTGCATCTCCAGGATCGCCGGCACGTCATCTACCACGAGTATCTTTTTCTCCGCGACTTGATCCGCAAGCAGTCCCTGGCATTCTAGCGCCTTCATGAGATCCGTCGTGCCCATCGGTTTCGTCAAATAGTCGATCTCTAGCATCGAGCCACGGCCGCCGCCATCGGCAAGCGTGTAAAACAGCACCGGCACGTGCCGTGTCGCCGGATTTTCCTTCAAGACTTTGAGTATTTTCCAGCCTCTCTCCGACGCCACCTCTCGATCCAACACCACGGCCTCCGGCAGACCGGCCAGGAGCCAGGTTAGCCAATCCGCCTCCTCATCATCCGCACTTACCTGATGCACCGTCACCTCGAGCCCCTGGCGCGCCAGATAATCGCGTAACACATCGCCACCCCGCGCATCCTCTACCAAAAGCAATACCTGGTGCATCTCTGCCAGTGGAACCCCGGCATCGGCGAAGGCCGCTTGAGGGGCCATTACCGGTAGCGTGATGTAAAACGTCGAGCCCCCACCCGCCTCTCCCGAAGAACGCACGCCGATCTCGCCCCCGTGCAACTCTACCAGGCGCTTGCAAATCGCCAGTCCCAACCCCAGGCCGCCGTACCCGCGCGCCGCCGTCCGCTCCGATTGTCGGAACTCGTCAAAGATCGCCCTCTGCTCCTTCACGGGAGTGCCCAGCCCCGTGTCCTGCACCGACACGATAGCCCGGTCGTCCTCCACCGCTACGGTCAGCGCGATTTCACCGCGTGCCGTGAACTTGACGGCGTTGTGCACCAGGTTCAACATCACCTGCCGCAGGCGCGTCCGGTCTCCCCAAACGCGGGGCAGTTCCTCGGGAATCTCGACCCGCCAAGCCAGGTCCTTATCACGCGCCAATTGCCGCCCGATGGCCAACACCGGCTGCAAAACCTCCCGCAGGTGCAACGGCTCGCAGACCAACTCGAGCTGCCCGACCTCGCTGCGGGCCAAGTCCAAAACGTCGCGGATCAGACCGTCCAGGTGCTGCGCACTGGCATGGATGTGCTCCACATCTTCGCGGTTTACCAGGCACTTTTCCGACGCGACCCGCTCTCCCTCCTGCAACAGCACGGCGCTCAAGCCGGTGATCAGATTCAGAGGCGTGCGCAGCTCGTGGCTCACGGTGGAGAGGAAACGGCTCTTGAGCCGGTTTGCCTCCTCCGCCAGCTGGCGCCCCTCGATGGCGTCGCGATACAGCCTGCCGGTGCGCAGCGCCGAGGCCAGGTTGTGCACGATCGCCGCGCAGGGCTCGAGATTGGTCGCGCTGAAGGCCACAAAGCCCGTCGTGTGGTCGTCAATCGCCAGCGGCAGGATCGCCAGTTGAAGCGCCTTACCGGCGGGGTACAGTCCCGGCGGCGGAAAATCGCGGGCAGGAAACTGACGCCCGGCCCCACTCTTTGGCAGACCAGCGTCGAGCAAAACCGTGCAACGGGAAAGCGAAGGGTCTCTCTCCATCGAATACAGCGCCGCGAGCACATGCTCGACGCCCAACTGAGGCAGGTGGTTGGCCAGAATGCCACGGATGGACTGCATCCGCGCGCCCTCTGATGCGTCGAGCGCGGCGAGGAGTTGAGAGGTCATCAGTCCCAGCCGGTTCGCCATCTCCATGTGCTGCAATAGTGCGTCGGTCGCCTGGCGCTGCACCTGTTCGGCGATCTCGAGGCGCGCGCGGTCGATCATCGCGTCAGCAAAAACGAGGTTGGCCATAGAAGTCAGCGACGCCCGGTCTGATAGCCCGCGCCGCAGCGTCGAGAGCGCAGGGTGCCATACGTAAGCATCTTCGTCGCGTCCTTCTAGCCAATCGAGAAGACCCTTCATCGCCGCGTCGAACGGCGCGGGATCATTGGCCTCCAGGCTCACCGTGAACGCGCGGGCGAGATCCAAGCACCGGCTTTCGATTTCCTCGCGCGCACTGTGCCGCCCTTCACCGAGCATCACCTCCGCCATGGCGCGCGCGATGGTGGCCGACGTCACCTCGATATCCGCGGGCAGCTTGGGAAACGGCATACTTTCCGGCCGACACCCGCACGACTGGCGGATGACGAGCTGTGTCGGCACGCGCGTGAGCGTCTCGGCCGCCCGCTTCCCTGCGATCGCGTCGAGCACCGAAAGCACGGCCTGGTGGCCCAGCGTAAACGTCGGATGCCGGATAGTGGTCAACGGCGGAAGGTGCGAGCGCGCATCGAGGATGTCGTCAAAGCCGATGACGGCAACGTCCCCGGGGATGCGCCGTCCGGCCTCGCGGAGCGCCTCCACAGCGCCCAGGCAGGAGAGGTCGTTGCTCGCCAGCACGGCGGTAAACGGCGCGCCCGTGGAGAGGATCTGCTGCATGGCCACACGCCCGTCCTCGCGCCGATGCTCGCCAAAGGCAATCAGGCGTTCATCCTGCTCAATGTTCGCATCGCGCAGCGCTTGGCGATACGCCTCCAGGCGTTCCGCTGTATCGCCCCCGCGCCCCGATTTGCCCGCGATGAACGCGATGCGTCGATGCCCGTGTTGCAGGAGGTGATCGAACGCCTGCCGAATGCCGCCCGCGTTGTCCACGGCCACGAGCGGCCCCGGCTTTTCGGCCGTGGTCAGGATGACGGGAAATCCCAAACGAACCAAATCCTGCACGTACTCGAGCTGTGCGTCGGAGAGATCGTCGGGGATGACGATCAGCCCATCGGTATTCCAGAGGCCGACGGGGACAAAATCCACGTCCACGCCAGGTACCGGCCAGGCGGTGCGGCTCTCGAGCGGCGTGGCAGGCAGGCTGATCCCACAGCCGAGGAGCAGATTGCAGTCAAGCTCGCGCGCGGCGGCGCAGACACCCTGGAGCAGGGTGTGGGTATAGCGGTCGATAGTCGTGCCCTCATAGACCGACCAGGTCGAGAGGAAACCGACCGTGGGACGTGCGCGGGATTTGTGGGGCATATCGCTTCTTTCTTCTATCCCTTTTGCAGAGACTGCACGGTAATCATGCCAGAACCCGAGATAATTGTCAACCTTCCCTTCCTGGGAAAGAGCAGCTAATCCCTCCCCCATAGCGGGAAGCATCCGGTCCCTCCCCTTCGCGCGTCCTGCGCGCCCCCCTCCCACCTGGGAGGGGGCACACGATCCCTCCCCCATAGCGGGAGAGGTTAGGTGGGGGGGGGAAGGTCGCAAGCTGTTTTCACCCCCTCCTAGCCTCACCCATCGATGGGGAGGGACGTGTAAGCCTGCTCCCTTGACAACCTTCCCGTTTGCCCGACCGGGGAAATGTGCTAGTATTGCGCCTGATCCAGATAAAGGAGGCTACGATGACGAGCATCAATCTAGAGGGCAAAACAGCGCTGGTTACCGGAGGCAACACCGGCATCGGGCGAGAGATCGCCCTGGTCCTGGCGCGGGCGGGGGCGGACGTAGGGCTGACGTACTTTTCCAACTCCGGCGAGCAGACGGTCACCGCGATCCGCGCGCTGGGCCGCAAGTCGCTGGCGCTACGGATGGACGCTACAGACAGCAGAGAGGTCAACCGGAGCGTACCGGAGCTGGTCAGCGCGCTGGACGGCCACGTCGACATCCTGGTCAACAACGCCGGGTACATGGTGGGCCGCGTGCCAGTGGCCGAAATGAGCGACGAGCACTGGCATCGGGTGATAAACGTCAATCTGAGCAGCGCCTTTTACTGCAGCCGGGCGGCGCTGCCATACATGCGGACCGGCTGGGGCCGCATTGTGCATATGTCGTCATTAGCGGCACGCAACGGCGGCGGTCCCGGCGCAGTGGCCTACGCGGCGGCCAAGGCTGGCCTGCTGGGCCTCACCCGTGGTCTGGCCAAGGAGCTGGCTCCCCGGGGCATCACGGTCAACGCCGTGGCGCCAGGCTTGATCCTGGAGACGCCCTTCCACGAGACCTTCAACACCGAAGAGGGCAGACAGGCGGCCATCGCCAGCATTCCCCTTGGGCGCGGGGGCGTGCCCGGCGACGTGGCCGATGCGGTACTGTTCCTGGTCTCGGACCTGGCCGCCTTCATCACCGGCGAGATCACCGAGATCAACGGCGGGGCGTGGTTCAAATAGGACAGACACTGCCACCGACCCACCCCATTCCAGCATCAACTTCACAAAAACACGCTTCTGCGGTATACTTAGACGGCTAAGTTTTCTAAGGTGATCCATCAGGAGAAGCTATGTCCTCACCATCCAAACCGGAATCGATCGATTTTCTACTGGCCCAAATCTGCCGCCTGCACTATGTCCGGGCGCACACGCTCCTGGAGGCGCTGGGGCTATACCACGGCCAACCGCCGATGCTGCGCGCGCTGTGGGAGCAAGAGGGGTTGACGCACAGCGAATTGGCCGCCCGCCTGCACGTCCAGCCTTCCACGATGACCAAGATGGTCCAGCGGATGGAAAAAGCCGGCTTCGTCAAGCGCAGATCGGATCCCGACGACCAGCGCGTATCGCGCGTGTACCTCACCGACGATGGGCGCGCCGTCCAAGCACAGGTTGAGCAGGTCTGGCGCACACTGGAAGATGAAACGTTTGCCGGATTCACCCTGGAGGAGCGCGTGCTGCTGCGCCGCTTTTTCCTGCACATGCGTGAAAACCTGCTCCAGGTCACCGAAGATAAGCCGCCGGGCTAGACATCCACCGGACACAGTTTTTTTGTATCCGATTCATTAGACGGCAAAGTATATAACGAGGAGTCGCAAGACAGAATGAAGTCATCCAAGCTGTTCAAGTTTCTCAAACCATATTGGTTCTCGGCCACGCTGGCCCCCCTGCTGATGGTCCTGGAAGTAGCGATGGACCTGATGCAGCCCCGGATGATCCAGCGCATCGTCGACGAGGGCATCGCACAGACGGACATGGCCGTGGTCACACGGACGGGCCTGCTGATGGTCGGGCTGGCGCTGCTGGGCGCGGTGGGCGGCGTGGGCTGCACCGTGTTCACCATGCTGGCCTCGCAGGGATTTGGCGCCGACCTGCGCGACGCCCTCTTCCGCAAGGTGGAGTCGCTCTCCTTCGGCAATCTCGATAAACTGGAGACCGGCCAGCTCATCACCCGCTTGACCAACGACGTGACCCAGGTGCAGGAGGTGGTTTCGATGATGCTCAGGATCATGGTCCGGGCGCCCCTGATGCTGGTAGGCAGCCTGCTCCTGGCGATCCTCACCAGCCCGCGCCTGGCCCTCCTGCTGGTCGTGCTAGGGCCAGTGGCGCTGGCCGTGCTGGTCTGGGCGATCAACAAGGCCTATCCGCTGTTCAGCGAGGTGCAGCGCCGGCTCGACAAGCTGAACACGGTGATGCAGGAGAACCTGGCCGGCGTGCGCGTGGTCAAGGCATTCGTCCGCGGCGCGCACGAGACAGGGCGCTTCAAGGCGGCCAACGAGCGGCTGATGGCACAGACGGTCCACGCAACGAGGACAGTGGCCGTGACGATGCCGGCGACGATGCTGGCGCTCAACCTGGGCGTGGTAGGCGCCATCTGGTTTGGCGGTCTCCAGGTGACCTACGGCGACATGCAGGTGGGCGAACTGATCGCCTTTGTCAACTACCTGATGCGCACGCTGATGTCGCTGACGTTCGTCAGCATGCTGGTGATCCGCGCCGCGCGGGCCCAGGCGTCGGCGGAGCGCATCCAGGAGGTGCTGAGCAGCGAGCCCGACGTGCAGGACAAACCCGCTGCCCTGGAGACGTTCGAACCGCGGGGGCGGGTGGCGTTTGAAAACGTGACCTTTAGCTACGACAGCGACGGACGCGACCCGGTGCTCAAGACGATCAACTTTACCGCCGAACCGGGACAGACCGTCGCCGTGCTCGGCGCGACGGGATCGGGCAAATCCAGCCTGATCCACCTGATTCCCCGCTTTTACGACGTGACCGGCGGTCGGGTCACCATCGACGGCGTGGACGTGCGCGACGTGGACGCGGCCGCCCTGCGCCGCAACATCGGCATCGCGCTGCAGGAATCGGTGCTCTTTACCGGCACGATCCGCGACAACATCCGCTACGGGCGGCCCGACGTCAGCGACGAGGAGGTGCTCGCCGCCGCCAAGGCAGCCCAGGCCCACGACTTTATCACCCAGTTCCCCAATGGCTACGACACCGAGGTGGGCCAGCGCGGCGTCAACCTCTCCGGCGGACAGAAACAGCGCATCGCCATCGCCCGCGCCCTGCTCGTGCAGCCCGCCGTCCTGATCCTCGACGACAGCACCAGCTCGGTCGACGTCGAGACCGAGGCCAAGATCCAGGACGCGCTGGA
>CAZKDJ010000169.1:0-8962 GCA_964551295.1 uncultured Anaerolineales bacterium | reverse complement strand
AGATGACGTCGAAACTGCGCGCCTGCACAAAGCGCTGGAATCCCGGCGGCGAAAGCCGCAGCATGATCTCTCCAAAGGTCACAAATTTTTTCATAGCCATCGTCCTCCTGTCAAATGTTGGTTTCGCCCGCCGCCCGTATAACATCGGGGGCCTTAGCCGATTTCAACTAAAGCGTATTTTCGATCTTTATCAACGGTGTTCCAAACAACTGGATAACTCCCGCTTATCTCAACCACGGCATCTCTAGAGCCTGTCGGTTTCTCGATGCATCCGTGTACAGGAACACCTGCCCGAAAATACCTGTATATGCGTGTCTTGTCGCCACGCTCATAAAAGAGCGGATCGTCTGCTACCATCACAAAATAGCATCGCGCAAAGCCACTGCGATGAAGTTGCTCAAGAAAACCAATATCTTGGCAAGCCTTGAACATCTGCTCCGGGTATTGTCCGCTTCGTGGATATTTCAACTCAAAGGCATATTTCTCGGACAAGTCGGGGGTAAAAGTCACAATATCGATCTCCTTTTTTATGGAACCACTTCTGGGCAGACCGAAGAAAGTAACAGGGCGTTCAAATTGAGTTTTGAAAGATGGGCCAAGCGTTGTACGCAGATGAATGCCGCATTCGTGCTGGAGGCTAAACTCGTTATAGATTTCGACTTCGCCTTTAGCTACGCTAAAAAAAAGTTACGCAAATGGACTTTGAAGTCAATTGCCATTTTGCACCCTGAACTTGCGAACATACCTAAACTGTGACAAGATGGCTAGCAGACATATAGCCCAACCGCCTGCACCGCCCGCTTGAGTTCGGCCAGCGCCCTGCTGCCCGATCCGGCAGGTCTTGCAACAGACGAGGCCGCCGGACACATGCCCCTGGCAGCCTCATTGACGGCGCGACTTTCAGCTTGCGCCTCCACCGGCCTATCCGACTATGCCACGCGCACGCCGGTACGCCGGATCTCGCTCACCAGCGGAGCGTTAAGGTTAAAATCCTGTGGCCTGAACGGGTGTGGCTCGATCCGGTCGTCCACCCGAGCGGCCAGACGCATCAAGGCCAGCCGTTCCTGGAACAGGTCGGATGAGAAATCGGGGACACCAGGGCCACGTCGATGTCGCTCCACTCCGTTGCCGTTCCTGTGGCCTGTGATCCGTACACGTAGGCTGCTTCGATCCGCCTCTGCCTGCGCACTGCCGCCAGGAACTGCTCCAGGCTTTCGGCTACGGCAGCCGGGATCTCAGCCATTGAAACACCTCCTTGATCCTCGTCATCTGGCGCGCGGTGAATTCCGGCGTGCAGCGCTCGCGGAACGCGCGCTTGATGTCGGGGTAGCGGGCTTCGATGTTGAAAGCGGTGATGGTGATCAGCGCGTCGGTCTGCGCCTCGTCTGGTTCCATTCCGGCTGCCCGGGTCAGGCGGAGCAGGTTGTGAATTAGGGGCGCATGTTCATTGTGCTTGCCTGCGTAGAGCGCCTTGAGCACCTTTTCCACTGCCAGATGACCAAAGAACAGCGCATACGAATAATCGCCCTTCTCCATCAGGTGGTCGGCGACACGCAACGACTCGTCGGCCTGGTCAACCAGTAAGTCACAACTTGCTCTGCGTCAAACTCAAGTCGCGCGTCAGTCATTTCGGCCTCTCATTTTGAAAGATGGTCACTGCATTGTAGTATACCACATTTCCGCCGCGTGCAGAAAGCCGCAAGCTTGAATTCGGCCAGTGCCCTCGCCGCCTGGCCCTCCCAAGACCTCCGAGGTCTAGGAGACCTCAGAGGTCCCATAGACCGCCTGCACCGCCCGCTGGAGCTCGGCCAGCGCCCCCGCCGCTTGGCCCGCAAGATCATCCCACTTGCCCTCAATGGAGATCCGCCCATCATATCCGCCGTCCTTGAGCGCCTGGAAGAACGGCCCAAAGTCGCACGGCTCCGCGCCTGGCGCGCGGCGGGTCTGGTACGTCGCGATGTGGGCGTGACAGAGCAAGGGGCCGGCGGCGACGATGTCGGCGACGCTTTCGTGCTCCAGCGCCCAGTGGTAGCCATCGACCAGCAGCCTGACGCTGGGGTGATCCGCCTCACGGACGTAACGGGCGCAATCCGCCGTCGCGTTCAAGACGTTCGTCTCCCCCTTGTTCAGCGACTCCACGGCAATAGTCACGCCGTGCCGCTCTGCAACCGGGCCGAGCATGCGGCCAAAATCGATGAGCTGTCCCCACGCCCGTTGACGGTCGAACCCATCGGGGATCGCCCGCGCACCACCCGAGCTAAAGACGATGGTCTCGATGCCCGCTCGCCGCGCCCGCTCACACGCCACCTCCACGTAGCGGGCCAAACCATCGAAATCAACTTGAGGGCCGGTGATCTTGAGATGAGCAGGGATAAAGCAGTTCGCCGCCACACACGGCAGCGCTGCTGCCTGAATCCGCTCTAGCTGCGGCAGAAACCCCGCCTCGGCCAGGGCGGCCGCATCCTCAGGCTCTGCACACACGCCGTATATCATCAGGTCGTCTCCACAGTAGGACAAATTCAGTAGATCACGAAATGCTCCCGCTGGACTCTCGTCCAGCGGCCCAGACGCGGACCTTTGTCCGCTCGGAGCACGAAATTAGTTACCTCTACAGTGGGACAAATTGGCAATTTGTCCTACTCGAATATCTCTCCGCTGCGGAAGCTGGCCCAGGCCGTCTCGAACCAGGCGTCGGCCACGGGGATCGGCCTGCGGTCGACCCACGCGCTTTCCACTTTCCCATCGGGTGCGGCGACCGTCTCCAGCACCCGCTCGCGGAATCTCTCGTCCTCCAGCGCGATGCGCCACTCTTCCCCCAGTTTGTCGTGGACACGCTCGCCAGCGGGGTCGAGCACGATGCACGAACCGCGGCTACCCACGCCGCTCTGCAGGGCGAACAGGATCGCCTCCAAATAGACCGCGTGGGCGAAGCACAACTGGCGGTTGCGCAGTGCCTCAGTCAGCTCCGCCGGGGTCCCGTACAAGCAGCCCGTATCCTCAAGCCGCCCGAACTGGGCCCACGCCTCCTCGATGGCCTGGGGCAGCTCCTCCAGCGAGCGGATGTGCGCCCCGGCCCGCGTCATACGAGATTGAAATTCATCGCGCTCGGCCTGCCAGGTCGATTCTGCCCCTTCGCACTTGGCGATCCACGCCTGCAACGCGCCCATCGCCTGCGCCGCCGCTTGCTTGACCGCCTCCTTGGACACGCTCCAATCGGCGTACCGGTTGGCGATGAACTCGGCGGCGCGGATCGACCCCACCTGCCCCGAGTTGAGCGCCGCCCCGCCGGGTCGGTAGACGCCGTGGGAGCCGTTGACCTCGCCGATGGGGAACAGGTGCTTGACGTTGAGCGACTCCCACCAGTGGTTGCCCGCCAGCCCGCCGTTGTTGTGCTGGGCACACACGGCGATCTCTAGCGGCTCGGCGGTGATGTCGATGCCGTGGTCGGCGTAGAGCTCGATCGCGCCAGGGTTCATCTGGCGCAGCCGGGCGATGGGCGTCTCCAGCAGCGCCTCGGAGCGGGTCAGGTAGGTGCGTGCCTCTGCGCTCAGGCCCTCGAAGCTAAAGCCCGCGGGGTTGACGCGGAAATCGAGGTACACGCGCCGCCCGCGCAGCACCGTCTCGACGTAGACCAGGATGTCGACCAGCGACGATCCACCGATCACCTTGCGCGAGTCGAAGGGCCACTGGTAGCCTTTGAGGAACACCATCGAGTTCATCTCGCCCACCGGGTCGAAATACCCGCGCATGAACTCGCACTCGTTGCTGACGCCGTCGGCGTCGGTGCTGATAAAGCGCGGGATGACTTGCATGTACGTTCCGGAGACGTTCCAGCGGAACTGGATCGAGGCCAGGCCATACTGCGATTCGGGCAGGCTTTGCGCCTTGGCTCCGGACATCAGCGCCAGGCCGATGGCCCCGGTGTGAACCTCGGGATACACACTGGTCTTGTACAGCCCGCCGGGACCGCCAACGGCAAAGACCACGTTCTCCGCACCGTACGCCTCCAGGTTGCCGTCCGCATCGACCGCGATCGCGCCGGCTGCGCGCTTCTCGCTGCCCTCGCCGACAGTGAGGAGTTGTACCACGTTCCGCCCCTCGCGCACCTCGATACCCAACTCCTGCACGCGGCGGATGAGCGCGCGGCACATCTCGCGCGAGGTGTACGGCCCGATGGACGTCGCCCGCTGCCGGGGATCGTGGTCGGTCTTGTAGCCCACGAACTGGCCATAGGCATCGCGCGGGAACGGCACGCCCAGGCTCACCAGGTGGTTGAACGCCCGCGCCGAGACCGCCGCCTCGACCAGCGCCAGGTCGCCGTGCATGCTGCCGCCGGCAAAGTAAGACTCGGCCATCAACATGGGCGCATCGGCGTCCTCGCCATACATGCCGAGCTTGTAATAGGTCTGCTTGTCGCTGCCGGTGTTGATCGAGGTGCCCATCTGCAAGCCCTCGCTCACGATCAGCACGTCCTCGACACCACCGGCGCGCAGTTGCACCGCCGCGTTCAGTCCCGACGCGCCGCTGCCGATTACGAGCGTGTGCACCCACGTTATGGGCAGCGCGTTGTCTGGCGTTTCTTGTCGCATCCAAGCCTCATGAAAGAGACTGGAGATTAGAGATTAAGCGACTCAATCTCTAATCTCTACAATCGCTGCACCGTCATTCCACCATCGACCATGATCACCTGCCCGGTGGAGTAAGGCAGGTCGCCGCGCACCAGCATGGCCACGGCCTTGCCGACGTCCTCGGGGAAACCCCAGCGCGGCTGGATGGTCAGCCCCTCGGCGATGAGCTTGTCGTACTTGGCGGTCACGGTCTCCGTCATCGGTGTCTTGATCACGCCGGGGCGGATCTCGTAAACCGGGATGCCGAACTCGCCCAAGCGCGCTGCCCACAACTGGGTCGCCATGCTCACCCCCGCCTTGGAAATGCAGTACTCGCCGCGGCTGGGCGAGGCAACGGTGGCCGAGATCGAGGAGATGTTGACGATGCAGCCCTCAAAGCCCTCGTCCTCCTTCTGCTGCGCGATCATCCAGTTGGCCACGGCCTGGGTCAGAAAGTACGGCCCCTTGAGGTTGATCCCCATCACCCAGTCGTAGCTCTCCTCGGTCGCCTCGAGGATGTCGGCGCGCACCTTGGGGGCCACGCCGGCGTTGTTCACCAGTACGTCCAGCCGCCCGAACTTGGTACTGATCTGATCCAGCATGCGTGCACGCGCCTCCGGGTCGGATACGTCGGCGATGCAGTAGAGCGCCTCGGCCCCCAATTCGCGCAGCTCGTCCAATGCCTTGGCCACGACCTCTCGCGGGTGGATGTCGCCCACGACGATGTCGCAGCCCTCCGCGGCCAGCGCCTTGGCGATACCCAGCCCGATGCCGCGTCCCGCCCCGGTGATCAATGCAACTTTGCTCATGCTGTCCCTCCACGACGACTTGGACTATAAAGCTAGCGAAGCTTCGCCTACAGTTCTTTTAGGTTCCCCAGCCTCTTGGCCTGCGCCTCGGCCTTTAGCGCCAGATCCGAGGCAAAAAAGCAGTGCTCCTGCGGCACGGCCGTGTCGGTGCGGTTGATCACGTCTTCGATGAGCTGCCGTCCGTAGGGCAGCTCGACGTCTTGGCAGTCGATATAGTTCACACCTTCCTGGTCGACCAGGAAAAGATGGTCGCCGCCGGGCCGCCCGGCGATATCGCAGTACTTGCGCAGCTCGATGTAGCCCTCGGTGCCCAGGATGAACAGACGGCCATCCCCCCAGGTGGGCAAGCCGTCCGGTGTGTACCAATCGATGCGCACAAAGCCGGTGCCGCGATCCCCGCGCAGCAGCACCTCCCCAAAATCCTCCAGTTCCGGATACTGGGGGTGCTTGTAGTTGGCCACGGTGGAGCCGGCCACCTCGACCTGGGTGGAGCCGGTGAAAAAGAGGAACTGGTCGACCTGGTGAGAGCCAATGTCGCAGAGGATGCCGCCGTACTGCTCGCGGCGGAAGAACCACGGAGCCCGCGTCTCCAGCCTGGTGCGATGCGGCCCCATGCCAATGGTCTGCACCACGCGGCCGATCGCCCCGGAATGGACCAGCTCGCCGGCCTTGACGGTGGCGCGATTGTTCAGCCGCTCGCTGAAAAAGATCGAATAGATGCGACCGGTCTCCGCCTGCACGCGGCGCACCTCGGCCAACTGCTCCAACGTGGTAAGGCCCGGCTTGTCGACCATATAGTCCTTGCCGTGCTGCATCACGGCGATGCCCAAAGGGGCGCGCTCGTTAAAGATGGAGGCACTGGCGACCAATTGGATTGTCTCGTCCTCTAGGATCTCGTCTACGCCGCTGGCCAGCTTGGCCTGGGGAAAGGTCTGGGAGAATCGGGCGACCAGCTCGGACTCCTTGGCGTAGAAGGAGACGAGCTCGGCGCCGGCGTTCAACAGCGCGTGCGTTTGATTGTAGATGTGGCCGTGATTCAATCCGATAGCGGCAAAGCGTATAGTTGGTTTTTTAGACATATCTTGTCTCCTTCACTGAATCGCAGTGCATTTATGAGTCTGCCTGGGGAACGGTCGCGTCGCGCGCTTCGTCCAAGGTTACCAGGTGCGCCTCATACGCCGCCCGCGCCGCCTGGTTGTGCTCACGGATCACCCGCTCTACGTGGTCGGGGTCTCTCGTGCATAGGGCCTCAAAGACACGCCAGTGCTCTTTTTGCGCGTCGGCAACCCGGCGTTCGAACACATCCTGAAGGTAGTGACGGCGCAGGCGATCCCAGTGAGCGAGGACGCGGTCCATCAGGCGACTCACCAGCGGTGTTCCTGCCCGTTCACAGACGAACTGGTGCAGGCGGGCGTTTTCCTGGGAGAAGCGGTCGGGGTCAGCGACGAGTGCGTCCATATCGCGCAGGCGGCCCTCCATCTCGGTCAGGCTGTCCTCGCTCATACGCAGGCAGGCCGCGCGCCCGCTGATCACCTCCAAGGCCTCCATCAGGTCGAACACCTCACACACCAGGCCCGCGTCGATCTCGGTGACACTGGCGCCCACGTATGGTTGGATGACGACAAAGCCATCTGCCTGCAATTGTTGCAGGGCCTCGCGGACGGGAATCGGGCTGATGCCAAGATCGGCCGCCAATTCGTCGATCACCAGGCGCGCACCGGGCTCCAGTTGTCCCTCTTGGATTGCGTCGCGCAGAGCATCGTAGGCGAATTCTTTCTTGCTGCGGAAGGGTTTGACCGAATCCACTTTTCCTATCCCGTATCATATATCATATATTATATATTATACGGTCGGCGAGGGAGTTCGTCAAGGGGATGAGTTGACCGGTTTCCTCCAGCGGCTTATAATGAACGTCGAAGCAAGTCAATCCTCCTTTCCCGGCGGTTGCGCCTGAGGGTAGGGACGGACAAATGGACCAAGGGAGTAAGGTAAATGTCGCGTAGAAAGCTGCGCCACAATACCGGGCGGCCGTGAGTTTACTCCGGCCGCCTTGTCATTTGCGATGCAGACGCAATGCAACGATGGCGATTTCGTGCCCAGGGGCCCAGTTGTGATCGAATTCCGGAAACCCTATTGACAGAGGCCAAAATCTGTGATAAAATGTTATCGGTTTCAGAAACCGATCCCAGAAACCGATTTCAGGGGTCGATAGCAAGATCAATTTCCACTTCAACGTGCAAGAAATATGCCACGTAAAACGATAGCCGATGTTGCGCGTGCCGCAGGTGTCTCCAAGGCCACTGTCAGTCGGGTACTTGCCGGCCAAACCAAGTACGTGCGCGAACAGACGCGCCAGCGCGTGCTGACGGCCATCAATGAACTCGGGTACCATCCCAGCAGCGCGGCACGTAGCCTAAAGTCCAAACGTAGCTTTACCCTGGGAATAGTCGGTTACGGATTAGAGTACTTTGGCCCCTCCTGTACTCTATCCGGCATCGAACAAGAGGCCAGTGAGTTGGGTTATACCATTCTCTTGCACTTGGTCCGCCAGCCCGAGACGAATAACGTCGAGCAACTGCTGGAAAAGATGCTGTCTCGTTACATCGATGGCATCATCTGGGCTGTGCCGGAGATTGGCAACAACCACGCTTGGCTTGAGGACAAAAACATTCAGCTTTCTGTGCCCATCGTATTTCTAACCATGAAGCCGCGATCCGATCAGTTTGTGGTTACAGTGGATAACCGTAGTGGTGGACTCGCAGCGACGAGGCATCTGATCGTTCAAGGATGCGAGAACATCGGGCTTATAACTGGTCCAGTAGATTGGTGGGAGGCACGCCAGCGTAAACTCGGCTGGCAAGAAGCGCTCCAGAGTGCAGGGTTATCCGTCAAAAACAGCTTAATTGTCGAGGGAAATTGGTCTGCTATCACCGGGGAGCATGGTCTGACTCAGCTTCTGGAGCAGCATCCAGAGATTGATGGCGTGTTCGTTTGCAACGACAGCATGGCCTTGGGGGCCGCGAAGGTAGCGCGGGAATTGGGACTGCAGATCCCAGGGGATTTGGCCATAGTCGGTTTCGATGACATTCCAGACGCCGCCTATTTTTATCCGTCGCTATCCACCGTGCGGCAGGATCTGGTCGAGTTGGGCCGTCGCGCTGTGAGGGAGCTCGGTGAAGCGATAGAGGCAAATCGGAGCGAGACGCCCTTTGCGCCCAAGACGGTTTTGATCCAACCAGAACTGATTGTCCGAGAGAGCTCAGTCCGAACTGGAAGCTGAGTCTACTCAGAAATAGCAAACTGGCTACCTCTGCACCTGACCGTCGAGCTCTTTTCCATCGGGTTTGCGAGGAAGTTTTCCCTCCTCTCTTTCCAGTCCCTCCTTCTTTTAGAAGGAGGGACTGGAAAGGCAAAAGGTTTTCTATGCGCTGTGAAGCTCATGCTGTCTAAGCTTACACTCATTGCAGTGCTGAGTTCTCAGGTAGCTTCTCAAGTATCTTCTCAATAAGTAGGGGAAGATGGGGGGTGGGGGGGGGGGGGGGGGGG
>CAZKDJ010000168.1:0-9016 GCA_964551295.1 uncultured Anaerolineales bacterium | reverse complement strand
GCGTGGTCATCTTTTTCCTGGAATGGGTCGAGGTGGGCGTCATCCGCACGCCCCAGGATTTGGAGCGTGAACTCGATCTACCCGTCCTGGGCACCATCCCACCGGCAAACTAACCAACCAAGAGGTGTAACCCATGGCTAACCAACCCGATCTAATCACCCTGACCAATCCCCGCAGCCCGGCCGCCGAGGCCTACCGCGCGCTGCGCGCCAATTTGACCTTTGCCGCGCTCGACGCGCCCCTGGAGACCCTGGTGGTCACCTCCGCTGCGCCGGACAAGGAAAAGGCCAAGGTCCTGGCCAACTTGGCGGTCGTCATGGCGCAAAGCGAGCGCCGCACCATCCTGGTCGAGGCCGACCTGCGCCGCCCCACCCTACACAAGGTCTTTGGGGTCGCCAGCGAGCCGGGACTGACCACGATGATCGTCGATCAAACCAGGCTGAACGATCCACCGCTGCAAGACACCGGCGTGCAGGACCTGTGGCTATTGCCCTGCGGCCAACAGCCTCCCAATCCCACCGACCTCCTGGGCTCGCAAAGGATGGAGCAAGCCATCGCCGCCCTCAAGAACCGCGCCGACGTGATCATCTTTGACGCGCCGCCCGTCGTCTCTGTGACCGACGCCGTCGTGCTGGGCACCAAGGTAGACGGTGTGCTGCTGGTGGTCAGCGCCGGCCGCACCCGGCGCGAGCACACCCAGCGGGCCAAGGAACTCTTGGAGAGGGGACACATTCGCATCGTGGGAAGCGTGCTGAACAACGCGCCGCGCGGCGTCACACTCGGCGGCTACTAGGCCAACCCTACTCGACCAACCCCATCCTCAGCGACGCCGGCTCACCCACCGCATCGTCCCAGCGCAAAAGCTGCGGCACGCCCTCGTATCCCCAAGCCAGGCGGAAGAACGTCAGCTTCTCCTTTCCCTCGATAGGGCCTTTCTTTTCAAACACCTGCACCCACGCGCCGGTGTTGACGTACCAGGCATCCTCCATCCACTCTACATCGGCTACGTGGTCGTGCCCCACGACGATGTAGCGAACGGCGTGAGGGGGTTTCAGAATGTGCTCCAGGTTTTTAGCCACGCGCAGCATGAGATCGTCAAAAGAGGGGATTCTGAGGCGTGTAATACGCTGCGCGGCAAAGAAAACCGCCGCCGCCCCCACCCATATCGCCCCTCCCACCCAACTGCCGAGGAGAACGTTCACGACCGCCACGACGGCACACACGATCACCGCCAGGGTCAGCCCGATCATCAGTATCCCCCCGATCCACTCCCGCCGCGAATCCTCGGCCTGCCGTTGCGCCAGTTCGGCGATCTGCTGCGTCACCTCCGATGGCAGTGGGACGAAATCGGACTCCTGTGATTGTTTGTAGATCTGCGCCGTTCCAAGAGCGACCCGCGTGACTTTCCAGAATGCTCGCAGGAAAGTACTGCCCCGGGTCACGATCAGCTTGAGTGTCATGAGCGGATCCTTGTCGAATGCCCATGCCAGATAACGAACGGGGGGCTTGACGTTGTCGGCGAAAGGGTGCACGTCCTCGATCTGGTTGAACAGATAGCGGACGAACAGATTCCCCCACAGTGCTTGGAGGCATTTGGGATTGTCGCAAGACACCGGGTCCAAATAGTCGCACACGTGACAGCTCGACTCGTACTGGCCGCCGTGCTCGATGTAGACGCGGTCGGGCTCGTAGTAGAACCAGGGGTAAAAGCGCGTGCGTTCCTCAATCTCTCCCGGGGTGATGGGCGGTCCCTCACCCAGCATCTGCCGCTGATGGGCGTACGCCCGATCCACCTCGGCGATGAACCGCTGCTGCACGGCGGGCCAGTGGAGCTCGAGGTCGTGGTTGCCCTTGATGACGGCGATGTGGTTGCCGTGCGCGACGAACCACCCCAGCGCTGCAAAGAAAGACGGATGCCCGCGCGCGATCCGCTCGAGCTTCCAGGCGGACTCTTTCTCCGATGTGCCCAAGCCAAAGTTTCGCTCGTCGTCGCTCAGATCTTTATAGTGCGCTACCCCCTTGACCCTCACAAGCGGCTCCCCTTCCTCAGGCAGAGCGTCCACCTGAGGAAAGTCGCACAGATCGCCGTTAAAGATCAGCAGCCACGGACGTCCACCGAAGCGAGGCTGCTGCTTGACCCGCTCGTGGTAGCGCAGGAAACGGGCAAAGGCATCGTCGAACAAAAAGTCCTCCTGTCGGGCATACTTGCCGCTCTCTGGATCGACACCCTCGCACAGGTGCAGATCGCTCACGACCAACAGGTTGTATCGTTCCATCGTCTTCCTCCCTGGCAGAGAGTATAGCACGAGAGAGAAGCTTGGCAAAGTGCACTGGACAAGTTGGGCCAAAGAGGCTATAATCTCTCTCGTTTCGCCTTCTGATCAACGAGGAAAGTATGCGCTGTCCCGAGTGTAAAGCCGAGGTCCCCGATCATCTATCGCTGTGCCCCGTGTGTGGGGAGATGATACAGGATACGCGTCCCACGCGCGCCCGCTCCAAAGAGCTCAAGGAGCTTGAGGAGACACAGCCGCTGCACATCATCGAGCGGACCACCGCACCAGCCAAGCCACGAGAGCGGTCCCCCATCTGGCGGCGCGTGCTGACTATTCTCCTGGCAATCGTGGGCGCTCTCTTGGTTCTGGGACTGAGCATCGGGCTGGGAAGTTACTCCGGTCTCTATCAGGGCGAGCAAGATCGGCGGCAGGCCCGCCTGGCCCAGGCTCGGGAGCATTATCAGAAAGGGGAGGCCCACCTCGAACAGGGCACCTACAAGCTCGCCGTCGCCGAGTTCGAGTACGCGCTCGAAATCGATCCCAGCCTGGTCGAGGCTCGCCAGCGCATCGACGAGATCATCGCCCAGCGCTACCTGGCCGGGTTGCAGAAGCTGGACGCCGGCGAGTATGAGTTGGCCATCGAAGAATTCGAGTACATCCTGCGCATCGACCCCGATCACGCTTTCGCCAGGCAGGGTATCGAGAAGGCGGAGGCGCGCATCGCCGCCCGCCCCACCCCGACCCCAGAGTTCAACCCCGAGCAGGTCGTAAAAGACCTGTACCAAGAAGCCACGCAGCAGTACGAAGCCGAGGAATGGACGGATGCGGCTGCCACGCTTACCCAGGTGCGCGCACTGGACCCAACCTACGAGGCGCGGGCCGTCGAGGACATGCTCTTTGACAGCCTCTACAACGCCGGGATGGCGCTCTTGGAAGAGGATCGTTTCGAGGAGGGTATCTTTTACCTCGACCAGGCGATAGCACTCCGCCCAGACGATCCGGCTTCGGAGGAGGCGCAGTGGGAGCTTAGCTTAGCCAAGATGTATATGGACGCAGTGAATTACTGGGGTGATTGGGAAGAGTGCATTGAGCGTTTCGAGCAGCTCTACGCCCTCGCGCCCGGCTACAAGGACGTCTATCAGCGACTCTACCAGGCCCACGTGGCCTACGGTGACGAGTGGTACGCCAAAGACGAGATGTGCCCGGCGCAGGAGCAATACGACCTGGCGCTGCAACTGGCCGAAAGCGCCGACGTGATGGAAAAGCGGAACGCCGCCGAGCAGGTGTGCCTGGTGGCGACGCCGGCCCCCATCAAGATGGAGAACACGGACGTCATCACGCTGACCAACCTGCCGCCCGGCTTTGGCACGGGCCGCTTGGCCTACCCATCCTACAACGACGACACGGGCTACTATAGCATATTCGTCCTGTCCACCGACAGGCGTATCGTGAGGTGGGCTACCGGGGCCGATCAACCGGGCTGGATGCGCAGCAGCGGCGCACTGGGATATCGCAATCACGTCTCGGCCGGCATATCGCTGCTGACCAACGAGGGAGCCGTACCCCATCAACTGCGTTCGGGCAGCGGCCTGGCCTGGCCCGTTTTCTCCCCCGTCGGGGAGCGCATGGCCTACGCCGCACAGGACGCCTCCGGCGACTGGCAGATCTACATCGCGCCCACGGATGGCTCGTCCGAGCCGCAGGTGCACGCGCAGGGCAAGTGGCCCGCCTGGGCGCCCAACGGCTGGCTGGCCTGGACCGGCTGCAACGCCAGCGGCGAATGCGGCATCTTTATCGACAACCCCGATAACGAAGATGCGCCGATCCAACTCAGCACCAGTGCCAATGACATCGCCCTGAGCTGGCACCCCGACAGCGGAAGCCTGGTCTATATGGCCAACCACACCGGCAACTGGGAGGTCTACCGGGTGTATACCGACCGCCGATTCGTACAGCTCACCGACGACGCAGCCTCCGACGGTCTCCCCACATGGTCGCCCGATGGCTCCAAGGTGGCCTTTGTCTCCAATCGCGACGGGGAGTGGGGCGTGTACCTGATGAACGCTGACGGCGCAGACCCGCACATCATCCTCAAGCTCGGCCCCGACCTGCCCGGTTGGACGTCGCAGCGCCTCTCCTGGGGCCAGTGACCCCGACCAAACCCTTGACGGAAGCGGTCAACAGCGGTATACTTACGTTGCTTTTCGGGGCGTGGCGCAGATGGAAGCGCGCCGCGTTTGGGACGCGGAGGTCGCCGGTTCAAGTCCGGCCGCCCCGACCTCGGGTGTTTTCCAGAGGCGTACCTACGCGGGCGTTGCAAAATGGTATTGCCCCAGCCTTCCAAGCTGTTGTTGTGGGTTCGATTCCCACCGCCCGCTCTTGACAATTGAATACGCGCGATGTGTCGCGCATTGTCTAGGGCCCATAGCTCAGCGGTCAGAGCGGCCGGCTCAGGGGACAAGGTCAGCTAAGTAAGCACGGATTGATAAGTTGCCTTGTCAGCGGGCTGCCTGGGAAGAGATTCTCAGGCGATACCTGTCAAATTCGGGGAAGCCTACGCCGAGGTGTGTATAGGTAGGGTAATCCCGAGCCAAGCCCCGGTTGGCCGGGGAAGGTGTAGAGACTAGACGGCAGGCACCCTGCGAAGTGATAAACCTCTTTAGTAGGGTGAAGGGATAGTCCAGCCCACAAACCCGAAAGGGGCAGCGAAAGCTGTAGATGGGATGCATAACCGGTTGGTCCGAGGTTCGAATCCTCGTGGGCCCACTTGCTTGACCGTGGCCCCTGCCATCGCGCAGGGGCTTTTGGTTTGCCAGTCGGCGGACAAAAAGTCCGATAAAAAGCCCGGCAGGCGTGCCCGCCGAGCTTGCAGTCTATCCCGCCCTTGCTACCCTGTCAACGGCCGCGCGGCGGTGACTAATTGGGCCAGTTGATCGAATTCGAAAGGCTTGTTCAAGACGTGGTCAGCCTGCTCGTAGATCGTCTCGGCCAGGTGCTTGTAGGCGGTCACGACGATGACGTAAACCCCGAGCAGACGCTGCTCGCTGCGGATGTGTTTCAGAATATCCGTCCCCAATACCTTGGGCAGGTTGAGGTCCAGGAGAATCAGGTCTGGAATCACCTGGGAAAGCCGTTCAAGCGCTATGTCGCCCGAGTGAATGACCTCGGGTTCGTAGCCCGCCAGCTTGGCCACCTGGGCCAGAAGAAAGGACAAATCGTGTTCGTCCTCAACGATCAAAGCAATCGGTCTAGTCATTTTCCCCGCCCCCCCTGTTGGCGTGATAATTCCACAATGATTGTACCCCAAGAACATTACGAATCATATTACGCGATCTGTAAACGCGGGCCTTGCGCCCGCCGCTCAAGACCGCGATTCAAGACTTGCCCTTCGCACGCTGATTAAGTATACTATCACAAGTTTGGAGGTGACGTGTCGCAGAATCCCTACGATTATGAAAACCGGGCCGGCATCCGGCCCATTTCGTGGCGGGATTTTCACGGCCTGTGCAAGGGGTTGGCCCTGGCTGTGTCCCGCTTCCGTCCACAGATCATCCTCCCCATAGGCCGTGCGGGCTACTACCCCGGCACCCTCCTGGCCCACGTGCTGCAGGTCGAGCTCTACCCAGTGCGCCTCTCCAGGCGGGTCGAGGACGTCATCACCTACTCAAGCCCGCGGTGGTTCGTGGAACCGCCAGCGGCGGTCGAGGGTCAACGCGTGCTGGTCGTCGACGAGGTCTGCAGCACGGGCGAGACGATCTCTATAGTCGAAAAGAAGGTCGAGGCAATGGGTGCCCTGGCGGTCAAGAGCGCGGTTCTGTACGCCCACACCAAGAGCGCGGCGCTGCCCGATTACATCGGCCTGATTACGGACGAGCTACTCCTCAACCCGTGGGATCGAGAGATATTGCAAGACGGGGTGTTTCGATTTCATCCCGAGTACGTCGAGGCGCTGGCGCAGCAGGGCATGGAAGCGGAGGGGTCGTTTCTGATCGACGCGCCGGTGATCGAGATAGCCAAGGGATAGCCTCTCGCAGGTTAACAGAGAGGAAGGTGGATGTGGACGTATATCGAGAGCTGAACAGACACAAGGTAAAATGGGGGAAACGATGAAAGCAGCCCTTTATCCAATTCCCGCTTTGGTCGTCACAGTCGCCCTCTTGATTCGGGCAGAGATCCTGGGCTGGCGGCGGCAGGTTTTTATCCTCAAGCCGCTCTCCACGCTGCTGGTGATCACGGTGGCAGCGCTGTCACTCCTGGAGCCGGCGCGGAACCTGACCTACACCGCCGGCATGGTAGTCGGGCTGTTTCTGTCCTTGGGCGGGGATATCGCGCTGATGTTTCAGAGCTCCAAAGCCTTCACGCTGGGCTTGGGTTTGTTCCTGTTGGCCCACGTCGCCTACACCGTGGTGTTCGTGCTCCTGGGATGGTTCTCTACGTGGGACGTTGTCTCGGTAGCGGTACTATCGGCAGTAGGCGTAGGTTTCTACATCTTGCTCCGGCCAAACCTGGGCCAGATGCAGATGCCGGTCGCTGCATACATCGTGGTGATCTCGGTGATGGTCAGCCGCGCTGCCGCGACGTTGACCAGTCCGGTTTTCAGCACGGGGCAGGCTTTGATGATCGTGATCGGAGCGGTGCTTTTCTACGTCTCGGATGCGATCCTGGCTGCAGATCGCTTCTGGAGGCCGTGGAAATACCATCGCATCGGCCTGGCGTTCTACTACGGCGGGCAAGTGCTCATTGCGTCGGCAGCCAGCTACTTTGCGTCTTGATATCTTTCGCCACTGCCGACCACAGTTCATGATGCAGCCGTTCAGCGCTCAGGTCCACGCCTCCCGTGCGGGCTATTCCCCGGCGGGCAGCACCGAGAAGGCCGGCGGCAGGCGCTCCAGGGCAGTTCCGGTCAACGCCTCGATGGTCACAAGTGCCGCGTCTTCCGGCTGGCCGACCACCGCCACGGTCAGCCAGGATTCGCCCTGGACGACGATCAGCTCGCCTACGCTCACACCCTCTTGCGCGTACCACAGCCAGTGGGCTGCATCGCCAACACCCTCGTAGGGCGTGATCTCAAAACCGACCGACTCGAGGACCAGGACGAGCTCATTCACCACGTCCTGCATGGTCATATCCGGCAAGGCGCTTTGCAGGCGCTCGAAATCCTCCTGGGCCGTCTCACTCCCGCCGGTGAAGAAAGTGAGGATGGCGACGCTGACCACCATGATGGCCTTGCCCTCCTCCCCGTGGCCGGCGCCGAGCGCGACGGTCGCCGGCATGCCCCCTGCACCGGACTCAGCGACGTAGGAGCAGTTGCCCGTCTCCGGGGCGGGCTGCACGGTCACCGGGCTGCCCAGGGCGGCTTCGACCTCCTCGGCGGTCAGCAGCGTGCACACATCGAGCGCGACGGGCGTCACCTCGGTCGGAGGAGGAGGCGACGTTGGGGTATCTGTGGAAAGTGGCGTCGGTGTATCGGTGGGAGGCAGCGGCGTGGCAGTGGGTGGCGGGGCAGATGTGGAAGTGGGGGTAGGCGCGGGTACGGTGGGGTAGGCGAGCGGAATGCAGGCTAACGCGCTACCGATCGTCACCAACAGGGCCAGAAACAGTGCCTTACGCTTCATCTTTCCCCCTTCCTGCTCAAGATAGCCTTGAGCCGAGAATCCAATCTAGTGTTACCTTTTCGGCAAAAAGTAGCACTGGATTTTACGATTGGCGGTACGATGACTCGAGGCCCAGTAAAACTGTAGAGTCACACACTCCTAGTATAATGCGAAGGGCAGAACAAGGCAAGGCTAATTGGCGATTACCCATAACTCACCGCAAAGACGGGCGCGCCCGTCCACAGAGCTCGCAAAGAAGATAAAATTCGGCTTTTCTCAGCGTTCGGGCGATCTTTGCCTGCCTCGGCGGTCTCTGCGGTAAGAAATTGCTGGTCCCAATAGCTTGTGCCTGACATGTGGGGCATCTCTGTCCATCTTATCTCATCGGCGCTGTCTTGTCCATTATACAGTAACAGGGTAATCACCAGTTCGTACTACTGGGATAAAGGGGCTGACTTGGGTAAAACCAAAACAGCGGTTGGCCCAAACAGGCCTTCTTCGAAACAGGCAATTGCGAGGGAATAGTATCTTCTCAATAATCCGGGGGGCGGGGGGGGGGGGGGGGGGGGGGGCGCCCCCCCCCCCCCCCCCACCCACCCCCCATCTTCCCCTATTTATTGAGAAGATACAGGAAATACACAAGTTTGCACAGAGACCTGGGCTGTGCTACAATTTTGACCGTGCCATCAACTAACGCGAATCCATTGGTCACGACCTTGGGCGGATAAAGCAATGTTCTCCACATACCTCACGCCTGCATCGAGCAGTTACCTGACCCAGTTCATCCTGGCCCTGGTCATCGCCGCCTTTTTGACCCGCCGCCTGCGAAAAAACAGGAACACGCAACTGGTGCTGCTAACCTGCTTCTTTGCCTCGGTCACCGTCTTCATCGGGTTGTTGTTCCTGGACGTGGCCCTCTTGCCCTACCCACGCCTGTTCGCCATCTATGCGCAGAACACCATCCTGGCACTGGCTCTGGTATTCCTACTGCTGTTCGCCTATCGCTTCCCCCGGCAGTTCTCACGCCACAGGTGGGAGGCCCGCACCGGCCTAGTCGTCAGCCTGGCCTATCTGGTGTGGGAAGCGTCGTATATGCTATCTATTACCCACATCTCCGGGGTGGCCAATACGTGAAGGCTCTGTATCGAC
>CAZKDJ010000167.1:4135-9098 GCA_964551295.1 uncultured Anaerolineales bacterium | reverse complement strand
CCCCTTCGGCAGGCTCAGGGCAGGCCTGGGACGGCTACGAGGTGCTGGCCACGGCCTTGGAGGCGGAGGGCGGGAGCCGTGTGGCGACGCTGGATACGACGGTGCTGGCGAACGGGTCGTACGCGATCCGCGTGAGCGGCGTGGACGATAGCGGGGAGCTGGTGGCGTGCGGGACGATGGTGACGGTGGAGGGAGAGTACAAGCCGGGGAGGGTGCGCTTCACGGTGACCGATCTGACGGTGCCTGTGGCGGGGCTTCCCATCGTGGTAGGGCGGACGTATGATAGTCTTGAGCGGAATCAGGTGGGCGAGTTTGGGCACGGTTGGTCGCTGTCGATAGGGAACCCGAAGCTGGAGGTGGACCCGGGTCACAACGTGACGGTGACGATGCCGGACGGGCGACGGGTGACGTACTATTTTCATCCAGAGTCGGTGCTGTTTCTCTCGGTGCCTCGCTACGTGCCGGAGGCGGGGGTGTATGGCAGCCTGAGGCCCAAGGCGTGTGGGGTAGTGGTTGCCCCCGAAGGGCAGTGGTTCTGTTTCCCTGGCGGACCGTACCAGGAGAGCGTCAGTGGCTACGTGTACACCGACCCGTACGGGCGCGAGTTCGATATGGGGACGGATGGCAAGCTGCGGTCGATCAAGGACCTGAACGACAACGTGCTGACGTTCACGCCCGATGGTATCGTCAGCAGCGTGGGAGGGATGGCGGTAGAGTTCACGCGGGACGGGCAGGATCGCATCACGGTGGTGACCGACCCGATGGGGAACGAGTACGAGTACGAATACGACGCGGCGGGTGACCTGGTGGAGGTGTACCTGCCGGGGGTGGAGACGCCTATCACCTATCACTACAACCCGGATCACTACTTCCTGGGGGTGGATGACCCACGGGGTGTGACTGCGGCGACCGCCACGTACTACCCGGATGGACGGCTGAAGAGCGAGACAGACGCGATGGGCAACACGTTTCAGTATACCTACGACGTGGAGGGTCGCACGACGACGGTGATCAATCCGGACGAGGGCACGGAGACGACAGCGTATGATAGCCACGGGATGGTCCTCAGCCACACCGATGCGCTGAGCCGCACGACGATCTATACTTACGATAGTAATCACAATCTGACTGCTCAGACTAATGATCTGGGGGAGATGATTGGATTTACATACGATGATAAGGGTAACCTCACCTCAGCTATCAATCCGCTAGGCGATATAGTATTGACAGCAACCTACAATCGCTACGGCAGTCCCACGAGCCTGGCCAATGCGCTGGGCAACACACGCACCATTGCCTATGACGCGCGCTCTATGCCCATCAGCGACAGAGACAGTCTGGGGGTGGTGAGTACCTATACCTGGGATAGCTATGGCAGCCTGTTGATGCGGCAGTATGGCAGTGATCAATCCGGCGCTATTTACGATGACTCAAAGTGTGGTGGATTGTGCAAGTTTGCCGGTCAAGAAGATGTGCCTGCTGAGCATTATGCATACGACGATTATGGCCGCCGGACCAGTGAAACCGATCCATTAGGACGCACGACGTACTACTATTACGATATGTTGGGACGCGTGGTGCGCGTGGTCGATGCGGAGGAGCAGGTCACCCGATACGAGTACGATGAGATGGGCAATCTCATCACCTACATCGATGCACTGGGTGAGGAGGCGCATTTTGAGTATGACGCGGCCGGCAACCGGACGGCGGTGATCGATTCTCTCGAAAGGCGGACGACCTTCGAATATGACTTTTTGAACCGCCTGGAGTTGATAACCTATCCCGATGGCACGACGACGAGCTTTACGTACGACTTTCGAGATAATCTCTTGACCGAGACCGATCCGACGGGGCGGATGACGCAATACGAGTACGACTTGGACGGGCAGTTGATCCGGATAACGCGTGGCTACGGCACCCCCGAGGTTACCACGGTAGAGTATGCCTACGATGACGCCGGTCGCCTGATCGGTGAAATCGACGCTCTGGGGCATACCACGACGTACACCTACGACGACGCAGGGCGATTGATTTCTGCAACGGATCCACTGAGCAACACACAGACCTACGCCTACGACGCAGCAGGATGGTTGACCGCCACAACAGACGCCAACGGACACGCCACGCAGTTTGCGTACGACGCTCGCGGTCGTCGCACAATGACGACCTATCCCAACGACAGCGTGGCGCAGTATACGTACGACGAGTTAGGGAACCTGATCGAAGAGATCGCTCCCTGTGGTGTGGTCACGCAATACGAATATGACTTGGCCAGCCAGTTGACCCGGATGATCCAGGCCGCCGGTACGCCGCTGGCTGCCTCGACACAATACACCTACGATGATGTTGGCCGCCTGACTGGCCGGACTGATCCTCTGGGGCACACGGCGACTCATGCGTACGATGCTGTCGGGCAGTTGCTATCCAGAACCGACCCGTTGGGGCATGTGACGACGTATGCCTATGACGAGATGGGACGGCGGGTCTCTGTGGAAGATGCCATGGGCAACGTCACGCAGTATCACTACGATGCTCGTGACCGTTTGGTGCTGACCGCCTATGCTGACGGCACGACTAGTGAACGGGTCTATGACGGCGCCGGGCGGCTGGTGGACAAGATCGACGAAGCGGGACACGTGACACACCGTGAATATGATGCAGTGGGGCGATTGAGCCGCACGACCAGAGCCTACGGCACAGCGGATGCTAGCACGATCCAGTATCACTATGATGCAGCGGGTCGCAGGGTAGGCGTGACCGATCCACTGGGGAACCCGACGAGCTATGTGTACGATGACGCCAATCGCCTGGAACAGGTCATCGACCCGTTTGGCTATGCCACGACGTACGCTTACGATCCCGTCGGGCAGTTGCTCTCCGTGACAGACGCCAACGATCACCAGACGCAGTACGAGTACGATCCTCTGGGCCGCCTGGTGCACACTACCTACGCCGACGGTACGACTGACTTACGGGACTATGATTGCGGGGGGCGGTTGACCAGCAGCACAGACCGGAATGGCCTGACGATGGCCTACGACTATGATGAAGCGGGACGGATGGTGGCAGTGAGCAATCCCATGAGCCACACGATCCGCTACGGCTACGACCTGGTCGGCCGCCTGACCTCGGTCATCGACGCCAACGGGCACACCACCGGCTTTGAGTATGACGAGCTGGGCCGCCGTGTGCGCAAAAACTGGCAGGATGGCTTATCGTTCGAGGAATTTGGATACGACGAGGTGGGAAATCTGATCCGTCACCGGCTGCCAGACGGAAACGCCAACACGTTTACATACGACTCTCGGAACTGGCTGGAAGGCGTCGATTACTTTGATGGACAGACGGTGCAGTACACGTGTACGCCGACGGGGCTGCGGGAGACGGTCGTCGACGGGCATGGCACTACGCAGTACGCGTACGACAACCAGGATCGCCTCGTACGGATCATCCAACCGGATGGTCGGGAGGTGGCCTACAGCTACGACGCGGCTGGGAACCGGACGTCGATGACGACGCTGGCGGGTACGGTCGATTATGCCTACGACGAGGCCAATCGCCTGTCCAGCGTCACTGATCCTTGGAGCGGCGTGACCACCTACGCCTACGATCCCGTGGGCCTGCGGATGCAAAAGACCCTGCCCAACGGCGTGGGGATGGACTATGGGTATGATGATCTCAACCGCCTGACCGGCATCACGCAGTACAAGGACGGCTACGTCCTCGATTCCTACGACTATGTGCTGGACGCGGTGGGCAACCGCTTGAGTGTGGTAGAGGTGGATGGCAGCACCGTCGAGTGGTCCTACGACGACGCCTATCGTCTGACGGACGAAGTGCGCCGCAACGATAGTGGCGCAGTGATCTACGAGGCCGGTTACACGTACGACCCTGCGGGCAATCGTTTGAGCCAAACCGTTAATGGTCAGACGACCAACTATACCTACAATGACCTCGACCAACTGACCAGTGCCGGGACGGTGCAGTACGAGTACGACGGGCGCGGCAATCTTGTGCGCGTCACCGATGGCAGCGATATCACCGAGTACATCTGGGATGCGGCGGACCGCCTAACCGGCGTGGCTCTGCCTGATGGCACGGACGTTGCTTACGCTTATGACGCCGACGGGCGGCGGGTGCAACAGGTGGTGGATGGGCAGGTGACGAACTATCTGTGGGACGAGGCTTCGCCCTACGGCGACGTGATAGTGGAAACGGATGGGATTGGTGTGGAACATGCCGTATACGTGCTGGGCGGGACCGAGTTGATCGCGCAGCAGCGGAGTGGAAGCACGAACTACTATCTACACGATGCACAGGGCAGCGTGCGCGCATTGGCTGATGATACAGGTGCTATCACCGACCAGTACACCTACAGCGCTTTCGGTGAGTTGCTGGGGCGACAGGGAACGACGGATAACGCGTACCTGTACACTGGTCAGCGCTTCGACGAGCTGATAGGGTTATATAGTCTGCGAGCGCGGTATTACAATGCTGGTGAAGGACGCTTCTTGAGCCGCGATCCCTACGAAGGTACTCTGTTCGGCACGCGTGAGATCAACCGCTACGTCTATGCGGCGAACAATCCTATAGTCCTGCGCGACCCTTCCGGCAATCTTGCATTAGATTATGGCCAACATACATCGGAAGATGAGAAAGCAGCTCTTGCGGCGTCCAAGCCCTTCCAAACACCACCGGTCGATACCATTGCTACTAATGTGCCTCCCGAAGTCATGATGGATGCGTACATAGATCTTCAATTTATGCTGGGTACGATAGAAGGATCGCCGGTTTGGGTGATGCCTCTTTGGCAGAAGCTGGTATCGCTCCTTCTTGTTCTTGCTCTGGTAGGAGAAGCTGTGGCTGTTGTGCTTGAGCCTATAGTACCGCCTCCACCCATAGTTGACCCCCCGCCACTCATCGATCCACCTGTTATCGATCCACCTGTTATCGATCCACCTGT
>CAZKDJ010000167.1:0-4035 GCA_964551295.1 uncultured Anaerolineales bacterium | reverse complement strand
ATCGATCCACCTGTTATCGATCCACCTGTTATCGATCCACCTGTCGTCAATCCGCCTGTCGAACCACCAGTCGATCCGCCTGTCGAACCACCAGTTGAGCCACCTGTCGAGCCGCCACCACCACCGACACAGCCACCGGCAGAGAAGCATATCTCGCTTGGGCTCAGCGAGGTAAATAGCAAGGTTGCCCTTGCCTTGTTTACCTACAAGCTTAACCTAAAGCTGAATCCTCAAAACATCTATGTCTATTCGTCTGGGGACTGGTATGAAGAACGATTATGTGATACAGGTTCCTTTTCCCCCTTTGGACCGAGATTCCAGCAGGCGATCGAGAGAGCTGAACACATCCACTTCAATTTGGAAGGTATTGATGACCCTAACAACTATGCAGAACAATTTGGTTCTCCGGGAGATTTCAGTAGTGGGCATTTCACTGCCAATGAACTCTACGTCATCAAACATCAAGGATGGTGCGGCAAAACCAGTTTTTATGAGAATGGCAGTACAACTCCTTCGGCAGCAGCGAAGATGAAAATCTGCGGTGGGCAATAAATAAGCGCCCACTTAGGACCTGAAAAAAGAATAATCGTTCGTATACGGGCTTTAGCCCGCTGAAGCGGGTGCTACAAACGGGAAGACGTATTTTTACAAATCCTTAAGTGAGGTGAAGTGGACATGAGTTCTCCAAATATCGACCTTTCAGATATCACCAATCCCTCGGCATATCATTGCCGAGTCTGGAGCTACTTGGCTTCTCATTCACAATTACTGGTTCGAGTACATAAAGGTGATTTCGTGACTGGTGATACTTTCTACTTGCTTTTTGCAGAAGTGCTTTATTTTGATGGCCCGATGAGTTGGCAGGGGGTTACCTTTCATCTTGGAACATCTGAAGAATGTTGGGAGTTGGTGCGTAAAAGGCCGGGGTTTAGCGAAATCCCCCAAGAAGAACGCTTGCTAGCATTGAAGAAAGTTCGCCTTTATACATTTGAGGCGCAGGATTGTACAGTAAGGATACTTGCAGGCAATGTTCATCGGAATAAGGATTTTCCCTCAGATTTTTTCTGGTTGGTAGAGCGATGACGGCGAGTTAGCTAAGTCGAGGAATAATGCCTGAGTGCGATCTGACAAGGAATTGCCTGACGCAATAGGGTGATATAATTTTTCTGTAGCGTGGATCGGAATGGAATAACTGCTTGAGCGGTGAATGGGTGCTAAGTTGAGCTAGAAGCGAAACTTAGCGCACCTCCCCCGAACGAGGAGAGGGTAAGATGAAAAAACTGAACACAGCGTTGGCATTGGCACTGATACTCCAAACCCTGGCCGGTGTGCTCCCGGTGCAGGCGGCTGAGGCGCCGCCGCTGCCATCCAGCTTTTACGGCACCGTCACGCTGGATGGGGCGGATGTGCCCGCGGGTACACCCGTCACGGCCTGGGTGCGGGGCGTCCAGGTGGCCCAGGCGCCTTCCAGGACCACCGATGGCGACGCGGTCTATGTGATCGACGTGCCTGCCGATGACCCTGCCACGACCCAGATTGAGGGCGGGCGTGAGGGGCAAGCTGTCCTCTTCAAGGTCGATGGCTACGCCGCCGGGCAGTTGGGCACGTGGCGCAGCGGCGTCGTGACGGAACTGGATCTGGCCGCTGTCGGCCACGATGGCCCCGATTTGGCCGTGGTCAAGGATAACGGCGGGATGGAGGTCTATGCCGGGCAGGCGGTCACCTACACGCTCACGGTGATCAACGTGGGGCGGCAGGCAGCCACCGGCGTCTCGGTCGTCGATACGCTGCCGGATCACGTTACCTTCGTCGCCGCAGGCGAGGGCGGGAGCGAGGCGGATGGCGTGGTCGCCTGGCCCGCGTTCGACCTGGACGTGGACGGTATCGCCGAGCGCACGGTCGTCGTCGAGGTGGGCGACCCGTTGGCGGCGGGCGTCAACGTCATCACCAACACCGTATCCGTCGCCGACGACGGCGCAGGCGGGGCCGACCCGACGCCGATCAACAACACCGCCGTCGACGCCGACACCGTAGCCGCCGCTCCCGCGCTGGCCATCACCACACGGGAACTGCTCCTCTGTGCTCCCGACGATCCCGTTTTGCCCTCCCTCTCGAGCTTTTTGATCAGCAGCGTGCAAGAGGTGGAGTACAGTTGCGGGGAGGGAGCCCTCTCCACCGGCGCGCGTGACCGGCTGGCCAGCGCCGCCCGTGCCCTGGGCCACGCGTTCGAAGATGATCCCCTGGTCACTGGCGGCGATGATCTACTCGCCCTTGGCGATGCCATCGGGGCCCACACCGCCTGCGATGCTGTGCTGTTCTCCGACCTAAGCGCGCTACAGGTCGCCGTCGCTGATTTGCAGGACCAGGTGTGCGGTGTTGCCCACCACGGCGTCAACGCTGCCTTCCAACCCGGTTC
This sequence comes from uncultured Anaerolineales bacterium, assembly GCA_964551295.1. GTDB lineage: Bacteria > Chloroflexota > Anaerolineae > B4-G1 > B4-G1 > JAFGED01. Next base: position 1,619 of record CAZKDJ010000167.1, on the reverse strand, counting down.
CACCTTTACGCTCATTGGCAAACCCGTTACCTACACCCTTTCCGTGCAAAACCGGGGTGCGCAGCTCACCGCCTACACCATTGATCTCCAATCCCCGATCTCCAATCTCCAATCCCCCTTTACCGTCACACTCGACGCCGGACAGGTATTCTCCGTGCCCGTCGTCGCCACCCCGCTGGAGGTAGGCGACTATACCCTACTGGCCGATGTGAGCGCCGTAGGGCAAGAAGGCTTCTTGCCTCATACGCAGGCCACCGCGGTCCTGCGTGGGCTGGATGCCTACCTGGAGGTGGTGGAGGTAGGCGCGCAGCCGGCGTTCGTCGAGTACGCCTCCGGCACGACGGCCACGCTCCACGCGCGCATCGCCAACCTGACCCAGTTGCCCATCTCGGGCCGGGCCCGCACGCGGGTGTGGGATGCCAGCGGCTCTCCAGTGTTCACGACCACGCGCCTGCTGCGGTTCGAAAGCGCGTTGCTGGACGTGCAGTACGACCTGGGCGCGCTGGATACCGCCGGCCTGGAGCGCGGCTTTTACACCGTCACCCTGGAGGTGCTGGGCGCAGACGGCTCGCTGGTCCCGGAAGGGGAGACGATCCCGCGTGGGGCTGGGTGGGGTCTCCTTGGCGTAGGCCAGGCGGTCGAGGCCCGCTCGTGGGTCGATGCCGACGTCGTCGTGCCGGGGAACCCGACCGTGGGCACGTACATCGAGACGGAGCTGGTGGCGTTCGAGGAGCCGGGCAGCGCCGAGGCATTGGACGTCAGTGTGCCGCTCGACCGCGCCGTATTCACGCCGAGATCGGAGGGCGGGACGGTGGACAGCGCGTCGGGCAAGTGCGCCCTGTGTGCTGCGGGGCCAGCGTTGGCAGCGCCATCTGTGCCGCTTGTGATCGACCCGCCGCCAGCGACCGTCGCAGAGCCGCTGGGGGTAGTGCCTGGTGTGGCGCTGGAACCGTATGCCGCGCCGCTGCAGCAATCGGCCTGGCCGTACACCAAGACGGTGGCGATCTACAACCCGGGGACGACTGCGCTCACCGACTACCAGGTGCGGCTGAATGTTGCCAATGAACCCGGCATGAACGCCGATTTCTCCGACGTGCGGTTCAAAGCTGATCCTGCAGGCGACTTTTTGCCCTACTGGACCGAGAGTTACTCTGAAACGGTCAATGCTATGATGTGGGTGAAGGTGCCCAACCTGCCGGTGGGGGTCACTACAGAATTGACAATGTACTATGGCAATCCTGCTGCGGAGGATGCGGGTGATGGGGAAACGGTCTTTGAGTTCTTTGATGATTTCGAGGGCGCGAGTCTGGATACAGCCAAGTGGGTCGTTGATTCGGATATTGTGTACTCAGTAGCAGACTCCAAGTTGACGGTGACCGATGCGCCTCCCAGGAGCGCGTGGCCTGAGCTGAGGGGATTCAAGGCCGTCGGGTATGCACCGCTGCAGAGCGGCTTCGTAGTAGAGGCCACAGATGCCTATTACGAGGACACGTCTGCCGGTATTTTCAACTTTGGTATCGTCCTGAGCGATGGGGCCTTGCCCACACAGCCTATTGCAGAGTACTTTGGCGATGGGTGGGGAGGCTCGACTACAGGAGCCAGAGAGGCAAGAATCGATT
>CAZKDJ010000166.1:0-9106 GCA_964551295.1 uncultured Anaerolineales bacterium | reverse complement strand
AAGGGGACCTGGGAGTTGGTCCAGGCACTTCCGCAAGTCCTGCACAGTGTCCCGAACACACATTTCCTGATTCTGGGACACTTTCCGGGGTTTCGTGGCCACCGTGGCATCCGTGCCTCGTTGGTGCGTGCTTTATACGGCTACCAGCGCAGGATCGAGCACTTCATCCAACAAAATGGCCTGTCCACTCATATTACCTTTACCGGCGCGCGCCGTGACGTCCCGCAGGTGATGGCCGACGCAAATTTGATCGTCTTTCCTTCCACCGTCCCCCACTTTGCCCGCCCCATCATCGAGGCCGGCGCGATGGCCAAACCGGTGGTGGCCTCCGATCTGGGTGGCCCACGTGAGCTGGTGGTGAGCGGCGAGACAGGGTTTCTCGTGCCGCCTTCCAATCCTCAGGCGCTAGCCAATGCGATAGTGCGTGTTCTCAGCGACGACGACCTGGCTCGCCAGACGGGAGAGGCCGGGTATCAGCGCGCCAGGCAGCTATTTGATGCCAAAGTGAATGCCCAGCAGACGATGGCCGTTTACAAAGAGTTGCTTGCCGAACGAGAAAAATGATGTCCACGTGGATTTCCAGGTGTGATACGGAAACGGCCCGCAAAGTCACCTACCGGATCAAACAGCGGCTACGAAGCCATCTGGGCCAACTGTGGGCCGATCCCACCCGAACCGAGCTTTCCGACCGAGCCTTTCTGCAAGCTTTAGGCGGTTGCTTTGACTCGATAGACGCATTCCTGAACCACGTCCGAGACAGAACCACGCCTTGCTTCTTTGTCACCCCCGACAAGCGTGATCGAATGGCAGCGTTAGCTTGGGAGCATTTTCCAGTAAGCGTGGAGCGTGCCATGTTCGTCGCCGACCAGGTCTGCGACCACGTCTTTGACCTGCTGGGGTCCGGCCCCACGTTCCTGGGTGCAGAGATCGATTGGCATCAGGATTTTAAATCCGGCTGGCGCTGGGAGCCCGTTCATTATACCAACGTGCGCTACCTCGACCTGGAGCAGCCCTACGACGTCAAGGTGCCCTGGGAGTTGAGCCGTTTCCACCACGCCGTCACGCTGGGGCAGGCTTATTGGTACACGAGCAACGAAAAGTACACGCGCGAGTTCTGCACCCAGATCGGTGACTGGCTGTCGTCCAATCCCGTTGCTTTTGGTGTCAACTGGGCCTGCACGATGGAGGTCGCCATCAGGGCGGTCAATTGGATATGGGGATACCATTTCTTCCAGGACTCGCCCGAGCTGTCGCCCCGCTTCCATGCTCGCTTTCTCAAGGGATTGCTGGCTCACGGCCGGCACATTTTCTCTAACCTGGAATGGGGGCTCACCACGAACAATCACTATCTCTCCAACTTGGTGGGCCTGATCTATCTAGGGGTGACGTTCCCCGAGTTCCGAGAGGCTGACGGGTGGTTGGCCTGGGGGCTGCAGGGACTAGAGCGGGAAATCGACGTGCAGGTCCATCCGGACGGCGTGGACTATGAAGCCTCGATCAGCTATCACCGTCTCGTGACCGAGTTGTTTCTATCAGCAGTGTCGTTGTGCCGTCTCAACGAGATTCCTGTTTCTCCGCACATTTTGTTCCGCTTGGAAAAGATGGTCGAGTTTGTGATGGCATACACGCAGCCCGACGGCACTGCCCCTCTCATTGGCGACGCCGACGATGGCCGCCTTCACAAACTTTCGCCTCCCGATCGTTCCCGCGAGTTTGTGGATCACCGCTATCTCTTGGGAGTGGGTGCCGTGTTATTTGATCGAGACGACTTTGCTCAAGCGGCAAACGATAGCTGGGAGGATGCTTTCTGGCTAAGCGGCGGCGAGGTGATCCCACCGCGAGATGTAGTTGGTAACCCGGTTACCTCAAAAGGCTTTCCCGATGGCGGAATCTACGTCCTACGGCACGGAAACCTGCATCTGATCGTTGACGCCGGAGGTAATGGTATGGCGGGCATCGGCGGACACGCACACAACGACGCGTTGAGCCTGACCCTCTATGCCTACGACAGGGCCTTTCTAGTAGATCCTGGCTCGTACGTCTACACTGCCGACTACCGCTGGCGCAATCACTTTCGCGCCACCGCTGCCCACAACGTCGTGGTGGCAGACGGGCAGGAAATGCAGCGTTTCGACGAGCGAGAGCTTTTCCGGCTGAGCGAAGATGCCAGGCCTCGCGTTCTGGCCTGGTGCTCGTCGCCGGAAAGCGACTGGTTCGATGGTGAACACTATGGGTACACCAGGCTTCCAATGCCGGTCCGCCTCCGACGACAGGTTTACTTTGACAAGAGGCAACAGATTTATATCATCAGGGACTTGCTCACTGGACAGGGACAGCACACCTTCGATCTGTACTTTCATTTTGCACCTCTCCCGGTGGACGTATGGTCTGGTGCCTCCTTGCCAGCAGTACGCACCTTTTGCTCAGATGGGCCGAACCTGGCCTTGGTCCCACTGGCGACGGATGGGCTGTCAGTACACATCTTGGCTGATTGGATGTCGCCCTCGTACGGCTGCAAGCTGTCGGTACCTGTGGTGCGTTTCTCGCTCGCGGGTACCGTACCGATGGAATTCGTCACAGCGCTGTTCCCTATGCGTGCTGGCGTCGAACAGACGCCAGAAGAACTCTGCCAAGTAGCGGCGGGTGTGTGGAAGACGCGCCCTCCGGCCGAGGAAGCAAATCGATGATCTATCTAATGGTGGAGAACCTTTCCGGTAGCGTCATCAGATCACAGGTACTCGTGCCCTTAATGGAGATCGCCCAACATCTGGACCTGGATGTCGATCTCCTGGCAATGGAGCGTCGGTACGTCTGGGAGCAGCGGGAGCGCTTGAAGCCACTGCGCCGAGAGCTCGAGGCGCGACGAGTCAGGCTCCACGTTTTCCTGCATCATGGGAGCCGCCACCCCCTCACTTATCTCAACCTTGCCCGCATGCTCCTGAAACTAGGCAGCCTGCTGCTCAAGAATCCGGATCGGGTAGTCATGGCCCGCAACTTTCACTCTGCCTTCCTGGCAATTCCGTTCCGCCTCCTTTTTCGCAGGAGCAGGCTGCTCCTGGATTTGCGGGGAGCCTTTGTCCAGGAGCTCGTTCTCCGAGGAGCCGTGCGCAAGGGTGGGATCTGGCACCACGTACTGGCTTGGATGGAGCGCCAGAGCTATGTCTTTGCCGACCACATCCTGTGCATCTCGAACCCGCTGGCCCGCTACGTGACCGAGACGCTGGGGCGTGAAAAGCCAACATCGGTCATCCCCTGCTGCGTCGATACCGGTTTCTTTGACCTCAACTTGACCAGGCAGAGGGAACTCGCTCACAGCCTCGGTTTGGCCGACAAGTTTGTGGTTGTGTATGCTGGATCGCTGACGTCGTGGAATCTCCTGGGTCCGATGCTCGAGGTATTTGCCTGCGTACGCAAGAAGCAGCCCGGGGCCCACTTTCTTTTTATGACGTCAGCAGCCAAACAGGCTCGGGATGCTTTTCGCCTGCGAGGCTTCCCTGATGGATGCTACACGATCACGTCGGTCCCTCATCAGGAGATCAAGGATTACGTCGCTCTTGGTGACATGGCGCTCTTGCTACGAGAGGATAATCTGGTCAATCGCGTTGCCTCACCAGTCAAGCTGGGGGAGTATCTTGCCTGCGGTGTACCCGTCTGCATCACGCCGCACGTCGGCGATCTCTCCGAACTGGTGGTGCAACATGAGGTAGGTATAGCTGTGGCATTGGATGAGGAAGCATTCGCAGAAAAGCTTGAGAGGTTTATCTCCGAGATCCAAGGCCACCGCGAGGGCTATCAAAGACGATGCCGAGAAATCGGAAAATCCTATTTCAAGCGCGAAATATATTACCCAGTCTACCAGGATCTCATCAAGGGCTCTAAATGACCGAGCCTCCGCTATGCCCACTAGATCTATATTATACTTGTGCTTGCGCGCCTTTCTGCTACGATTATCTTTGTCCGATTCGCTCGGTCGTGCAGAGACTGTGGCCGGTTTGGAATAGATTCCAGGACTAAGGAGGATAGCGTGACCTTGTACCTCGTCACCGGCGGGGCCGGGTTTATCGGCTCCAACATCGTGGAAGAGCTCGTGCGGCGCGGCGAGCGCGTGCGCGTGTTCGACGACTTTAGCACCGGCAAGCGGGAGAACCTGGCCGCGTTTGTGGACGACATCGAACTCGTGGAGGGCGACCTGCGCGATCCACCTGCCGTACACCAAGCCGTGCAGGGGGTGGATTACATCCTGCATCAAGGCGCGCTGCCCTCGGTTCAGCGTTCGATCGACAATCCCCTCGCCACCCACGCGGTCAACGCCACCGGCACGCTAAATCTGTTGATCGCTGCCCGCGAGGCCGGCGTGAAGCGCGTCGTCTACGCCGCGTCGTCCTCGGTGTACGGCGATAGCCCCACGCTTCCCAAGCGAGAGGACATGACCCCTCGTCCCAAGTCCCCCTACGCCGTCTCTAAGCTGGCCGGCGAGCAGTATTGCCGGGCCATCACCGAGGTGTATGGCCTGGAGACGGTGTGCCTGCGCTACTTTAACGTCTTTGGCCCGCGGCAGGATCCCAACTCACAGTACTCGGGGGTCATCCCGTTGTTCATCACCACGATGCTGCAGGGCGAGCCTCCCACCGTCCACGGCGACGGGCTCCAGTCCCGCGACTTTAGCTACATCTCCAATGTCGTGCAGGCCAACTTGCTGGCCGCCACCGCTCCCGGCGCTACCGGGCGGGTCTTTAACATCGCCTGCGGGAAGCGCTACACGCTCCTGGACATGATCGCCGCGCTCAACGACATCCTGGGCACGCGGATCGAACCGGTGTACGTCGAGCCCCGCGCCGGCGATGTGCGCCACTCGCTGGCCGACATCTCCGCCGCCCAGGAGGTCCTGGGCTACCGTGTGCTGGTGAACTTTTACGACGGGCTGCGGCAGACGGTGGCCTGGTACAGGGAACAGATCACCAAGGAGTAAGTATGTCCCAGGTGCGCGTGCTGCAGGTCATCACCCGCCTCATCGTCGGCGGCGCGCAGGAGACTGTCATGCTCGTCGCTGCCACGCTCGACCCGACGCGCTTTGACGCCAGCGTCATCTCCGGCCCGCAGACCGGCCCCGAGGGCAGCCTTCAGGAGCAAGTCCGCGAACGCGGCGTCCCGCTCACCATCGAGCCGGCGCTGGTGCGCGAGATCAGTCCCGTCAAAGACACGCTGGCGCTCATCCGGCTGACCCGCTTCATCCAGCGCGGGCGCTACGATATCGTCCACACCAACAGCTCCAAGGCCGGTATCCTGGGCCGCTGGGCAGCGTGGCTGGCCGGTGTTCCCACCATTGTGCACACCGTTCACGGCTGGGCGCACAACGACCGCCAGCATCTGCTGGTGCGCCGCTTTTATATATTCTTGGAACAGATTACGCAGTTTATCACAGATCGGCTAATCGTCGTCTCGCCGCGCGACACCGAGAAAGGGCTGGCCGATTCCATCGCCTCCCCAGAAAAATACGTCACCATCCGCAGCGGCATCGAACTCGACCGCTTCCGGCAGCCAAGCCGACCGCGCAAGGCCGTGCAGGCCGAGTTGGGCATTCCCGTGGATGCAGCGGTCGTGGGCACGGTGACGCGCCTCTCGCCGCAAAAGGCGCCGCTCGATTTCGTGGCCGCGGCGGCGCGCGTAGCCGCCCGGCGGCCCAACGTCCACTTTGTCATCGTCGGCGATGGCCCGCTGCGCGCCGAGGTCCAGGCGCAGATCGCCACGGAGGATCTCACCGCGCGCTTTCACCTCACCGGCTTGCGGCGCGACGTGCCCGATCTGCTGCACAGCTTTGATGTCTTTGCGTTGACCTCGCTGTGGGAAGGGCTGCCACGCGTGCTGCCCCAGGCGATGGCGGCCGGGCTACCCATCGTCGCCACGGCAGTCGATGGCAACGCCGAGGCGGTGGAAGACGGCGTCAACGGCTTCCTCACGCCACCGGGCGACCCACGGATGCTGGCCGCCGCCCTGCTGCGTCTCTTGGATGATCCAACCCTGGCGGCACAGATAGGCGCGGCCGGCCGGGAGCGATCCACCGAGTTCAGCGCGCGCAAGATGGTCGACGATATCGCGGCGCTGTACGAGACGCTTTTGGTGGAGCGTATTAGCGAGTAACCGGTAGACTCAGTAGATCCAATTTTCGTCACTCCGAGCGGAGCGAGGAGTCTCCCAATGCAGGGCGGAGATTCTTCGCTACGCTCAGAATGACGGTTTCGCAGGTGATTTTCATCAACACGCACATGTGCACACCAAGAATTTGGATCTACTGAGACTGGTAGATTAGTAGCTGGTAAAGTGGTGACCAATCGACTAATCTACCAGTTTACCCGTTTACCAACTACCAATGTACCAGCCCAATAAACACATCACGCCAGCCCTCCTCACCATCATCGCCCTCGGCACCTTCCTGCGCCTCTACCACATCGGCGCCAACGGCCTGTGGATCGACGAGGCGTTCAGCATCTGGATGGGGCTGCGGCCCGTGGACGAGATGTTGGATTGGCTGGTGCGCATTGACCAGCACCCGCCGCTGTACTACCTGTTGCTACACGTTTGGATGCGCCTGGGCGACGGCGAGGCCACTGTGCGAGCGCTCTCTGCCCTGTGTTCCACGCTGACCATCCCCGCGATCTACCTGCTGGGCCGCCGCCTGGCTGGCCAGAAGGTGGGCCTGCTGGCCGCGCTGATCCTGGCCGTCTCCCCCTTCCACGTCCACTTTGCCCAGGAGGCGCGCATGTACACGCTCCTGGCGCTGAACGCCTCCCTGGCCATGCTGGCCCTGGCACGCCTACTGACCGATCCACAGGTGGCCACGCTGGCGCTGGGGCAGCAATTCGCCCGCTTTTGGCGCACCTGGCGAACCGACCGCCGCAGGCCCCCGCTGCGCACCATCGAGACCGACCTGGCTTGGCTGGCCTACATAGTCTTTACCTCGGCCACGCTCCTGACCCACAACACGGCGGTCTTTTTTCCCCTCGCCGCCAACCTACTGATCCTCGGTCTGTCCTCAGCAAGAGTTTCGAGGCGCGAGTTGACCCACTCTCCAATCTCCAATCTCCAACCTCCAACCTTCCTTCGCAACTGGCTCCTGACCCAGGCAGGCGTGCTTCTCCTGTGGAGCCCGTGGCTGCCCGCTTTTGTCAGGCAGAGTCTGGGCGTCTACCGCGAGTTCTGGCTGCCCGCGCCCACATGGGCCAGAGTCGGCGAGGTGCTGCTGGGGTTCGTCAGCGAGTTTTTGCCCCTGCCGCTCGGGTTAATCGGCGTGATAGGCGGCCTGTACGCGGGATTGGCCGCGCTGGGCTTGATCAGCTTTCGCCGCCGACCGGCGCTGGTCGCGTTCCCGCTGGCCCTCTTCGCCGTGCCGTTCGCGGGCCAGTTGCTCGTCAGCCTGCACCGGCCCATCTTTTACGGGCGCACCCTGATCTGGATCTCGCTGCCGCTCTACGTGCTGTTGGCGGCAGGCGTATGCAAGCTACGCCGCTGGCGCTTGATGCTCGCCGGCCTGCTGATGATTCTGGCGACCAACGGCCTGTCGCTGCACGCCTACTACACCCAGTTCGAGAAGGAGCAGTGGGAAGACGCGGCGGCGCTGGTGGCCGAGCGGGTCGAGCCCGGCGACCTGATTCTCTTTAACGCCACCTGGATACAGATCCCCTTCGACTACTATTTCCACCGGCTGAGTGACGCACCCGTGGTCGAGCGCGGCGTGCCCGTCGACCTGTTCGACCGCGGCGTGCTGGAGCCCAAGATGACCGAGTGCGATCTGCCGTATCTTCGATCTCTCGTCGGCGGTCACGACCGGGTGTGGCTGTTCTATAGCCACAACTGGTATACCGATCCTGACAGGCTGATCCCGCCCGCGCTGGAGGAGGCGCTCGACCTGCAAGGGCGCTGGGAGTTCTACGGCGTGCAGGTGTGGCTGTACACAGCGCCATAAGACCGACGCTTTTCTTTTTACTTCCGTGGATGTACAATAGTCGCCAGCGTGAAATTAAGGCAGCGGCACAGACCGGATGCCACCTCGGAGGTAACCCATGGAAAGCGAAGCAGCGGCACGCGCCCTCAGCATCCTGAGGGACGGAAGTCAGTTCTCCTGGTACGTGATCCCCCTTTTCGCCCTCGTCGTCTACGTCTATGCGGTCGAGATCGAGCGCCGGAACTGGAGCCTCGTCTTTGCCGGGCTGGCGTACTGGGGCATGGACTGGTTCAACGAGATCTGGAACGCGCTGGTGTTCCATTTTACTGGCTACGCGCCGGTGTGGGGCGCGCCGGGAGATACGGCCTTTCTGATCCTGATCGGGCTCAACATCGAGATCTGCTTCATGTTCGCCGTCGCGGGCGTCACGTTCGGCAAAATGCTGCCGCCCGACCCCCGGCAAAAGATCCTCGGCATCCCCAACCGGCTGGTCATCGCTGTCGGCGGCGCCGCCTTCTGCGTCTTTGTCGAGGTGCTGCTCAACGCCATCGGCGCCCTCACCTGGGACTATGCCTGGTGGAGCGCGAGCGCGCCCTGGCTGATCTTTTTGTTCGGCTACCTGCACTTTTTCCTGGTGTCGTTCTGGGTGCACGATATGCCCACCCTGCGCGCCAAGACGACCACCGTCGGCGTCATCTACGCCGTCGATCTGGCCGCCATCCTGGTGTTTGGCGTCATCCTGGGCTGGATTTAGAGACAGGCGAGGACCAATGCCAATCGATCTGGGCAACATCTTCTTGAAGCGGGATGCCGAATCCCGTTCCCTGGGCGCAGAAAACCCGACCGGCGAGAAGGGCCAGGGCGCCATGGCCGACCCCCAAGGCAAAGGGGCAGCGCGCGAGCTGGGTCGAGGCTGGAAGGTGCGCCCCTGCCTGACGCTGCGGGCCGGTGAGACGACCGCCCTCATGGATCACGACGGCCCGGGCGTGATCCGCCACATGTGGTTCACGTTCGACAAAAAGTTCTACCGCGACGTCATCCTGCGCATCTATTGGGACGCGCAGGACGCACCGTCGGTGGAGGTCCCGCTGGGCGATTTCCTGTGCAACGCGTGGAACCGCCGCCAGAACATCCTGGCCCTGCCCATCAACGTCAACCCGTCCGGCG
>CAZKDJ010000165.1:8874-9163 GCA_964551295.1 uncultured Anaerolineales bacterium | reverse complement strand
AAAAACTCAGGGACGAGTCTGGTGTGAGCGTGCTGTACATCACCCACGATCTGGCTACTGCCTATTACGTGAGCGATCGAATCGCCATCATGTTCAGAGGGAACATCGTCGAAATGGGGCCTGTAGAGGACGTGTTGATGAACCCCAAACACTCATACACAAAGCTGCTCAGGGAATCGGTCCCCGAGGCGGACCCCACCAAGCGCTGGTCCGAGAGGATCTCGCTCGCCGAGATGGAACACGAGGAATACCTGAGACAGGGCTGCAAATTTGCAGGAAGGTGTCCTAA
>CAZKDJ010000165.1:0-8864 GCA_964551295.1 uncultured Anaerolineales bacterium | reverse complement strand
ATATATGCACGAGCGAAGAGCCCAAGGGCGTTTATGTGGGCCATGTGTTCATCAAATGTCACAGGTACACAGGAAACGAGGCTATCTAGCCACCTACCACTTTCCCAAAACAGATCTGTCATCAATAACACCCCTTGTGCGTGGGCACAAGGGGCTATGCTATCAAATGCTGTTGCCTGAATTTGTCGAAAGATCGCTCCCCCTCATTCAAACGTGCTCTCGAACAAATCCCCCTCACACTCAGGCGCGCCTTCACCCTCATCGCATTTCCACTCGCCATCGACAAGCCCGCACGAGCCGCTATACGAGACGCCTTCCTTCATCGCGCCTAACCATGCCGTCAAATCCTCTGGGCTATCAAACCAGCACACGCCATCCCGACCCTGGAACTCCGCTAACTCCTTGTTTGCCTCTTCCTCCACTTGACGTATGTCCTCAGGCGTGACATCTTCATCCTCCAGCATCATTTGAACCAACTCATCGCTGAATTCCATGCTCATCTCGTCCACTCTTATGTACAATGCACAGCGGTCTGCCTCCATCCCCTGTATCTCGTAAAAGGTTTGGGCCGCCATGAGCATGCCGAACACGTTGACGGTGGCGCTGCACGTCATGCTGGCAGGGCTACAATCGCCCGCCGCTCCAATCAGAACATCCTCACTGGGTTCACAACTCGCTTCCAACCCACCGTCCAAGTCGCCGAAACCGGGGATGGGGAACTCGGCATCCATCGAGGGAGGCGACAGAGAGGCGAGAGTTGGTACAACAGACGTGGGGAAGCCAAGGGATAACGAGAGGGTGGCCGTCGGCTCAACCGTAGGAGTCGGCGAGACAGGCAGGCTAGTAGGCGTCCAAGTAGGCGTCCAGGTGGGCGTCCAGGTTGGAGGTGGTGTGGGAAGAATCCTCGGCGTCTTTGTCGCCACAGGTGCTTGCGTGCTACCTTCAGGCTCAACCGGCCCAGATGAGGGTATAAACGTGTTACAGGCTAGCCCTACAACCAAGATCACAGCAAGGATGACTAGCTGGATCCCTTTTCTGCCCATTCGATCAGACATTGATACACCTCCTTGCTGATAACGCGAATTATAACCAACGTTCGGATCGCCGCGGCCAAGTCTCACGACATCCGAGGCGTCAGCCGCTCATCGCGTACACGTTCTCCTTCAGCACGCCGATGAACGGCAAGTTGCGATACTCCTCGGCATAATCCAGACCATACCCAATCACAAACTCGTTCGGCACCTCGAAACCGACCCAATCCAGCTCGACGTCAACCTCCCGGCGCGATGGCTTGCTCAGGAGCGCGCAGATGCGCAGGCTGGCCGGCCCGCGCGTGCGCAGGTTGCGCGCCATATAGGCCAGCGTACGGCCGGAATCGACGATATCCTCCACAATCAACACGTGCCGACCCTCTATGCTCTGCTCCAGGTCAAGGAGAATGCGCACCACGCCAGTGCTCTCCGTCCCCGCGCCATAGGAAGAGATCTCCATAAAGTCCACCTCGTGCCGCATCTCCAGGTGGCGCGTCAGATCGGCCAGAAAGATGAACGCCCCCTTGAGTACGCAGACGAGCAGTGGACGATCCCCGTCGGTGTAGAGCGCGTTGATCTCCTGGCCCAACTCGGCCACACGCGCCTGTAGCTCGTCCTCCGGAATCAATACCCGCGCTACATCATCGCGCAGTCCCATCGCACACCCCCTCTGCGCGCTTTTGAAAGCGCGTCTACTCATACACCTCTTGCTTCAACACACCGATGTAAGGCAGCGTGCGGAAGCGATCTGCGTAATCCAATCCATACCCCACCAACCATTCATCGGGCACCTCAAAGCCCAGGTAATCGATGGGCACTTCCACCTGATGCCGATCCGGCTTGCTGACGAAAACACACGTGCGCAGGCTGGCCGGATTGCGAGCCTGAAAGATGCGGATCAAGTAATCGAGCGTATAGCCAGTGTCCAGAATATCCTCGACGATGAGCACGTTACGGCCGGTGACGCTGCTACGCGTGTCCATGATCAAGCGCACCGCACCGGTGCTGACCACCCCTTTGTTGTAGCTGGAAAGGGCGATGAAATCCACCTCATGCGGTATCGTCAAACTGCGCGCCAAGTCGGACAGAAAAATAAAGGCGCCCTTCAACACCCCAACTAACACCAGATCGTCGATCTCGGCATAGTCGGCACTGATCCGCGCCCCCAGTTGGCGCACCCGCGCCTGGATCGCGGTCTCATCCAACAGCACCTGCTCGATTTCCGCGGGAATCTTCCTATTCCCCACCCTGCTCCCCCCTCACCTCGTGACAGCCTCGGCAGCGCGCCTCATACGCCTCTTCCGCCCCCACCAGGATCACCGGGTCATCGTAGGCTGCGGGCTGGCCGTTGATGATCCGTTGCGTGCGGCTGGCCGGCCCCCCACAGACCACGCAGATGGCGTGCAACTTTTGCACGTTCTCCGCCCGCGCCACCAATGCAGGCACCGGACCGAAGGGCACACCGCGAAAGTCCATGTCCAGGCCGGCGACGATGACGCGCACGCCTCGATCGGCCAGCTCCTCGCACAGCGCCACCACATCATCGTCAAAGAACTGCACCTCATCCAACGCCACCACTGTCGTATTTGGCTCAATCAGGTCTCGCGCCTGGGCCGTGTTCTCCACCGGCACCGCCTCTACCTGCAAGCCATTGTGCGAGGTCACCCCCCGGTCGGCGTAGCGTGTATCTATCGCCGGCTTAAAGACCTGCACCTTCTGGCGGGCGATCTTGGCCCGGCGCACCCGCCGGATCAGTTCCTCCGTCTTGCCAGAGAACATGCTCCCACAGATTACCTCGATCCATCCACCACTAGGCTTGCTGTACATGGGTCACACCTCCAAACAAAACGGGGCAGGTGCGGCACATCCAAGATGCACCTCCTGCCCCATCGATTTTCTCGACGCGCTCCTAGTCAGCCGCTTCAGGCTTGGGACTCTCAGCCTCTTCCAGTACCTCGTCGCCGGGGAGGACGAACCCACGCGAGCGCAACGTTTTTTTCAGCGTCGCCAGGGACTTTAGACCAAAGCCTCTCAAATTAGTCAACACCTCGTCGCCCTGCTCCAGCCTATCCATGATATCGCCCACGGTCTCAATGCCTGCTCCGGCGAGTATCTTTTCCGTTCGAGTGCCCAACTCTAGATCCGAGATCGTGAGTTCGGGTGAGGTTGCCATAGCCTTGCGCCGCTCCGCCTCGGCGATAGCCTGGTCGCGCCGCTCCAGCTTTTTCATAAAGCGCTCTACCTGGCCACCAGAGTCCACAATACGCTGTTCGCCGGTAAAGAATGGATGGCACTTGTTACAAACATCGGTGCGGATCATCGGCACCGTCGCCCCCACAGTCCAGGTGTTGCCACAAGCACAAACTACCTGGGCCTCGGGATAATACTCGGGATGAATTCCTTCTTTCATAACCTTTACCTGCCTATTATGTCCGCTCGGGGAATACACTCACCCTCTTACGGCCTCCCGGAACGTTGTCGTAGCGTACAACGCCATCGGCTACAGCAAAGAGGGTATAATCTTTCCCCACTCCAACGTTCGTCCCCGGCTTGATGCGCATTCCGCGCTGCCGCACGATGATATGACCAGGTCGAACGACCTCGCCAGCGTACTTTTTTACACCCAAGCGTTTAGAATGACTATCGCGCCCATTTCGGCTACTGCCAGCACCTTTCTTGTGTGCCATATCACACCTCCCAACTACACCACAATCTCATCCACCCGCAACCGCGTGTACTGCTGCCGGTGCCCGGCTCGCTTCCGATACCGTTTGCGGGGATGATACTTGAAAATCCGTACCTTGGGGCCTTTTTCCTGGGCCACGACCGTGGCCAGCACCTTGGCCTTTTTGACAGCTGGTTGACCGATCTCAACCTTCTCGCCATCGGCGACCAACAGGACGTCTCCCAACTCGAGCTGTTCGCCAACCGGGGCCGAAACCCGCTCGACGAGGATTGTATCGCCCACCTCGGCACGATACTGCCGCGCGCCTGATTTCACAACTGCATACACGGTAAAATCCTCCCTCTAATCATCACATCTTCTCAACAAGTGGAGAAGGGGGGGGGGGGGGGGGGGGGGGGGGGGGGGGGCGGGGGGGGGGGGGGGCGGCGGGGGGGGGGGGGGGGCCCCTGTGGGGGGGGTTTTGGCGCGTCCCCCCCCCCCCCAACCCCCCCCCGCCCCCCCCCCCACTTTTGTGAAAAGGTACTTGCCATCCTCTATGCACAAGAGGAGGCCGTGCCAGATGTGGCCCGGCCACCACAGGCATTATACCGAATCTTCGGATTTTGTCAACTGGTTGTCCGCTCTGTTCAATCGGCTTTCGACACGCCGACAGCGACGGGCATGTTTTATCGCTCCTCCTCCACGCCATCACCCAGCACGGCCTCCGTCAACAGCAACCGCCGCCGGTGATAGCGTGCAAACACCTGCCGCACTTCCAACACCTCCAAAACCGCCTCAGGACGAGCGGTGGCCCCTGCACGGGCCGCCAACTGCATGCCCAGCACAACCATCCCCTCATCCTCTCGCTCCACCCACAACCGCTCAATCAGCGGGCGCAGATCGTAGGGTTTCCCGCGCCGTTCGTGGGGCAATTCATCCGCCGCCAACACCCCCTCAACGCGAGCCTTGATTCCAGTGCCCACACCGCTTCCTTCGACCGTCACCAAGTACTCTGCCGATCTGACCTGCGTCGGCAGCGCTGGCTCCTTCACGAGGATCTGACACACCTCGCTGATTGCCAGGCCATCCGGCAGCGCCGGCACCAGCGCCTTGACGCAGGCCTCCACCGACATTGGTTTTTCCAGCCACACGTCCAGCAGTTCCGCCCCGCCAGTGTGGCCCAACGGCAAGGCCGCCGCCAATTGCAGCTTGGGACGCGGGTTAAAGCCGTGGGAATAAGCCAAGGGCGCCCAGGCCCGGCGCAGGCTGCGCTCCCAGATTCGCATCAGATCGAGGTGCGACGTATAGGTCAGCGGCCCATTCTTGGAGAAGGTTACACGCAGTCTCATCAGATTTCACGCAACATCAAAACTCGATCACAAACCCGCCATTCTTGTACAGCAGCTCGTCGTCCACCCAAATCTCGCCGCCGTCGCGCAGGTCACAGATCATGTCCCAGTGAATGGCCGATTCATTCTTACTGCCCGTCTCAGGATAGCCCGCTCCCAGCGCCATGTGAAAGCTGCCGTTGATCTTTTCGTCGAACAAAATCTGGCGAGTGAACCGAGTAATACCCTTGTTGGTACCGATAGCAAACTCGCCCACGTACCGCGCCCCCTCGTCGGTATCGAGGGTCTGGAGCAAGAAACCCTCGTTCTTTTTGGCGGTAGCCTTGACCACCTTGCCCTTCTCGAACCAAAGCCGTACGCCTGTCACCTCACGTCCCTGATAGATAGCGGGGTACGAGAAATGCACGTGACCCTCGACGCTGTCCTCCACCGGGCCGGTAAAGACCTCGCCGCTGGGCATGTTGTTCCTACCATCGCTGTTTTCAAAAACGCGGCCGGCGATGTTCAAACGCAAGTCTGTTTCCGGGCCAACGACGTGCACCCGCTTCTTTCCCTTGAGCCAATCGACGATCTTTTGCTGCCAAGCCGAGAAACGGCGCCAATATCCAACCGGATCGTCCGGTTCGGGCAAGCAGGCTCCATAGACAAAGTCCTCATAATCGCTCAGGCTCATCTCGGCATCCTGGGCATACGCATCCGTCGGAAAGATTGTGAGCACCCAACGCAACTCTTTGGCAGCAGAGCGCTCCATGAACGTCTTCATCAAACCCTTCATCGCCTGGCTGCGTAGCACCATTTTAGATGGATCGACGCCACTCAATTTCTTTGTGTTGACGTCCGCGTAAAGTCCGATGCGCACGTCGTAGGTCTCCATGAGCATCTTGATCGGCTCGGGCACGTGCGCGAGCTGATCCTCCGAGGCATACCGGAAGAACAGCGCTTCCATGCCCGGCAAAGAGAGCTGCGTTACCGGATAACCGCCCGCCTGCAACACCTTGGCATACACCGCTTTTATCAGCGGTGCGGCCGGCGCGTCCCCCTGAATCCACACCTTATCACCTGGCTGCACATTGGTCGAATAAGCAACCAGCACCTCGGCTAGCTTTTCCACTCTCGAATCCGCCATCGTCTGCCTCCAAAATAACTGGTAGCGCCGCCATCCTGGCGGATGCCTGCAAGAAGCAGGCGTTCCCAATCCACTTCATCCAGCGCAAGGGCAAATTGCCAATTTGCCCTACATCCTGGCACATTTGCGTCATTCAGGATGGACGCAGTTCATGGCGACTGCCTCCACAACGTTTGTCATCGCACACAAGCTCTGGGCCAGATGTGGGACAAGATGCCATCTTGTCCTACCCGGCCCAACGGTTAACCAACTTTTCAAGAACCCTGCGCCGGCGGACAGCGCCAAGTTTCCGACCAACTATCCTTATAGGCCACCAAAACACCACAGGCGTGACACTGCTCGCGGCAATCGATCAGCATCTCACCGCGCCGGCTGCGCTGGTAATCCTTTAGCAGGAACACTTTGCGCACCCCCGTGCTGATAACGTCCCATGGGAACGCCTCCTCGGGCGCGCGCTCGCGATAGGCGTAAAAGCCCGGATCGAGCCCCGTCTCTTCGAACGCTTGTCGCCAAGCCATGTCGTCTCGCTGTTCGTCCCAGGCATCGAATCGCGCGCCCAGCTCCCACGCCCGCTGGATGACCGCGCCCAGCCGCCGGTCGCCGCGCGCCAGAACCGCCTCCAGCACCGTCGCCTCGGAATCGCTATAGTCCAACTTGAGCCCGCGCCCGCGCAGCGCGCGCCGCAGGAGCGCCTGCTTCTCGCGGATGGAATCGGACGGCTCCAAAACCGCCCACTGGAACGGCGTGTGTGGTTTGGGCACAAAGGTATTGACACTGACGTTGACCTGCACCTTGCGGCCGTGCGCTTTGCGCCCGATCTTCCAAACCTCCCGCACTAGATCGGCAATCGCCTGCACCTCCGCCATCTGCTCCCCCGGCAGCCCGATCAAAAAGTACAGTTTGATCGTGCGCCAGTCGCGCCCGAATACCTCATGTGCCACGTCGAGCATCTGCTCAGTGGCGATAGGCTTGTTGATCACCGTGCGCAGCCGCTCGGTGGCCGCCTCCGGAGCGAAGGTAAAGCCTGTGCGGCGGCCCTGTGCCACCGCCTCCGCCAGCTCGACCGAAAAGCTATCGGCCCGCAACGCTGGCAGCGAGATGGAAAGGTGCCGGTTGCCAAACCGCTCGACGATCGTCTGCACCAAGCGCTCGATATCGGAATAATCGGACGACGAGAGCGACAGCAGCCCTACCTCCTCGAACCCCGTCTGGGGCAGAATGTCCGCGATGGCCGCCAATACCTGCTCCACGGGCCGCTCGCGCACCGGGCGGGTGACCATCCCGGCATGACAGAAGCGACAACCGCGCGTGCAGCCGCGCTGGATCTCGATCGCCGCCCGGTTGTGGGAGACGTCCACGTTGGGCACAAGCAGGCGCGTGGGTGGCGGCGGCAGCGGGGAGACGACGCGCTTGAAAACGGGCATCGGGACACCGGCTGTATCGGGTACGATGGCAGCGACCGTACCATCGGCGTTGTAACGCACGTCGTAAAAGCGAGGCACGTATACGCCGGGAATGCACGCCAGCGTCCGCAACTGCGCCTCGCGTGATTCCTCTCCCACCTCCCGAAAACCCCGCACCAACTCAACGACCGCCTCCTCCCCATCACCGACGATAAAGGCGTCCACGAAATCGGCCACCGGCTCCGGATTGAAGGTCGCGTGGCCGCCAGCGACGACGAGGGGATGAGATGCATCACGGTCCCTGGCGCGCATCGGCAGCCCAGCCAGGTCAAGCATCTCCAGTAGGTTGGTGTACAGCTGCTCGGAGGGCAAGCTGAAGCCCAGGATGTCGAAATCGGCCACCGGGCGCTTGCTTTCCAGGCTGTAGAGCGGGATACGCGCCTCCCGCATCGCGGCGATCATATCCACCCACGGCATGTAAGCCCGCTCGGCCAAGCCACCAGGCAGCGCATTCAGGATGTCGTACAGGATCGCCACACCCAGGTTGGACATCCCCAGGTCATAGATATCGGGAAAGGCCAGGCAGACGCGCACCGACGCCGCGTCCCAATCTTTGACCACGCTGTTGTACTCGCCGCCGACATAGCGCCCCGGCTTGCGCACCGTAGGCAGAATGCGTTCCAGTCTGTTCAGGTCGATTTGCATCAGCCCGCCATCACCTTGACCCACACCCTGCGCTGGCGCGGGCCATCGAACTCGGCCAGGTAGATGCCCTGCCAGGTGCCCAGCACCAGCTTGCCGCCAGAGATCAACACGCACTGCGACGCCCCCACCAGCGACGACTTGAGATGAGCGGGAGAGTTACCCTCGCCGTGCTGGTACTCGGGCCTCCGCGGCGAGATAGCATCGAGGCCGACACTGATGTCGTGCCGCACGTCGGGGTCCCAATTCTCGTTCAGCGTCAAGCCAGCGGTGGTGTGCGGACAAAAGAGAAAGCACACACCTTCCTCCACCCCACTCTGCGAGACGACGGATTGCACCTCCGACACGATATCGTGAAAGGCCTGCCGGCCGCGTGTGGAAACTTGAATCTGTTCTAGCATATTCATTCACCGATTCCGGGTAGGTTTTGGTTTCAGATTTTACAGTATAACACCGGGTGGGCTGTTTGACAAAGGACGCCCGATGGGCGCCTCGGCGATTTCGGGCGGGAGCCAAAAATTGCACCCACAGTTGACAAATCCCCAATGGCTGGTAGAATACGGCCCGCTTGGCCCCATCGTCTAGTGG
>CAZKDJ010000164.1:0-9225 GCA_964551295.1 uncultured Anaerolineales bacterium | reverse complement strand
CCCAACGGCGCGGGCAAATCGACCACGATCAACATGCTCACCAGCCTGCTGCCGCCCACCGCCGGTACGGCCACGGTGGCGGGGTTCGATATCAAAGAGGAGCCGCTGGAGGTCAAGCGCCGCATCGGCACGATGCCCGAGGACCTGAGCCTGTACGAGCGACTGACCGCCAGCGAGCACATCGAGCTGGTGGGGCGGCTGCACGGCCTGGATCACGCCGAGATCGAGCGCCGCATCCCGCCTCTACTCGACCTGCTGGAGCTGGAGGACAGCGCCGACAAGATGATCCTCGACTATTCCCACGGCATGCGCAAGAAAACAGTGCTGGCCTGCGCGCTGATCCACGCCCCCGAAATCCTGTTCCTCGACGAGCCCTTCGAGGGCATCGACCCTATCTCTAGCAAGGCGATCAAGGAGGTGCTGCGCGATATGGTCGGCCAGCGCGGGACGACGGTCTTTTTTTCCACCCACGTGATGGAGTTGGCCGAGCGCTTTTGCGACCGGGTGGGCATCATCAACAAGGGCCAGCTTGCCGGCGTGGGCAGCATCGCCGAGCTGCGCCAACGCGCCGACCTGCCCGACGACGCGCCGCTGGAGGATGTCTTTATCCGCACCGTGGGGGCGGAGGTGGAGGACGAGGGGCTGCTGGGGTGGCTGACGGGAAGGGAAAATGTGGACTGAACTCAAAACCCTCCTCTGGCTACAATGGAAACTGACGCGGGCGATGTTCCGCAGCCGCCGCTTTAGCGAAAAGCTGCGCGTCCTGGGACTGATATTCCGCCTCCTCTCGCTCCTGTTCACCTTTCCGTTTTTCATCGCCATGGGCGTGGGCGTGGCGGTGGGCCTGATCCTGCTCTCGCCCCGCGCCGCCTACGAGGCGGTGATGATCGGCAACACCGGCCTCTTTTTCATCTGGCTGCTGCTGCCCGCCTCGGCCAACTCGCAGATGGTGGAGCGGTTCGAGATGGCGCGCCTGTTCCCCCACCCGATTAGCTTTCGCAGCATCGTCGCGGGCAGCACGGCGGTCTCGATGCTGACGATGACGGGCTTTTGGACCATGCCCCTGCTCGCCGGCGAGGTCATCGGCCTGACCTATCACCAGCCGTTGGCCTTCCCGCTGATCGCGCTGGGCGCGCTGCCCACCTTTGCCGTGCTGGTGCTGGCCGGGCGCATCATGGACGACGTGTTCGACCTGGTGGCCGGCGACCGGCGCCTGCGCGCCCTCGCCTTGACCCTGTTCACCCTGCCCTTCATGTTCTGCTGGCTGGGCCAGTACATCTTTCAGTACGCCGATTGGGAGCAGGCCACGTTCCTGCAACCCCTGGAGACGGCCAGCGGTCCCAGCAAGGCACTGGAGATGCTGGGACCGTCGCGCTTTCTGACCTGGGTGCCGGTGGCCTGGCCCACGGCGGGGATGGGCTTGGCAGTAGACGGACAGTGGGGATTGGCGCTCCTGTTCCTCGCCCTCTCGATCGCGGTCGTCGCACTGCTGCTGCGCCTGCACGCGTCCATCACCCGGCGGCTGATGCAGGGAGCGGCGCTGAGCATCGGCGCGGAGCGGGTGCGCAGCCGAGGGTGGCGCGTGCGCCTGCCCGGCCCACCGGCTTTCTGGGCCGTCTTTCGCAAGGACTGGCTCTACCTGCTGCGCAGCCCCATGCCGCGCCGGTTGATCTTTTCATCCCTCATGATGACCGCCGGTATGGTCATCCCCTTG
This sequence comes from uncultured Anaerolineales bacterium, assembly GCA_964551295.1. Lineage (GTDB taxonomy): Bacteria > Chloroflexota > Anaerolineae > B4-G1 > B4-G1 > JAFGED01. The sequence continues at coordinate 7,511 of CAZKDJ010000164.1, read as the reverse complement.
ATGCGCGGCTTTGGCGAGAGCGACATCCCGCTCTCGATACAGCGCCTCATCCCCCTGCTGGTAGGCGCCTTTGTCCTCACCATGACGGGCATGGCCATCAATATGGGCCTGACGGCCAACTACTTTGGCACTATCGACCGGGAGGGGTTCGTGACGCTGATGCTCTCCCCGCTAAAGCGCGGGTACGTGCTCCTTTCAGCCAACCTGGCCGCCCTGCTGTATGCCGGGGTGCAGTTCGCCGTGATCTCGCTGGCCATCGCCATCATCACCGGCCTGTGGGCCATGCTGCCGCTGGGGCTGTGCCTGGGACTGTGCCTACAGATCGGCAGCACGCCGGCGTATAACCTGGCCGCCATCATCGGTCCCTACCGCACGCAGCTCAAATATAGCCGAGGGACGCGCCAACGGGGCAACGCGTGGGGCATGCTGGCCTGGGTCGTCTCCGCGCCGCCCGTCCTGGCGCTGATCCTGCTGCCCTACATCTTTTGGCGGCCCGCCCTGGTGATCGCGATCCCGGCAGCCATCGTCTACAGCATAGGGCTCTACGCGCTGACCCTCAAGCCACTGACCAAGCTATTTCAGCGCCGGGAACACGCCATCTTGGAAGCAGTCACCACCTCAGAATGAGATGGCTATGAATAGAGCCCTCATCGCCGGGGTAGTCGCCCTCACTGTATCGCTATGTTGCTGCTGTCCCGCCACCATCGTAGTCTCCTCGGATTCAGCAGATTCATGTAATGTTTAGAGGTATCCTCTCAATATTCTGGGGAAAATGGCGAATGTAGGTCGGATTTGCTATCCGACCAGGCAGCGGTTAGCAAAACCGCCCTACATCTGCCCCGATTTATTGAGAAGATACGTTTAGAGGCCCAAAGCACGCCGAAAAAGTCGATTCCGGTTTTTGGGGCGTTTTCCCGGCATTTTACCGCGAATCTCAGGCAAAAGGCGGAATCGACTTATTGGAGATGAACCGCTCAAAACAGCCTCTCCAAACATTCCATGCAGATTCACAACAGCAATTGCTGTACCGGGATTTCCTGAACATGGAGACACCAACGGGGCTGAGTGACTTTCAAGGCAAGGGGGTCAGCTACTGGTTCCCACTCCCCGCCTTCATGAGTCACGGCTACTTTGCATACACAGCCGACACAACCTACTTTGAGCAGCCCGAGGCACACGACAGATTTCCGGTCGAGAGCGGGTTTAATCGGCAGATCCAGCAGACGTCGTGCGATCACATACCCCACAACCTTTCCTCCTGGGAAGAGGACGGCTTCTCGGGAGAAATTGACCTGGAGGACAAAGTGTGTTTCTAGGGCACGTTTGTGCCCTACAATCACTACATCGTCTACGATCCATCCACGAAACAGGTTCACCATTTTGTCGAAGGTATGCGCGATTGAGAACGCACAAAAAGAGCCGGGCTCTGACACCCGACTCCTTCACCAGCCACCCACCCTGCACCGCTAGGCTTCACAGTTAAATAGGAGTGGACTATTCACTCCCCTTCCTGCATCAACTCCTCCAACGTACCGGGATTAACCAACAACGTGACCGTCCCACAATGCCTGCAGGCCCGGGCCGCGGTCGGTATCTCTTTGCGATATCGACCGAAAAGCGAGCGATCGTTGAGGAAACGGGCCGGCACAAAGCGCGTCAGGCTATCGGCCCACATCGTACCGCCGATGATGACGCCATCTACCAGCCCACCCCCGCAAACGGGACAACGTTGTTCACTCATTGGTCGCCTCCTACGAGCATGCATCAGTTTTCCTACAATTGACATTATTATACGCCCCGCCTCGGCAATTGGCAATTCCAGCAGGACTTGCGTTTTACGTTTTACGCTTTACGTGGTATACTGCGCGCCTGAAAACCTATGCGCTTCAAACACCTCACCCTCCAGGGCTACAAGTCCTTCGCCACCAAGACCGAGTTCCTGTTCCCCACCGGCATCACGGCCATCGTCGGCCCCAATGGCTCGGGCAAGAGCAACATCGCCGACGGCATCCGCTGGGCGCTGGGCGAACAGCGCATCAGCTCGCTGCGGGGCAAATCGTCCGCCGACATGATCTATGCCGGCGGACGGCGGCGCGCCCGCGCCGGCATGGCCGAGGTGTCCCTGATCCTGGATAACAGCGACGACTGGCTGCCCATCGAGTTCAGCGAAGTCACCCTCACCCGGCGGGCCTACCGCTCCGGCGAGAACGAGTACCTGATCAACGGCTCGAAGGTACGCCTGCGCGACATCAACGAGCTGCTGGCGGTGGGCGGCCTTAGCCAGAGCGCCTACACCGTCATCGGCCAGGGCTTGGTCGACATGGCTCTCTCACTACGCCCCCAGGAACGGCGCGACCTGTTTGAGGAAGCCGCCGGCATCAGCGCTTACCGCAGCCGGCGGGAGGAGGCACTCAGGCGACTGGAGGAAACCCAGCACAATTTGGAGCGCGTCCATGACATCGTTCGCGAGATCACCCCACGCCTGCGGCGTTTAGAGCGAGAGGTGGCACGGGTGGAGGAATACCGGCGGCTGGCCGCTCACATGGAACGGCTGCAGCGCACCTGGTACGGATACCAATGGGGACGCCGGCAGGACAAGCTGGCCCAAGCGCTGGAAAAGGCATCCTATCTAGAATCCGACCTGGAGAAACACCAGGGCGACGCATCGGCTCTCAGCGAGAAGCTGATCCGACAGCGCCAGCGGGAAAGCGAACTGCGCGCCCAGTTGCGCGACTGGCATCGCGAAAGCGCCGACCTGCTCGACCGGGTCAACGAGGCGCGCCAGGAGTTGGCCGTCTCAGAAGAGCGCACGCGGCTGCTGAGGACCCGACGCGAAGAGTTGCTGACCGAAATCGAACCGCTCGTCGCCCAAGAAAAGACACAGGGCGAGCAGGTCGATCTGGCGCGGGCGGAAAGCGAACGGCTGGGGCATCGACTGGCCGGGCACAAAGCGCGGCTGGCCGAGCAGGAGCAGGTTTGGCTGACCGCCAAGGCACAGGCTCGGGAGCCCACCCGCCGCCGCGCCGAGGTGGAGCAGGAACTGGATGCGTGTTGCGTGCGGCTGACCGAACTGACCCAGGCGCTGACCGAGGCGCGTACGGACGAGGCCCGCCTGGCAGGCGAGCAACAGGCCCTCGGACGGCTGCAGGCCGACGAGACCGCCCGCGACGCCGGTACCGCACTGCTGCAGGCCAACCTCGACGGCGTCCTCGGAAGGCTGGCCGCGCTGATCCGGGCGCCTTCCGAGTGGGAGTGTGCCATCGAGGCCATCCTCGGCCCCGACTTGCAGGCTATCGTCGTGGAGCGCGCCGCCATCGTTACGCAGGTGCGCCAGATCCTCGAATCATCAGGGGGACGGGTGACCCTATTGCCGCTAGATAGCTTGCGCCTGCCTTCGCCGCTACCCACTGGTGTGGCGCGCGCCGCCGACGTGATCGTCTGCGATCAAGCCGTGCGACCGACGGTAGATGCGCTGTTGGGCTCGGCAGCCTTGTGCCAAGACCTGGCCGCAGCGCGGGCGCTACTCCCCCACATGCCGCCGGGAGGCCGGTGCGCCACGCCCTCCGGCGTCGTGCTGCGCGCAGACGGCGCCCTTTCGATGGGCACGAGCAGATCAACCGGCATCCTGGCCAGCGAGCGGGCCCGGCGGGAACTCCCCGCCAAACTTGAGCAAATCCGCCGGCGCTGCCAACAGCTCGAAGAGCAAAAGCAGACTGAGACCCAGCGGCAGGCAGCGCTAGAGGCCAAACTGGACGAGTTGGCACAGCAGGCCACCCTGGCCCGCGAGGAGGCAGCGCGCGTCGAGCGCGAGACCCTGGGCCAACTGCGCACCGAGGCCGCAGTAGCCGAGGAAGCGCTGCGCAGCCAGCAGGCCACGCTCGGACGCGAGAAGGCACTGCTGGAACGGCTGCAAACGCAACTTTCCGCCCGGCGTCAGCGGATCGAGGAGCTGGACACCGAGCATGCCGCTCTTAGCGCCCACGCCGAGCGGCTGCGCGCCGAGGTCGCACAGGCCGAAGCGCGCCTCGGTCGGGCCAGAGAGCGCATCCAGCCGGACGAAGACGAACTGACCCGGCTGGGCGAAGAACAAACGAAGCTGGAAAAGCAGGAACAGCAAGCGCGCGAGCGGGCGCGAGAGGCAGAGACCCGCCACGGGCGCGCCCAGTTGGTGGTCGATCGCTGCCAGGACGAACTGAACCTGCTCTCCCGACAAATTGAAGAAGACCTGGGCCTGGTAGAGCTAGAGCTGGCCGACAGTGTCACGGCACAGGCACCGCTATCCATGCGGCCCGCGGTTTCCGACCTGCCCATCGTTGAGCAGCTACCCGAGGGCCTGCAGGAAGAGATACAGCGCCTCAAGGCACGCCTGCGACGAATAGGAGGCGTGAACCCCAGCGCTCCCGAGGATTATGGAGAGGTCAAGGAACGCCACCAGTTCCTCACCGAGCAGTCAGCCGACCTGGAGGCAGCTTCGGAACAACTTCAGCACGTCATCGCCGAACTGGATGAGCTGATGGAGGTCGCCTTCCAAGGGACGTTTGACGCCGTCGCAGAGCGTTTCACCGAGACGTTCACCGCCCTGTTCAACGGCGGCACCGCGCGGCTGGAATTGACCGAGCCGGACGACCTAATGAACACCGGGGTGGACATCGTCGCCCGTCCGCCGGGCAAGCGCGCGCAGCGGCTGGCGCTCCTCTCCGGCGGCGAGCGGTCGCTGACGGCGGTGGCGCTGCTGTTCGCCATCCTGCAAGTCAGCCCGGCCCCCTTTTGCGTGCTAGACGAGGTCGACGCCGCGCTCGACGAGGCAAACGTGGGACGCTTTCGCAGCCTACTGACCAAGCTGGCGCAGCAGACGCAGTTCATCATCATCACCCACAACCGGGGCACGATCGAGGCAGCGGATACGATCTATGGCATCTCGATGGGGACAGACGGGGTGTCGCAGGTCGTGTCGCTCAAGATGGATTAGAGATTGACGGTGCGTCTGGCGGTATTGGCCGATATTCACGGAAACCTACCGGCGCTAGAAGCGGTGCTGGACGACGCAAAACAACACGAGGTTGACCGCTTTATCGTCGCCGGCGATCTCACCGGTGGGCCACAAGATAGCAAGGTCATTCGAAAGTTACGCTCGTTGGACAGTTGGATGGTTCGAGGGAATCGCGAAGAGTATCTGCTGAACTTTGACAAGCGGGAAGGTAAGCACTGGGCTTTTTTGCGCTGCCTTTACCGCCGTTTGGATAGCGACACCCTGGATTTCATCGCGTCACTTTCAGACCAACGTGTGCTCGCAGTGAACGGCGCCGAACCAATCCGCGTCGTGCACGGATCCCCGCAAAGCTCACGGGAGTCACTCTTCCCGAACCGCAACCCGGATAAACTGCATGTGTTCAGACAAGCGGGAATCATGACGCCAGGATGCAATCCAACGAGAGTAGATCTAGTACTCGATCAAATCGATGAAAACGTACTGGTCTGTGGGCACACGCACATCCCGTGGGTTCAAAGGCACGAGGGAAAGCTGGCCCTTAATCCTGGAGCCGTAGGCCTGCCGATCAACGGCGATCCGCGCGCCCAGTACGCAACACTGACCGGGCAAAGCGACCACTGGCAGACTGAGCACCGCGCTATACCGTACGACATCGATAGAACGCGAGCGGCGTTCCATGAGAACGGTTTATTGGAAGAAGGCGGAGGCTTTGCCCGGGCCTGTTTGCTCAATATAGAGACAGGCCAGAACGTACCTGGACGCTTCATCGAATATGCTCATCAAGTGGCAGGACATGCGGGATTTGAGAGAAATGCTATCCTTCCCGATGCTTTGTGGGAACACATCGAGACAACCTTCGACTGGGAAAGCGCAATCTCCAGTCTCTAATCTCCATCAAGGAAGGAAGTGTAATCTAGGACTCGTTAGAACTCGCCCGGCACATCGCGGATACCATCACCGACTAAAAGGCGAAGACGTCTTGTTGCTCGACATCCGCGACATCTCGATCCTGGCCGACTATGTGATCGGCAGCACGACCAGCGACCGGCAAGCGAAAGCTATCTTGGACGAGGTCAGGGAAAAGGTTAAACAAGAAACTAACACCAGGCTCAGAACAACGCTGCCCGGCTGCTGCTTGAAGAATTATGACCAGGCCTCAACTAAACCCCTATCGGCCAAATCGAGGAAACCTCGAATAGCTTCTTAAGAAAGGGGTTGTACGAATATCCTCTTTTGTAAATTCCTTTGTGCTTTCGCCGTCGGAGCAATTCTGCTACTTGTGGTATCTTTTACAGTGTGTCGCAAAAGCTATTATTACAACAAAACTAGGGTAGAGAGCTTGATGCTGGCGAAAAGCCGGGGGCTCTAAGCCGTATTGTGACTATGATGATTATGCTCGCGACGATTCTTTTCTTTACCATCGTTGATCTCTGGGTCTCATCCGGAGATCCGTACTCCTTTGCTTTTTTCGGTTTTCAATCTCCTACTTGCTACACTTCTGTCCCTTTTCGATGCCCTATTCATTTACCCCCTGCCCGCCTCCAACAGTCGCTGCAGCGCAGTTTGCTCTTCCAGACCAAGAGCTGCCAGTGTCACCTCATCACCGTTCAAGATCGCCTTCCCCAATCCCGAACGGCGAAAGGCCGCTAGGTCCTCCTGAAAAGGCGTCCCCACCTGGTGCTCGTGGACGACGTCGCCATCTCGCATCATCAGAATGCGGTCCGTCTGGCGCGCTACCGCAGGGTCGTGGGTGACGACGATAAAGGTTGTACCCAGCTCACGGTTCAGATCGTGCATCAGGGCGATCACTTCCTCGCCGCTGTGCGAGTCGAGGTTGCCCGTCGGTTCGTCAGCTAGGACGAGGGTGGGCTTGTTGGCCAGCGAGCGGGCGATAGCCACACGCTGCCGCTGTCCACCTGAGAGCTGGTTGGGCAGATGGTTCATCCGGTCCGCCAAACCAACCAACTTCAATAGTTCCCTGGCCCGCTGGCGCCGTTTCGCGCGTCCGACCTGGCCCATCATGGGCACCTCAACATTCTCCAGGGAGGTCAACGTGGGAATCAAGTTGTGCAACTGGAAGATAAAACCGACCGTGTGCGCGCGAAAGGTATCCAGATCACGCACCTTTGCCAGATTCTCTCCATTGATAAACACTCGCCCGCTGGTAGGCCGATCGAGGGCACCGATCATGTTCAGCAACGTCGATTTCCCCGAGCCCGATGGGCCCATCACGGAGACAAATGCTCCAGACCATATTCTCATATTTATACCATCCAACGCCCGTACCTGCGCACCGTCGCCATAGGTTTTGACCAAATCTCTTGTCTCAACGATAATTTCCGTCGCCACAATCCACCTCACCTTCCGGCCCAGGGCCGGCATTTGCTGAATTAGCAAACTGGTGAGTGACATCCAATCTGCCAACCGGCAATATACCAGTTTCCCAACTACCAACCCACCTCCACGTCCACGAACGCCGTCATCCCCCAGCGCACCGCCGGATCAACCTCGTCCAACACGA
>CAZKDJ010000163.1:0-9281 GCA_964551295.1 uncultured Anaerolineales bacterium | reverse complement strand
CGCTCTGGTCAAAGCCGGTGTCGAGTTCCCCAACGGCGAGGCCGAGATGCTCCAGTCTGAGCCAGCACCTGAAGTGTTCACGCTCACTCCATCGATATTCGCCGCCGAGGAGGCTTTGATCCACAACATTTGACAATATCTCCTCCCGGAGGGAACTCCAACACTATTGGAATCGCCAAAACAGCCAGCGCGGGCGATTTACTGCTGGTAACCTTTGATGGCATCACGCTATTTGCCTTGTAGCCGCAGTGAGAAACGGTGTCCGAGCCAAATGCATATCTACTCCCTCAGCGACAGCATCACCAGCATGTTTCTTGACTTCATTCCAGTACCCCCCTAGCGGAGTACTCCGCCGGCGAGTCCTTCGTCTACCAGTACGACGCTGTGGGCAACCGCACCGCGCTGGTCGAGACCCTCTCTCTTGACGAAACCACCGTCACGACGTACACTTACGATGCGGTGAACAACTCTTGTCAAAACCTCTAGAGGACTTCGCTACTCTCCCAAAACTGGGTAGATGTCAGATTCAAACGCTCTTGACACCGATGGTCGCACCTGATACACTGACCTTGACTCGCCCCGGCGGGTCACGCCGTGACGGCACTCTGCCCATTGAAAAAGCAGAGACAATTGAATAGCCATGGCGCGGCGATGCGCCGCGTGATGGCACACGATCTAACGTGACGCCCCTGTGTTGGCTACTTGCTTCATCCACGGGTGCTTCAAAGGCAAATCGCTTTTCGTAGCCCAATCGGATTGGGGAGGAATCTCAACTACGCCAGCAGCCACTCTTTGCTGACGTTTCGCTGTCACGATAGCAGGATCAAGAGCCGTCAGTTCAGAGTGGAGACGCGTGCGTAAGAATGGTGAAGGCCACCCAGTACAGATACTGATACGACTCTGTCTGCTGGAGGGTGAGGGTCTTGATCGAGACGAGCGGGGATGCAGCGGAGCTATTGGAGGCACAAGTGAAAAGTGAAATGAACACCGTACCATCCGAAGCTTGTCCAACCGCAGACCATTTTCGAGTCAACTTATTTGGAGCGCTGACGCTGCGGGTGACGTGCGCCCAGGAAACAGGCGCGTCGGGCGCCTCACCAGCGGGCGCAACATCCGGCGAGCAAGACGAAAAAACGATAACCCTCTCCACCCTGTCCGGCGCACGCACTTTGCTGGCTTACCTCCTGGTTTTTCGCCAGCAACCCCACTCCCGCGTGGTGCTGGCCGGACGACTGTGGCCAGACGTGCCCGAGACGCGCGCCCGGCATTCTCTCCGCCATGCGATCTGGCGCATCAACTGGGGCCTGCCCGGTTTGCTTCAGGCAGACTCTGACATAGTCGGCATCTCCCCCCAGGCTCGTCTCTGGACGGACGTGGTCGAGTTCACCGATCTGCTCAAACCGCATCTCACGGACTTGGCGAGCTGGAGCATTCCGAAAGCCCACCACTTCTCACGAGCCCGCGCAGACTTGCACCGGGCGATTCAACTCTATCGCGGAGACCTGCTCGAAGGTTTCTACGAGGACTGGGTGTTAGTGGAGCGCGACCGGTTGCGGGAGATGTACCTGCGCGCCCTGGAGCGCGTGATTCAGATGGAAAAGCTGGTGGAGGGCTACAAGCAGGCTCTGGTCGCCGCCCAGGCTTTGGCCGGTGCCGACCCATTGCGCGAGAGTGCCCATCGCGAGATCATGCGCCTTCACTCTCTGCTCGACCGGCCCGAGGCAGCGCTCGATCAGTTCGACACCTGTAGCCAGATTCTGGCCGACGAACTGGGCGTGCAACCGGAGATAGCGACCGTCCAACTGGCGCGCGAGATCGCCGGTCGTGCAGGTCAGGCGGCCATCCCCCACTTGCCGGTCGATCCTCAGCCCATCGGGTCTCTGGATGTCGCCCACTTCAGTACATTGCCCCTCGTCGGGCGCAAAAGCGAGCGCGCAGAGCTCGTGGCGCTGGTGGATGCCACGTGCAAGGGGGCGCTGGGCCTCGTCTTGGTCGAAGGCGAGGCCGGCGTGGGCAAGACCCGCCTGCTGCAAGAGGTAGCCCGCGATGCCGGGTGGCGCGGAGCCCAGGTCCTGTGGGGCAAGGGCAAAGAACTGGAGGCCACCAGCCCATACGGGCCGTTGCTGGAAGCTCTGAACTCGGGCCTATCGCCCTTGCGCGCCAACCAAATCGCCAGGCTGCTCCAAGACATCCCAGGAGACGCCGAACCACGGCAGGCCGGCGAAAGCATCTGGCTGCAAGTGCTGTATTCTTTGCTCCCGGCCCTGGCAAGCGCGTTACCCAGTGCAAAAGTATCACGACCCGCGCCGCTGGAGCCGGCTCAGGAGCACGCGCGCCTGGTGGAGGCCCTCTCGCACCTGCTGTCCGCTTGGGGGTGGATTACGCCGCTCGTCCTGATCCTGGAGGACCTGCACTGGGCCGATCGAGACACGCTGGACACGCTGCTCCACCTGGCCGAACAGTTGCCAACCTGGTGTGGTTACGGAGAGACTGCCCGGTTGGGTCAATCCGGTTCAGATGATACATTGGGAGGGGTGCTCATCGTTGGCAGCTACCGGGGAGAGGAAGCCCGCGCCAAGCCCGGCATCTGGGAAAGGCTGCGAGAGCTAGATCGCCGCGGCCTGCACGGGCGGCTGGTCCTTTCGCGCTTGGATGCTGCCGTATCAAGCGAGCTGGTCTGCCGCAGCCTGGGGACAGATCAGGCCGCGCCACTGTTCGAGGCCCGTCTCTATCGTGAGACGGATGGTAACCCCTTGTTCGTGCTGGAGACGCTGCGTTATCTCCACGGCGAAGGGCTGCTGCGGCGCGACCAGGACGGGAACTGGTGCACACCCTTCGACGAGATCACCACCGACTACGCCGAGCTGCCCCTGTCGCCCGTTGTCGAGCACATCATCGAACGTCGCCTGGCCCGGCTGTCGCCCGGCCTCCGCCTGGTCTTGAACGTTGCAGCGGTGCTGGGCAACCGCTTCGATTTTACCACCCTGGCCGCCGTTGCAGGCCTGGACGCGCCTGCGGCTCTGGCTGCACTGACTGTGTTAATACAGCAGGGTTTCGTAGAAGAGACCGCACGGGAATACCATTTCCACCACGACAAGGTGCGGCTGGTGGCCTACGATGACCTGAGTATAGAGGAGCGGGTACGCCTGCACCGCCAAGCAGCCCAGACGATTGAAAAAATGCAGCCCGATGAGGTAGAGATGTTGGCTTACCACTTGACGTGTGGACAAGTGTGGGATCGAGCGATCCACTACCACCAGTTGGCGGCCGAGAACGCCCGGGCCGCCCACGCGTACGCCATCGTCGTGGAGCACCTCGATACGGCAATCCAGTTGCTGGATCAGCCTGACAATCAGGCTGATATGGAGGAAAAACGTTACGACTTGCTGGCAGCACGCGAGGTCGCCTTGGACGTGTTGGGCGAACGGGAGGCACAGGCCGCGGACCTGGAGGCCATGCTACAACTGGCGCACGATGACATGCTGCGCCGGGCGCACGTTCAGTGCCGGCGTGCCGAGATGCTGGCGAATCTCAGCCGGTACGATGAAGCGGAGGCCGCTGCGCGCGAGGCATTGGCCCTGGTCGAAAATCGCGACTGTGGGTCTGCTCAAGCGGCTGCATTGATAGTTCTGGGGAGCACCTTTACCCGTCGGGGACAGCCCGGACAGGGCATTCCCTACCTGCGTCGCGCCGTCGAGATCTTCCAAGAGGAGATGTACCTGCCTCAGATAGCCCGAGCCCATTACTTTTTGGCTGCCACTCTCTCGTTTTATGAGCAGCGCTCAGAGGCGCAAGCTGAAGCCGAGTTGTCTCTGACCCTCTACGAAGGTTTACAGGATCGTCACGGACAAGCCCAAGCACTGGGCGCGCTGGGCGTCACGAGCATGGAGCAAGGAGAGATCGAGGCATCCGTTGTGTACTATTCTCAAGCTTTACAGATTGCGCGTGAGATCGGTTGCCGTCATGAAGAGGCACGTATGCTGCTCAACCTGGGAATCGCGTTCTGGATGATGGGTCGTGCCGCCCAGGCATTGCAACACTATGATGAATCACAGCGCATCTTTCAAGCTTTGGGCAATCGCCGGACCGAGGCCCTCGCCCGCATGAACGTGGCCTCCATGCGACACCTCCTGTTGGGCGACGACGATATGGCCTGGTCCGACCTGCAGGCCGGGCTGAGCACCCATATACAGCCAGAGGATTCTTCACGGTATGAATTTCTGGGAACATTGGGAGACATCGCACGCTGTCGCGGAGATTTCAAAGTCGCGCGAGCCTACCTAGAATCTACCGTCGCCGAGGCGCCACAGGCCGGACGCGGGACAGCAGCCATACATACCTATCCCCACCTCATCCACCTGGACCTGGACGAAGGTGACCCTGCGATGGCGTGGGAGCACTTGCAGGCAGCCGAGACCCTTTGCCAGGAATTGGGTCTGGCATGCTGGGCCGTCAGATTGCTCAGCCTGCGCGGTCCTGTCCTGCTGGCATTAGGCCAATCGCAGGCTGCACTGGCGGCGACGAGCGAGGCCATGGCACGGCTGAAACCGGGGATAGAGCAAGCGTATCTCATTCCCTTCCGCCATTCGCAAGCTCTGTCTGCATTGGATCGGACGCAGGAGACCTATGCGGCGCTGGAGCAAGCGTACCGCATGCTTTCCAAGACTTTGAGTGGATTGCCTCCCAAAGAGCAAAAAATGAGCTGGGAACGAGTGCCGGAACACCGCGCCCTCCTGGCAGCGTGGCAGGCCACCCGCCCCCCATGCACCATCGTCCGCCTGCCGTGCGCCAGTGCGCCCACCGGCCGCCCGCTCCGCGACGACGAGCGGGTGGACGTTCACTGGACGGTGACCGAGCCGGAAGACGAGGATATCCAGGGCAAGGTGGCCCGCCGCCGCAGGCGACTCCTGCGCTTGCTAAGTGAGGCAAAAGAACAGGGCGCGGCGCCCACCGTGGGCGATTTGGCGCTGGCACTGAGCGTGAGCCAATCCACCATCAAACGTGACCTGGCTGCCCTACGCCAATCGGGTCACCGTGTAAACACACGTGGCAGCCGTACGAGCGGATAACATCACTCTAATACCAATTGCGCTTCCAAATGAGCTCAAGGTCAACCTTGAGCTCATTTTCATGGAGACGCTTTCGAGACGCGTTTTTGGTAAACTGGCATTCGCAGAATCAGCGGTTTACATTATACATGTTAAGAAAGGAGAAGTGCCATGAAAATCAAAAAGGGGTATACGCTTGGTCTGGCCTTGGGCCTGGCGCTGGCGTTGGACCTGATCCAACCGTTTGCTGGAGGACGCCTCCCCGCAGCCCAGGCCGCCCCCGCGGCAGGCGTGATCTATGTAGATCGAGACGCCACGGGTGCAAACAACGGCAGCTCGTGGGCCAACGCGTACACACACTTGCAGGATGCCCTCGATGCCGCCGCCAGCGGTGACGAGATCTGGATAGCCGAGGGGGTGTACGTACCCACCAACGCCGCCGATCGCACCGCCACGTTCCAGTTGGAGGACGGTGTGGCGCTGTACGGCGGCTTTGCGGGCACCGAGACGGCGCGCGCCCAGCGCAACTGGGAGACCCACGTGACCGTCCTCAGCGGCGACCTGGGCAGGGATGACGTCACGGATGCCAACGGCGTGGTGACCGACGTAGCCAACATCGTGGGCGATAACGCCTACCACGTGGTCACCAGCGCCAGGTTAAATGAAACCGCAGTGCTGGACGGCTTCACTATCACCGCCGGGAATGCCGATGTCATATCAACCTCCGACTATAGCGGCGGCGGGATGTATAACTATGGTAACAGCAGCCCGACGGTGACGAACGTCACCTTCAGTGCCAATTCTGCTTCTCACTACGGCGGCGGAATGTACAACTCTGGTAGTCCGACGCTGATGAACGTCACCTTCAACGCCAACTCTGCAGACCATGGCGGCGGGGTGTACAACTACTCTGGCAGCAGCCCAACGTTGACGGACGTCTCCTTCAACGCCAACTCTGCCTACCACGACGGCGGCGGGGTGTACAACTATAAAAGCAGCCCAACGCTGGCGAACGTCTCTTTTAGTGCCAACATCGCCGACTATGGCGGCGGGATGTTTAATCAAATCAGCAGCCCGGCACTGACGAACGCCTCCTTCAGTGGAAACGATGCCAATTTCGGCGGCGGGATGTACAACAGCAACGACAGCAGTCCGGCGCTGACGAAGGTCACCTTCAGCGCCAACTCCGCCGACTATGGCGGCGGGATGTACAATTATAATAACAGCAATCCGACTCTGTCGAACGCCACTTTCGACGCCAACTCTGCCGACTATGGCGGTGGGATGGATAACGACGGCAGCAACCCCACGCTGACGAACGTTTCTCTCAGTGGAAACGATGCCAATTTCGGCGGCGGGATGTACAACACCGACAGCAGCCCAACACTGGCGAACGTCACTTTCAGCGGCAACACCGCCAACTACGGCGGCGGAATGTACAACTACTACAACAGTAGCCCGACGCTAACGAACGTTTCCTTCAGTGGAAACGGTGCCAATCTCGGCGGCGGGGTGTACAACTCTGGCAGCAGCCCGACGCTGACAAACGTTACCTTCGACGCTAACCCTGTCGACTACACTGGCGGCGGGATATACAACTCAAGTAGCAGCCCGATGGTGCGCAATACACTCTTCGTCAAAGGCGCAACAGGCGACAATTGCGGTGGCGATGCCTTCGCCCCTGGCAGCGTCCACAACATGGCCGACGATGCATCGTGTGGCGATAGCGCCACCCAGTCGGAGAACATCAACCCGGGAACGTTCGGCGACTATGGCGGGGACACGCAGACGGTTCCCCTCTTGCCCGGCTCGGACGCGATTAACGCCGGCGACGCCGCCTGCTGTCCTGCCGCCGATCAGCGCGGTGCAGGGCGCGTCGGTCCGTGCGACATCGGCGCGTTCGAGGCACAGGGCTTTACCCTCGCCATGACGGGCGGCGACGATCAGAGCGCGGTCACCACGGAACCGTTCCCCCAGCCGCTCCAGGTGAGTGTAACGAGCGACGTCAGTCCCGCCGACCCTGTGGACGGCGGCACGGTCACCTTCACCGCGCCATCCTCTGGTGCCAGCACCGATCTGGCGATGTATATCGCGACGATCACGGGCGGCGAGGCCAGCGTGAGCGTGACGGCAAACGACACAGCAGGTGGGCCATATACCGTGAGCGCCAGCACGGCAGGAGGGACGGAGGAAGTGAATTTCACGTTGACAAACACGGAGATGCTTTACCTGTACCTACCATTGATCAGAAAGGACTGAAAGTCGAATGCCAACGCAAAAGTACGCCCTCGAAAGTGGGGGGCCCAAGCGGCTCGATATCTCGTGGAAGAGAGGCTGGAGAAACTTTACCGTCAAGCTCGATGGCCAAGTCATTGGCACGGCCAATAGCCACAAAGAGCTAAAGGCCGGAAGGAGCTTTAGACTCCCGGACGATTCCACGCTTTTCATTCATCTCGCACAAACGCCTTTATCCGCCGGATTGCACATCGTCAGAAACGGCCTGCCTCTTCCGGGTAGCGCCCAGGACCCAGAGGTAAAGCTGAGCACTGCCTATGGAACGATCTTCCTCGTAGCCGGGCTGAACATCGTGTTAGGATCATTGAGCGTCCTGTTTCGGATCGAATTCCTTCAGATGGTGGGCATCAATACGATATCTATCGCGTTTGGACTGACCTTTCTGGTCCTGGGACTTTGTGCGAAACGCAAATCGAGAGGCGCCATCATCGTCGCCATCGCCATCCTTGCAATCGACGGCATACTCGGCGTCATCTTGGCCATAGACCAAGGGCGCATGCCCACCGGGGGGATAATGGCCAGGATATTCCTCATCCTGCCGATGATCCAGGGCGTCCAGGCCATCGACACGTTGCAGTTACGATCGAGCTAACCAATCAGGAGGCATGATGTTATCCCGACGTTCCGGCAAGTTGCTATTGGGACTGGTCATTCTATTGTCAGGGATCATCGTGGCCTCGCAAGTGCCAATGATTCAAGCCTGGATCAGCGGTCTATCCGCCATGCCGTCCGCCCGCCTCGTGCTCGGTCAACCTAACTTTACCAGCGAGGCCGATCCAGATCTGTCACTCGGCCGCCCGAATGCGCAAATCGACCAGAGTGGGATGTATGCCCCCTGTGGCGTAGCCGTCGACCCGGTCAGCGGCGCCATCTTTGTCAGCGACACGGGCAACAGCCGGATACTGCGCTTTGACAATCCGACGGCGCTTCGCAATGGCGCAGACGCCGTCGGCGTGCTCGGTCAGCCCGATTTCACCAGCCGATACGGAGGCACGACTCGACACAAGCTATTCTATCCCCAAGGTATCACCGTGGACGACGTAGGAGCCCTGTGGGTCGCCGACTCTCTGAACGGCCGCGTGCTGCGTTTTGACCATGCAGCCAGCAAGCCCAATGGCGCTCCGGCCGATGGCGTGCTCGGTCAGCCCGATTTCATCACCCACGACACCGAGGACCATCTGCCTCATACTCCGCACAAGATGGCCAAACCTATGGACGTAGCAGTTGATGCCGACGGACGCTTGTGGGTGGTCGATTGGAGATATAACCGGGTGCTACGCTTTGACAACGCCGCTGCCAAACCCAACGGAGCCCCGGCCGATGGTGTGCTTGGTCACTCCGATTTTACCGGTCGTTGTACAGGATCCAATTGCCTGGACATAACCGCACGAAGGATGAGTCTCCCCGTAGCCGTGGCGGTGGACGTTGCCGGACATCTGTGGGTCACCGAGTATGGTAACCACCGGGTGCTACGTTTCGACGATGCTGCTGCCAAGCCCAACGGCGCCCCGGCCGATGGTGTGCTCGGTCAACTCGGTTTTGCCAGTTGTGTCGCAGCAACGACCCGGTATGGCATGAATAATCCTGCAGGCATAGCAGTGGACGGCGCAGGGATCCTATGGGTCGCAGACGCGTATAACCATCGCGTGCTACGTTTCGACGATGCTGCCGCCAAGCCCAATGGCGCTTCGGCCGATAGTGTACTCGGCCAGTCCGACTTTACCAGCAGGGTCACAGCCAAGAGCCGGCAGGGGATGAATTACCCTCAGGATGTAGCGGTAGATAACACCGGCCATCTGTGGGTCGCCGACAGTGCTTGGGACCGTGTGCTAATGTTCGATGTGCCGCAACGATGATTGGTACTGATGGTAGGTATTGGACTCGGCAACGCCTGTCGAAGAGACAGGTGCGGCAGACACAGGTTGTAGTAGCCCATCA
>CAZKDJ010000162.1:0-9335 GCA_964551295.1 uncultured Anaerolineales bacterium | reverse complement strand
GCGCATCTTGCGGGTCGCCGTCGGTGCAGAGATCCGCGACGGTAGACTCATCATCGCCGCTGACACGCCCCAAGCAGGCCTGGGTCTGGCCTCCTCGATGATCCCCTTTCTGGAGCACGACGACCCGATACACCTGCTGATGGGGGCCAACATGCTGCGCCAGCAGATCGTGCAGTCGACGCCGGAGCCCGCGCTGGTGCAGACGGGCAACGAGCCAGACGCGCCGAACTTTTGGGCCGGACGCAACCTGCTGACCGCCTTCGTCTCCTGGGGCGCGGATACATTCGCCGAGGGGATCGTAGTTAGCCAGTCGGCCGCCCAACGCTTCGATACGCCCTACGCCCTCGAACCGGGCGACAAGATGGCCAACCGCCACGGCACCAAGGGCGTCGTCAGCTCCGTCCTGCCGGATGACGAGATGCCTCACCTGCCCGACGGCACGCCGGTGGAGCTGGTGTTCAACGTTAACAGCACGCGCCTGCGCATGACGCACGGGCAAGTGCTGGAGGCCGTGATGGGCCGCGTCGCGCGCGCCGAGGGAGAGCCGGCCATCGTTCCTCCATTCGACGCCCCCGACCGAGGCGAAATTCGTCAACGCCTGGCAAAAGCAAGCCTGCCCGAATCAGGGATAGAGACGCTGACCATGGGAAAAGACGGTCCCGCGTTCCAGCAGCCCAGCACCGTCGGCTACGTCTACTGGGGACGGCTGTTCCATCTCGCCCGGGGCAAGGTCAAGACGTCTCCCGCCAGCAACCAGAGGCAGGGGGATATGGAGACCAGCGCCCTGCTCGCCATCGGCGCATACGAGAACGTGCACGAGGGCCTCAACACCCGCGCCGCCCGCAAGAACAACGCCGACGACCTCGCCGCCCACCTGGCGACAGGTCCGGTGGAACAGGCTGGCCCCCCCACGCCCATGTTCGCCGACCTGGCCCACCGGCTGCGGATCGCGGGGATCGAGGCATCACTGGAGGATGAGATGCTGGCGTTCCATTTTGCGCCGCCAGAAGGGGACGTGATCGAGCTGGCTCGCCCCGTGTCGCATCCCTGGCTGCGCGAGCGAGAGCTGACCGAGATCGGCATGTGTACGGAGGCTGACGACTATGACGTGTTCTCCACGCCTTGGTATCTGGCGGGAAAATTGCCACTGCTCGAGACGTACACCCAGATGGTCGAAGCCAACGACCGGCTGGCACGCATGCTGCAAAGCCAGGCGCCGGAAAAGCTGGTGCAGGACGCCACCGCCCAGCTCCAATCCCGCACGGACGCCTTCTTCGATGCGCTGCTCGCACCCACTCACCTGCTCCTGGGCGAACGGCAGCTCTTTAGCGCCCGCACCGTGATCACGCCCGGCGCGGGCCTGCGGCTCGACCAGGTGGCCCTGGCCGACGAGATCGCCTGGGCGCTGTTCGGTCCGCTGGCCATCCGCGAACTGGGAGGGGACAAAGATGCGGTCCAGGCGCGCACCGAGCAGGCCGCCCAGGCACTCGACGCGGTGATGGCCCGTTCGTGGGTGGTCGTCAACCGCGCGCCGACCCTTTCGCCGACCGCCCTCATCGCCTTCCACCCCCTGCGCAACCCCGATAGCGTGATCCGCCTCCACCCGCTGGTGTGCGAGTGGCTGAACGCCGACTTTGACGGAGACCAGGTCGCCGTCTTTCTGCCGATCACCGCGGGAGGGCAGCGCGAGGCGGGCGAGAAGCTATCTGTCGCTGGGCACGTGGCCCGCGATCCGGCGCTGTTGGATGGCCTGCTGCCTCCCGCCGAGGCGCTGTGCGGATTGGCGGGGCTGAGTCTAACCGATGAAGGCCGCCGGGAGATCGCCCGGTTGATCGGGGCAGAGGTATCTATCCCGGAAGGACTGCTCACACGCACCACCCTCGCCAGCGCGATGCACGAGATGCTGGACCGTGACGGGGTCGAGGCCACCTTGGCCGCGCTGGAGCGGCTGACAAAGCGCGGGTTCGAGGTCGCCAAGGCATCGGGGGCCTCGCTGAATCCCTTCATCGGCGAGAGCTTGCAGCGTCCACCTGAGCCGGAGGGAGACGATTGGGACGCGTGGGCCGCTTACCAGGAGGCGTTGGTCGAGTCGATGCTTGCCCGCACGGACTATGAAAATCCCGACCTGGGGCCGCAATTGCTCGCCATCAAGATCGGCGTGGAAGGGATGGATCACCTACGCGCGCTGGTCGGCCCCAAGCAGTGCTCCGACTTTGACGATCAACTGGTCATCGTACGCCGCGGCTACGCCGAAGGGCTGACGCCGGAGGAGATGTTCGCCTGGGCGGCCGGTACGCGAAAGTGGCTGCTCCAACTGGTCAACGAGATGGAGACGATGGCCCAGACCGCGCGCGAGCACAATGCCCCCGGCGCGTTCAGCGTGCTGGCCCGCGCCCGCCGGGCCAAGCACCCCGGCATCGTCTTTGCCCGCGCGGCCGCCACCGGTGAAGTCGATCCACTGAGGGACGTGGAAAGTCGGGTGCTCGTCGGGCTGCCGGTGTAAAAGCGCCCGCCAAAAGTGCGACGCACCTCGCGAGGTGCGTCGCACTTCCGCTAGCACGGCGGGTATGTCACTCGCGCTTGTCTTTTCCTTATCGTCGGAGTAGAATACAGCCGCAATTGAGGAGAGGAACATGATCGAAAATCTCGAGAAAATCCTGGCCGAAACGCGCCGAAGCCTGGAGCCACTCTACGGTGAGCGGCTGGCTCGGTTGGTGCTCTTTGGCTCCCACGCCCGCGACGACGCCGTTCCGGGATCAGATATTGATCTTTTGGTCGTGCTCCACGGGCCGGTAGACCCGGGCAAAGAGATTGCCAGAACAAGCCAAGTAACAGCATCTCTATCACTAAAGTACGACACCGTCATTTCCTGTATGTTCGTCTCTGCCGATCGTTACTCAAGCGAACAGAGTCCACTGCTGTTGAATGTGCGTAGGGAAGGAGTGATGGTGTGACACCCGAGCAAGCCGCTCTGCTCCAGAAAGCCCGGGATAGCCTAAAAGCTGCGCGCCTGCTTTCAGAGCAGCGGTTCTACGATTTTGCCGCTTCGCGGGCATACTACGCAATGTTTTACGTGGCAGAAGCGCTCCTATTGGGTAAGGGACTGTCGTTCTCCAAGCATTCGGCGGTGATCGCCGCCTTCGGCCAGCAATTTGCCAAGACCGGCGAGGTGCCGCCGGAATACCACCGTCATCTGATCCAAGGCCAAGCCATCCGGAACATCGGCGACTATGATATCGGACCGGCCATATCCGAAGCCGATGCTGCCGAACAGATCGCCCATGCAGAGGCGTTCATTGATTTAGCCGAACAACTGCTTGGACCTGCTCATCATTCCGACACAGACTCTCAGGGATAGCAGTGCTCGCCTACATCATTCAGGGCCTCGGTTACGGCTTTGCCGCTGCCGTGCAGCCCGGCCCCTTCCAGACATACGTCCTCTCGCAGGCGCTGAACCGCGGCTGGCGGCGTGCGCTGCCCATGGCCCTGGCCCCGCTCCTCAGCGATGCGCCCATCATCACCCTGATGCTGCTCGTACTGAGTCAAGTGCCGGATTGGCTGCAGCGTTTCCTCTACATCGCCAGCGGGCTGTTCATCCTCTACCTGGCGTGGGGTGCGTTCAAGGCCTGGCGCGCGTTCGACGCCGCGCTGGAGACCACCCCCTCCCAGCAGGGCCTGCTCAAGGCCACACTGATGAACATGCTCAGTCCGGGCCCGTACATCTTTTGGAGCCTGGTCACCGGGCCGATCCTGCTGGAGGGCTGGCGCGAGGCTCCAGCGCTCGGCATCGGCTTCCTGGCCGGATTCTACGTTGCCATGATCGCCAGCCTGGCCACCCTGATCCTGCTCTTTGGCCTGGCCCATCACCTCGGTCCCAAGGTGAATCGCATTCTGCTGGGTATATCGGCTATAGCCCTGACCGGCTTTGGCCTCTACCAGCTCTGGAGAGGCATTTTGGGCGCATAATCACTTGCATACTTGCCACTCGCACACTTGTCTTTTCCCCCCATCTCTGGTAGACTCTTCGCTGTTTGCGGAGAGTAATAAGCGTGATGAAAAAACTACGTTGGCTGCGCTTGATCGGAACGTGCGTGCTGTGCTGCGTCACGGCCTCCTGCGCATGCCCCGCACCCGGTCAACAAACGCCAGGCGCGGGAACCGAGTCGGTGCAATTCCCTGTCCCCACCACGCTCGCCACAGCCACGCCACTGCCCACTTCCACTTCTCTGCCCTCTCCAGCTTATTCCGGTACCTACTCGGGCACACCCACGCCTAACCCCACCCCCGCCGACCTGCCCAATGGCGAGGGAATCGAGACGTACGTCGTGCAGTCCAGCGAGACGCTGTCACAGATCGCGCTGGTGTTCGGCTGCACCGTCGACGAGATCGTCGCCGCCAACGGCTTGGCCAGCGCCAACGCCATCCGCGCCGGGCAGACGCTCTACATCCCCATCACCGCCACAGAGACCGGCCCGTACCTCAAGTTGATCCCCGATAGCGAGCTGGTCTATGGCCCGGCCACCATCCACTTTGACCTGGAAGGCTTTGTGGCCGAACAGGGCGGCTACCTGGCGAGCTACTCCGAGTGGACGGAGGGGCGCGAGCGCAGCGGCGCAGAGATCGTACAATTGGTATCGCAGCGGTTCAGCGTGGGGCCGCGCGTGCTGCTGGCGCTGCTGGAACTGCGCGCCGGATGGGTGACCCAAGTCTACCCCACCGGCGACAGCCTCGACGCGCCCATCGGCAACGTGGGCCAGGCGGGCCTGTTCAACCAACTGAGCTGGGCAGCGATCAAGCTCAACGAGGGCTACTATGGCTGGAAGCGCGGCGACCGCACGACCGTGCACCTGCGCAGCGGCCATCGCTTTGCCATCGCCCCCGAACTCAACCCTGGGTCCGCCGGCGTGCAGAACTGCCTTGCCGAGCTCGCGCTCAGCAAGGAGGAGTGGCTACACGCGGTCGGCCCCGACGGCTTCAAGGCCACCTGCGAAGGGCTGTTTGGCAATCCCTTTGCCTACACCGTCGATCCGCTGGTTCCGCCCGATTTGGCGCAACCGGAGTTAAAGCTGCCGTGGGAGGCGGGCAAGATGTGGTACTATACCGGCGGGCCACACGGCGGCTGGGGCAACGGCAGCGGCCGCGCCGCGCTCGACTTTGTGCCCAGCGACAAGATTCCGTACTGCGCCGTGTCGAGCGATTGGGCCACGGCCGCCGCGCCAGGGCTGGTGCTGCGCAGCGATTACGGCGAAGTGATCATCGACCTGGACGGCGACGGTTTTGAGCAGAGTGGCTGGGTGCTGCTCTACATGCACGTCCACAACCAGGGGCGCGTCGCGGAGGGCACCTACGTGAGCCGCGGACAGATCATCGGGCATCCATCGTGTGAGGGCGGGTTCTCCGACGCCGCGCACCTCCACTTTGCCCGGCGCTACAACGGCGAGTGGATCCCCGCCGGCAGCGGCCCAGTACCGATGGTGCTTTCGGGCTGGACTGCCCACGAGGATCTGATGCCCTACAACGGCACGATGACCAAGGACGACCAGGTGCGCACCGCCGCCGAGCGCTGGACGCCCGAGATCAACGGTCTGATTTCTGACAACGCCCCCTGACCTTCACTCCCCACGCAAGGCCCGACCATGACGCACACAACCCTTGAACCATCCGACGCTGACTTGCGCAAAGGCACGACGATTGCCGCGCTCTCGGCCATCTCGTACTCCACCGCGATCATCTTTGTGCGCTATGCTTACCAGGCCGGTATCCTGCCGGGCACGGCCATATTCCTGCGCTTTGCCATCGCGTCGATCGTTTTGATCGGCTTCCTGTTGCTGACTCGGCGCTGGGTCAAGCTGCCCCGCACACAGGTCTTGGCCCTGTTCCTGCTGGGATTTCTGGCCTATACCACCCTGGGGACGACATGGTTCGTCGCGTTGAGCACGACGCCGGCGTGGCTCGTCTCGCTGATCGTGTCCATATATCCCTTGTTGGTCAGCTTGGGAAGCTGGCTGTTCCTCGGCGACGTGCCAGACGTACCGCGGATTTTGGCCCTCGCGCTCGTCCTGGCAGGGAGCGTGGCGCTCTTCTGGCGCCCGTTCGAAGGCGTCGCCATGACCGGCGTCTGGCTGATGCTGCTCAACGTGGTAGTCAACGCGCTCTACGTGCTCGTCGGCCAGCGTTGGACGCGGGGCGCGCCTCCCGGCATAAGCACGGCCTGGATGGTCGTGGGGGCGATGGTGGGCACGTTCTTTTACGCGCTGCTCTCGGGTCAACTCTCGTTCCAGTTCGAGCCCGCGGGATGGATCTGGGCCGGCCTGTTCGCCGTCGTCTCCACCGTCCTGGCGATCATGTTCCTGTGGTGGGGTATCGGTCTGCTGGGGCCTGCGCGGGCGACTATCATCGGCGCATTGGAGCCGTTTCTGTCGATACTGCTGTCCGTCCTCGTTCTGGGGGAGGCGATGTCGCCCCTGCAGGCCGCAGGCGGCATCCTTATCCTGACCAGCGTGGTGCTGGTGCGCCTTCACATGAAGAAGTGATTCTCCGTTTGACGCCGCACTCAATCCAAGTAAAATGAGGCCATGAACGCCGTGATGGTAGGCCCCTTCGGAATGCGGCCTCGAGGGACGATGAGCGTCCGCGCGCTGCCGATGGCCAAGGCGCTGGCTGCACGAGGGCACAGCGTGACGCTACTCCTCCCTCCCTGGCAGAATCCAGAAGACGCGGGGAAATCGTGGCAGGAGGACGGCGTCGCCATCGAAAACATCGCGCTACCGCCGCATATCCCAGGCCTGTTCCACGTACTGATCGCCCTGCGGTTAGCCCACCGGACGCTGGCCCTGCATCCCGACGTGGTGCACCTCTTCAAGCCCAAGGCCTACAGCGGCCTGACCCACTGGCTGCTGACCAGGCTGCCCCGTAAGCACAGGCCGCGCCTGGTGGTCGATACCGACGACTGGGAGGGTCCCGGCGGCTGGAACGAGATCGGCGGCTACACGCCCGCTCAGCGACGCTTCTTTGCCTGGCAAGAGCGCTGGGGGCTGACTCACGCCAATGCGATCACCGTCGCCAGTCGCGCACTGGAAAGCCTGGTGTGGGCGATGGGCATACCGTCGGAGCGGGTATTTTACGTGCCCAATGGGGTAACAAAGGAGCAGGAAGCAGGAAGCAAGAGACAAGAGGCAAAAGAGAATCACATCTTGCATCCTGCCCCCTGCATCCTGCTCTACACACGCTTCTTCGAGTTTCCCGTCTCGCGCGTGATCGAGGTGCTACGCCGGGTGCGCGAGCAGGTACCGGAGGTACGCTTGTACGTCGTGGGCAAGGGACTGTTTGGCGAGGAAGAAGAATTATTCCGCCTGGCTAGGCAACACTGGCTGACTGTTGCCGATCACTCATCGCAAGTCACGCATCACCCATCATCCATCACGCACGACATCACCTACTTTGGCTGGGTCCCCGCCGAGACCCTTCCCGCCCACTTCTCTCGAGCCACCCTCGCCATCTATCCATTTGACGACACGCTGATCAACCGCTGCAAATGCGCGGTCAAGCTGCTGGATCTGCTGGCAGCGGGGGTGCCGGTCGTGACCGAGGCGGTGGGCCAGAACAGGGAGTATATCCGCCACGGCGAGACCGGCTGGCTGGTGGAGGCAGGGGATGTGGAGGCATTCGCCGAAGCAGTGACACGGTTGCTGGAGAATACATCATTGCGCGAAAATTTGGGGCGAGCAGCCGCCCAAGACTTGCGAGAAAAGTTTGCCTGGAACAGACTGGTGAAA
Organism: uncultured Anaerolineales bacterium; assembly: GCA_964551295.1. Taxonomy (GTDB): domain Bacteria; phylum Chloroflexota; class Anaerolineae; order B4-G1; family B4-G1; genus JAFGED01. The sequence goes on along the minus strand of CAZKDJ010000162.1, from coordinate 1,560 downwards.
AAAGTCGAGCAGGCCTATGGCAGGCAGTCCAGTCGCTTGACAGAAAATCGTTTTTGATGTAGAATACTTTACGATGTAAAGTACTTTATGGGAAAGAGAAGATGAACGAGAGACAAGTTCTAAACGACCTCAAAGCCATCCGGCAGATCATGGATCGCACACGCCAATCCACATCCGGCGAAGGTGGCTGGCTCAGCGTGACCGGGGGCGTGATGTGGCTGATCGGGTTCCTGGGCCAGCAGTCCTTGCCGGAGCACCTCGCTGGCTGGGTATGGCTGGTGGTGAACACCATCGGGCTGCTGGTCATCGCCTGGCTGTGGCTGCGTTTGACCCGCCAGGGTCACGTAAGCTCACCCGTCATGCGGTCCATCATGCTCTCGTGGCTGGCCCTGGGCGTCTTTGCCGCGCTGTTCGTCTGGTTATTTGGGCCACGCACCACCCATCACATATTGCTACTTGCTCTGATCACAACCGCTCTGGGGATCGTGCAAATGGGGCTTCTCTTTTCATATTGGCCCTTGTGCATGGTCGGGGTCGCGATTGCAGCGGCGGCAGTAGGCACATCCTTCCTGATACCAGACTATTTTCTTCTAGCAGCCGCGCTGCTGGGCGGCGGGTTGCTGATCGGCATCGGGCTGTGGATGGTACGCTCCGGCGCACGGGCCAAGGGAGCGAGATGATGGACCGTAACCAAGCACTTGACGATCTCAAGGCCATCCGCCAGATCATGGACCGCACCCAGAGAGAAGCCGGTAAGCATGGCGGCTGGTCGATGGTCATCGCTGGCGTGATGTGGCTCATTGGTTTTACGGCAACCCAGTTCCTGCCGGATGGATACATCAATTGGACTTGGGCGGTGATAAGCATCGCGGGAACCGGCGCAATGATCTGGATTGCGACACGCTCGACGCGACGCAGTGGCGTGAGGACGCCACTGTGGTGGCCAATTTTTCTCTTCTGGTGGGCTCTGGCAGTTTTCGATTTGCTGCTCGTCTGGCTCTTTGACATAACCGACGGCATCCAAATCGGGCTGGTGATCCTGCTCACCTTCGCTATGGGCTACGCACAATTTGGCCTCTTTTATCACTGGCTAATTACCGCAGCCGGCGCCTCAATCGGCGTGCTGGCGATAAGCGCATTCTTACTGATACCCAGTCACTTTTGCCTGGCAATGGCAATTCTGGGGGGAGGCTTGCTGATCGGAAGCGGTCTGTGGATAGCATGTTCAAGGACATAGGCCATGGGTGAATTGAATCCCCTGATCCACCAACCCACTCGGCTGCGCATCATGGCCGCGCTGACCAGCCTGGAGGCGGACGAAAAGGCCGACTTTGTCTTCCTGCGCGATCTATTGGAGCTGACCGATGGCAACCTCAGCGTTCACCTGCAAAAACTGGAGGAGGCGGGCTACGTGGGCATAGAAAAAACCTTTGCAGGCCGGCGGCCCAAGACGTGGGTTGCGATCACGCCGGAGGGACACAGCGCCTTTTCCGAGCACATAGACGCGCTAGAGCAAATCATTCACAATTAGTATCTTCTCAACAAGTAGGGGAAGATGGG
>CAZKDJ010000161.1:0-9336 GCA_964551295.1 uncultured Anaerolineales bacterium | reverse complement strand
AGTAAGTCGGATTGCCAATCCGACCTACATTCCCCCAAGATATTGAGATGATACTCACCCTCACTCCTAGCAAGTTGTCGGAGAGAAAAAAAGGATTTTCCCTGTGAAGGTCTTGCTCGTCTTCCCACCCCACTGGCACCCTTTGATGCCCCACCTGGCGCTGCCTGCATTGACGGCACACCTGCAGGCGAATGGTGTCGAGGTCATACAGCGCGATCTCAACGTCGAGATCTTTGACCGGGTTCTCACTAGCACACATCTGCGCGCGACGCTGCGCCGGCTGCGCAAGGAGGAGAAACGCGTCCCACTAAAGGGGCTCAATGCTGCCCTGCAGCAGGCTAACCTGGAAGCTATCGCCTGGGCCAAGCGAGAGGGGCAACGAATCGTCGCCGACATCGATCAGGCCAAGGCGACCATGCACAGCGAACGCTTCTTCGACGTGTCTGCTGGCCGGGAGGCCCTGTTGACGCTAGCCGACGGCCTTATGCTCGCTTCCATTCCTTTCTTTCCTTCCGAGTTCGGCATCACAGGATATCGGTCCGCCTATCCAATCGACATTAGCCAGGCCATCCGCGCTGCCACCCAAGACACCCACTTCAACTTTTTCCGCAACCTACTCGAGACCACGATCATACCGCAGATTCGCGACGAAAAACCCGATGTAGTGGGCATCTCGCTGACCTCATCCGAGCAAATCGTCGCTGCTTTCACTCTGGCCTCCCTGATCAAAGAGGCTGGTCTCTCCACTCACGTGACGTTGGGAGGCAAGCTGATCACAGGCTGGCACGAGCTGCTGCCCAAGGCGGAAATCCTATGGGAGTTGTTCAATAGCGCCATCGCTTTCGAGGGCGAGGTAGCCCTGTTGGGACTCATCAAAGCCCTGGATGGCGCACCTGATGGTGAGGCGGATCTTTCCACCGTGCCCAACCTGATGTACCACGATGGATCGGGCGTGCGGGTCAACGGGTTCAAAGAGCCGGAGCCGACCGAGTGCCTGCCCATCCCCAGCTTTGACGGCTTGCCCCTGGACTCGTATTTGACGCCGGCGCGCGTGCTGCCCGTCTGGGCCTCACGGGGCTGCTACTGGGGACGTTGCGCTTTCTGCAACGTCGGCTATGGCGAATCCAAGCATTTTGACGAATTGCGGGCAGAGCGCGTGGTCGAGGAAATGACGACTCTATCCGAGGCATACAACACGGACAAGTTTTTCTTTGCCGACGAAGCGCTCACACCACGTATGCTGCGGGCGCTTTCATCCCTGCTCATCGAAAGGGGTACTTCTTTCAGTTGGGCGACCTGCGCCCGCTGTGAGCCAGGTATCACCGCCGACCTATTGAAGCAGATGCGCCGGGCCGGATGCCGCCTGCTGAGCTTTGGCATAGAGTCCGGCTCGCAGCGTGTGCTCGACCGCATGGACAAGGGCACCAATCTGGAAACGATGCAGCGCATCTTGCGGGACAGTGCAGCGGCAGGCATCTGGAACCACACCTTTTTGTTCTTTGGCTTTCCGGGCGAGACGGAACAGGACGCGCGCGAAACCATCGAGTTCTTCCGAGCCAACCGGGGCGTCATTCACTCGATCAGCTCGAGCACCTTTCTGCTGGAGCGGTACGCCCGCGCTTTTAAAGACCCGGAAGCATACGATATCAGTCGGATAAGGCCGCCCGGCCCCCAGCAGGACCTGGCCTACTATTTTGAGTATGAGGTCTCTTCGGGCATTAGCTCACGGCGGGCCGAGGAGATCGAGGCGGCGTTCGTGAACAGCTTGCCAGACAAGCCCGATCCACAGTTCTACGTCCACGAGGTCTACCAATTTCTCTACGCCAGCAGCTTTGCAGATGGTGAGCCGTTGCCCACAATGCTTGGATGACTCGAATTAGCCAGTTAGGCAGCTGGCCAGAAACCGGTTTGGGGTTACCGTGAATAATTACGGTCTCTTGACAAGCCACGCAGAATGTGATAAGATTTTTATTGAACAAACGCCCTGTTTGTTTAATTCGGTCCGTCCCGAAAGGCCGCGTATGCCCCCAACCATGAAAGACGTGGCCCGGCGAGCCGGTGTCTCAAAGGCAACCGTCTCGATGGTGCTTAATAAAAAGCCCGGTATTACCCCGGAAACGCAGCAGGCTGTTTTGCTGGCGGCGGAGGAACTCGCCTACCACCTGCCTGAACGCCGCCCGCTGCGTTCCCCAGCGCAGAGAACCCTCGCTATCATTTACCACTTACGAGACGTGGAGCGCACCGAGTCATACAGTATCATCCCCGGTTTTCTGAGGGGCGCTCGGGCTTTTGCCCAAGAGGCACACGTCCACCTCACTATCCTTGCTGGTTTCCCAAAAGCGGGACTTGGGCAGATCGGCCCTCATTTTCTGGATAGTGAGGGGTTACAGCCTGCGGGCCTGTTGCTCATGGGACCAGCCCTTTGCCGAGATAGCGAGTCCGTCGTTCAGGCTCTGAAACAGGGTACACCCGTCGTCGTACTTTGCCGCAACTGGCCGGATATGCCCGTCAGCACGGTCGGGCACGATCACTACAAGCAGGCCTGCCTCGCGCTCGATCATCTGATCGGTTTGGGACATCGGGCCATAGCTTTCGTGGCTGGAGATACGGATGGTCAGTACGATTGGTGCCAGTGGCGATTGGACTGCTATCGTGAAAAGATGAACAAACTCAACGGCGAGGTTGACGAGAGCCTGATCATCATAGCAGATGACCCGATCGAAGCGACCAAAGCTCTCATGAAACGTCGCCCAGGCGTGACGGCTATCTTGGCGGACCACGACGCCAGAGCTATAGAGGTTATGCAGGGGCTGCAGGAAGCAGGGCTGCGCATCCCTCAAGACGTTTCCGTCATCGGCCAGGACGATGCCAGGCAGCCGCCCGAGGGCTTGCCTCGCCTCACGACGGTACGATTCTCTCACTCCGAAGTTGGTTACCTGGCCGCCGAGCTCTTGCTGAGGCAGATCGAAAGCAACGAAGTTGTGCACGGGAATATCTGGGTGCGCAATTACCTCGTCGAACGAGAGTCATGCTGTGAAGCTCGCCCGGCATGATCCACCGGTGCAACAACGTGACGTAACAAATGGTAAAACGAATTACTCAGGTCGCTCTTGGATACGCTATCTGGCTGCTCTCTGCGATTTTATCGCTGGTGGCGGTGCTGTATCTGAGGAGCTTTATCGTCACCGACGTCCCCATAGAACTGCTGCGGGTGAGCTACTGGTCGCTGCAGCTTTGGAACTATATCGGGTCAGTGACCGTGGGCCTGGTATGGCTCTTCTTCGTGATAGTCACCGAGGGGTACTTTCGTGAATTGGCCGATGAGGAGTTGCTGATAATGCTCAAGCGTGCGGTGCAAATACTGACCGCCGAATTGGTATTCCTGGGCCTGATCTATGGTATCCAGGCGCTGGTCTAGGGCGCGATCACATTACGAAAGGACGATAGGACCGTGGCCGAAGGATCTGAAAACAATCAATTCCTGCTCGACGTGAAGAACCTCAAGAAACACTTTCCCATCTCGCGCGGATTCCTGATATCCAGGCAGGTCGGCTCCGTCAAGGCCGTGGATGGCGTCAGCTTCTACATCCGCAAGGGAGAGACGCTCGGTCTGGTGGGCGAGAGCGGATGTGGGAAGACGACCACCGGCCGGCTGATCCTGCGCGCCTACGAGCCCACCGCAGGCGAAGTGTGGTTCCAGGATCGAAACCTGGGACGCATCAACATCGGGAAGATGGACAAGCAACAGCTCAAGAACCTGCGCCAGAACATGCAGATGATCTTCCAGGACCCCTACTCCTCCCTCAACCCCCGCATGACGCTGCTGCAGATCGTGGGCGAGCCGCTGACCGTGAACAATATCGCCAAGGGGCAGGAGCTGCAGGACCGCGTGGCCGAGCTCCTCAAGGTAGTCGGCCTGCGATCGGAATACATGAACCGCTACCCGCACGCCTTCAGCGGCGGGCAGCGGCAGCGCATCGGCGTCGCCCGCGCCCTGGCCCCCAACCCGCAGCTCGTCATCTGCGACGAGCCGGTCTCCGCCCTCGACGTCTCCATCCAGGCGCAGACCCTGAACCTGCTGCAGGACCTGCAGGAGGAGTTCGGCCTCACCTATCTGTTCATCTCGCACGACCTGAGCGTGGTCGAGCACATCAGCGACCGCGTGGCCGTGATGTACGTCGGCAAGCTGGTGGAGACCGCCACGACGAGCGAGCTGTTCCTCAACCCCATGCATCCGTACACCGAGGCGCTGCTCTCGGCGGTGCCCAAGCCCGATCCGCGCCTGCGCGGCGAGCCGATCGTGCTGCCCGGCGAGGTAGCCGATCCGGCCAATCCACCCAGCGGTTGCTACTTTCATCCGCGCTGCCGATACTGCATCGATCTCTGCAAGACGGAAGAGCCAGCCTTGCGCAAGATAGGACCGGATCACTTTGTGAGTTGCCATCGGGCAGAAGAATTGCAACTGGCCGGTGTACTCGGACAGACCGGGCGCGTAACCTGAGGCCATTGTATCAGTTACGCTCAGACCAGGCTCCTTGGAGCGAATCATAGGCTCGCTGCCAGGAGCTTGACTAGGAAAACCGAGCAAAAAGGAGGTGATTGGCGAATAAATTGACGGCCATAGGGAGTATGTAAACAGACGTTGTTCATGCAAGACCAACAGCCTACAAATTAGGAGGAAGACATGTCGCAAAGACACAAGATCACGAGGCGCGAGTTCCTGAGCCTGTCGGCAGTGGCCGCAGCAGGTGCAGTAGCTACCGCTTGCTGCCCCTCTGTAGAGACGCCACCACAGCCGACGGCGGAGGAAGCAGCACCCACCGCAGTGCCGCCGAGCGCTTACAACGAAGCGCCGATGCTGGCTGAGCTGGTAGCCAGTGGAGCACTGCCCCCGGTAGACAAGCGATTGCCCAAAAACCCGTGCGTGTTGCCGGTCAACGACGGCATCGGCAACTATGGCGGCACCATGCGCCGGGCGTTCAAGGGCGTCTCCGACCGCTGGGGCCCTACCAAGGCGAACGATCACTTTTTCGCCTGGTGGGACATCGACCTGAACGTGCAGCCCCACTTCTGCGAGTCGTGGGAGACGAACGACGACGCCAGCGAGTGGACCTTCTACTTCCGCGAGGGCACCAAGTGGTCCGACGGCACCGAGTTCACCGCCGACGACGTTGTGTGGTGGTACGAGAACGAGGCCGGCAACACAGATCTGTTCCCCTCGCCCTACGTCAAGTGGACGGCCACCGTCGGTTCAGACAAGCTCTTTATGGAGCTCGAGAAGGTCAACGATTACGCCGTCAAGATGAAGTTCCCCGTCCCCAAGACGCTCTTCATCTACGACCTCACCCGTGGCACCGGCATGGAATCGTTCGGCGTCGGCTGCCTCACGCCCAGCCACTACATGAAGCAGTTCCACATCGACTTTACCGACGATAAGGACGCTCTGGAAGCAGCAGCGACGGCGGCAGGTTTTGATACCTGGGCGGATTACTACCTCGACAGGGGCTACTGGTGCCTGAACCCCGAGCGCCCCGGGATCGGCCCGTGGTTGGCCATGAACTCGCTCTCTGAGGAGCTGTTCCTCATGGAGCGGAATCCCTACTTTTACGGCGTGGATCCCGAGGGCAACCAGCTCCCTTACCTCGACAAGATCCAGCACCGCCTGTTCGAGCAGGACGAGGTGCTCAACCTGTGGGTCACCAACGGCGAGATCGACTTCCAGTCCCGCAGAATGTCCATGGCCAACTTTACGCTCTACAAGGAGAACGAGGCGGCCGGCGACTACCACGTCTTTGTCCAAAAGACGGCCAATCACAAATGCCTGCAGTGCAACCTCACCACCCAGAACGAGGACCTGCGCGAGTTCTTTAACGAGCGGAACGTGCGCATCGCCCTCTCACTGGCCGTCGATCGCGACGAGATGAACGAGCTGGTTTACGACGGCTTTCACACACCGCGCCAGTACAGCCCGATGGAGGAGTCGCCCCAGTACTACCCCAAGCTGTCGAATGTCTACCTGGACTATGACCCGACCGAGGCCGCCCGGCTGCTGGACGAGGCCGGCTACGATCAGAAGGACGCCGACGGCTTCCGCCTGTGGAAGGACGGCAGCAACCCCATCAGCTTTGAGATCGTGGGCACTGCCGAGGCTGGCCAACCCGACGAGGACGCAGCCCAGTTACTCGGCCAATACTTTGCCGATATAGGTATCAAGGCTGCTTACAAGTACAACGAGCGCTCGCTGTACCAGGAGCGCTTTGCGGCCAACGACATCGAGGCCGCCTGGTGGGGCGGCGACCGGACGCTGCTGCCCCTGGCGCCACTGGCCGTGATCTTCCGGGGGTACCAGACCGACCGTCCGTGGGCCTGTGCCTGGGGTATCTATCTGCACGATCCCAACGATCCCAACGCCGAAAAGCCGCCCGAGGACCACTGGATCTCGGATATCTGGAACATCTGGACGCAGGTCGAGCAGGAGCCCGACCCGGACAGGCAGACCGAGATGTTCTTCCAGATCCTCGATATCTGGGCCGAGGAGCTGCCCATGATCGGCTATCTAGGCAACCAGCCGGCCCCGTGCATCGTCAAGAACGGCTACCGGGGTTACCTGGATGGGATGCCGGCAGATGACACCGTCGCCGACGAGCATTTCCTGGGAACGGAGACCCACTACTGGGAGGACCCTGAGAACCATATGTAGCACGTGTCACGTGATGCATCAGTGGAGGGCGGAACATCTGTTCCGCCCTCCACCCCGATGTACCCGATCATCCAACGCTTCGTAAAGTCGGGCATTCTTGGAGGTAGTATATGTTGGGTTATATCCTGCGGCGCATTTTGTTCATGATCCCAACCCTATTCGTCGTCTCGGTCATTTCTTTTATCGTCATCCAACTTCCGCCGGGCGATTTTCTGACCACCTACGCGGCCCAGTTGAGCGAGATAGGCGATACGATCGACCAGCAAGCGCTCGAGGCGCTAGAGGAGCGCTATGGGCTGGGCCAACCCATCTACGTGCAATACTACAAGTGGATGAGCGGCATCATCCTGCGCGGAGACTGGGGCCAGTCCATGGAGTGGCACAAACCGGTCAAGGAACTGATCTGGGAACGCATCGGGTTGACGATGGCGCTCTCCCTCGTCGCTATCCTGGTGAGCTGGTTCGTGGCCATCCCGGTGGGGGTCTATTCTGCCACGCACCAGTACTCCATCCTCGACTATGCCATGTCCGTCATCAGCTTCATCGGCGCAGGCACGCCGGGTTTTATGATCGCCCTGGTCATCATGTGGCTCGCGATGACCCGGCTTAATTTGAACGTCGGAGGGCTGTTCTCCCCAGACTACCTGTTGGCCCCATGGAGTCTGGACAAGTTGATAGACATGCTCAAGCATATCTGGATTCCCGTCGTGATCATCGCCATCAGTAGCACGGCCGGGTCCATCCGCACCACGCGAGCCAACCTGTTGGATGAGTTGAACAAGCCCTACGTAGAGACGGCGCGGGCTAAAGGGCTCAAGGAAGGAAAGCTGGTCTGGAAATACCCGGTGCGGGTGGCGCTGAACCCCTTCTTCAGCACCGTCGGTTGGTCGCTGGCCAGTCTGATCTCCGGGCAAACGCTGGTCGCGTACGTGCTCAGCCTGCAGACGACCGGGCCGATGATGCTGCGGGCCTTGATGTCGCAGGACATGTATCTGGCAGGAAGCTTTCTGCTGCTGCTGAGCGCGATGACCGTCATCGGCACGCTAGTCTCGGACGTCCTGCTGGCGTGGGTCGATCCACGCATTCGCCTGGGAGGATAGGGGACAATGGCAGATTTGGAACGGGCAAGCAACGCACCCGAGGAAATCGAAAGCGACGTAGCAATCCCGGGCGAGGAGGAAAAGATATACGTCGCCCCCTACTGGAAGTTGATGTGGTGGCGATTTCGCAAGCACAAAATGGCGCTGCTCAGTGTGGGCATCTTGGCAGTGTACTACTTCGTGGGCATCTTTTGTGAGTTTGTAGCCCCCTATAATCCCGAGCAATACTTTGTTAAATACAAGCTGGCGCCGCCCAGCAAGATTCGCACCCGCGACGTCGAAGGCAAATCCTTCCAGCCGTTCGTCTACGCGGTGATCCGCGAACGGGACCCGGAGACGAGGCGCAACATTTACACTGAAGACACCGAGGCCCGTTACCCGGTGCAGTTCTTTGTGCACGGCACCGAGTATGAGATGTGGGGCCTCTTCAAGATGGATGTGCATCTCTTTGGCCTGCCCGTCCCGCAAGAGGAACAGGGCATCTTCCTGCTGGGGGCAGATCGCCTGGGGCGGGATATGTTCTCCCGCCTGTGTTACGGCGCGCGCATCTCGCTCTCCATCGGCATGGTGGGCGTCTTTCTCAGCCTGACCCTGGGTGTCGTCCTCGGCGGCGTCTCCGGCTACTACGGCGGCAAAGTCGACACGATCATCCAGCGCATCATCGAGTTCATCCGCTCTATCCCTTCCATCCCGCTGTGGATGGCGCTCAGCGCCGCTCTGCCATCCGACTGGCCCATCCTCCGGTTATACTTTGGCATCACGGTGATCCTTTCCCTCATCGGCTGGACGTGGATGGCGCGGGTGGTGCGTGGTCGCTTTCTTGCCCTGCGCGAGGAGGACTTTGTGATGGCCGCTCGCCTGGCCGGCTCGAGCCAAATCCGCATCATCCTGCGGCACATGGTACCTTCTTTTCTCAGTTACATCATCGCCTCGCTGACGCTGGCCATCCCCAACATGATCCTGGCCGAAACCGGCCTCAGCTTCATCGGCCTGGGGCTGCGCGCGCCGGCCATCAGTTGGGGTGTGTTGCTGCAAGAGGCCAACAACGTGCGTTCGCTGGCGTTGGCGCCGTGGGTGTTGACCCCTGTCCTTTTCGTCGTCACCGCCGTGCTGGCCTTTAACTTTGTGGGGGATGGGCTGCGCGACGCCGCCGACCCCTACGCTCGATAAGCATTAGCCGGGAGTACTAGGTATGGGAATGAACAACGGGAACAATGGTAGCAGCAGCGATATACTCATCAAAATAGAGAACTTGAAAACCTATTTCTTCCTGGACGAGGGAACCGTCCGAGCTGTGGACGGGGTCGACATGGCGATCGAGCGGGGCAAGACGCTGGGTGTGGTAGGCGAGAGTGGGTGTGGCAAGTCGGTCACCGCCCGTTCCATCCTGCGCATCGTGCCCAAGCCAGGACGCATCGTGGAGGGCGAGATCACGCTCTACCGCACGATCGAGGCGGAGGGCGAGAGCTGCGCGCTGGCCGAAGAGGTCAAGCTGACCGACCTCAAGCCGATGGGCAGCGAGATGCGCTCCATCCG
>CAZKDJ010000160.1:0-9382 GCA_964551295.1 uncultured Anaerolineales bacterium | reverse complement strand
GCAACCCCCTGGACGTGATCCCTTCTTTCGCAAGCATGCTCAAACTCGAGTGGGAAATCATGGGAAGCCCATTCGAGGAACATTCCGATTTTTCTCGCATTCTTGACATGATCGACCATTGGTATGCCTATCCCCTCGAGCGCCTGGCCCACGCGCCGAAGCAGAACCACATCGTGGTCAACTTCCACGCGATGGTCGACACGCCTGACGAGATAGTTCGTTCGATCTATGATCGTTTCGGCCTGGACATCGGTCCAGCCTTTGCCAGCGTGCTGCAATGCGAGACGATCAGGTCGCGCAATTACCAGAGCCCCAATAGTCACTCGCTGCAGGGGACAGGTCTTAGCCGAGAAAAGATCCTAAAGCGGCTCGGATACGTGTTTGACCGCTTGGGCTTTGACCCACGGAAGCAGAAAGAATGCGATGAGGCCACGAGGACCATCTCGTCGCCGGGTGCGCCCAGAAAGGCCAAGCGTCCACGCAAGACCCGCCGCCTTGCGCGCCGGGCAGAGACCTGACCCCCTAGCCTCCCCCGTCCAAGAGAGCCAATCTAGCGTGCCGATTCGCCCTGCCGGTTGGGACAGTAGTAGGCGCTGCGCCTCGAGACCTTGACCCGCTCGACGGGCTCGCCGCACAGTGGACACGTTCCATCGGGATGGCGATGGGGCGCGAGGTAATCGTCGGGGAATACGCTCTCCTTTTTACCACTCTCGCGGTGGCTTGCGCAGCCGCTTTTTCTTGCTGCGGCGCCGTTTTTCCTCCAGGCGGCGCTCCTTCGCGGCACGCGACGGCTTGGTCTTGCGACGTCGCTTGGGCTTTTTGGCTGCCTGACGGATCAAGGCCACCAGTCGCTTGCGCGCGTCGCGCCGGTTCCGGCGCTGGGAGCGAAAGCGCTGCACATCGATGAGGAGCACCCCGTCGTCCGTCACCTGGTTGCCGGCCAAGTCGATCAGCCGCTGACGCACGTCATCGGACAGCGCGGGGGAATGCGCCGCATCGAAGCGCAGCTGCACCGCCGAGGCCGCCTTGTTCACATGCTGTCCACCCGGCCCCGAGGCGTGAAAATATCGCTCTTCGAGCTCGTTCTCGTCGATGGTGATCTCTCTGGTAACCCGAATCAAAGCCATTGCAGCCTGTCCCTCGTGTATAGAATTCTAGCCGGAATCTCATACTCGAACGTGGACCGTGTCTTCCCCTCGGTGTCCTCCCAAACTGCCAAGGAGAGTTCAGCGAACAATCGCTCTAGCACCGCGACCTCCATCCCTCACTCCACGACGCGGACGCGCACCAGGTTGGTCGTGCCGGGCTCCGAGCAGGCCACACCGGCGGTGATAACCACCACGTCCCCCGCATCGACCAGGTCCCGTTCCCGTAACGCACCACCTGCTGCTGGTTTGCGGTCGCCTCGGTGGAAACCCACTTTACAACCCCTTCCCCGTATGGATAGTCCTTGTTCACAAAAACCTCCTTTTCTCTTAATACCGTTCTTTTCTCAACATCCGAGCCTGGACGACGATGCCGACGACCAGGGCCACGATAAACACCAGCACCGCCAACGGGCGGCTCAGGTCAATCGATTGGACAATGAGGCCGGCGCCGCTCAGGGAGGAGAGCACGATCAGCGCCCACTCCAGCAGAGCCAGGACCAGGACGAACCCCACGATACCGGCCACAAAGACGAGCGCCCAGGCCAGAACCGTCATCTCGCCCAGTCCAAAGACATCCAGCAAGCTGAGGACGATATAGCCCCCGGCCAGGAAGCCAGCCACGCCCACGGCCACCTGCTGCAAAAAGACGGCCAGCAGGGCGCCGATCACGCCGGCCGCCAGGCCGGCCACCACGGCAATCAGGGTCGCGGACTGGGGAAACAGGCGCACCACCAGGTCCATGGCCACGATGAAACCGATGGCGGCGACAAACAGCCAGAACAACTTGCGCCCAAGTAGGAGCAGGGCAATTCCGATCAGAATTCTCAGTACGACCATAACTACCTCCTCTTGTTAGGATAGCACAAATACCGTCTTCCAATGCCGGGCATGGTTGGACGTGAGGCCGGGCTGGGTTGCCAGAGTTGGAAATGGGTTGGAGGCCAAGAAAGAGGGGTCAGATCGGCCACAACAGCGGCACCAGGAGGATGACGATGCCATAGATCAGCACCGTCAACAAAGCACCGACCTTTGGAAAATCCCCAAAACGGTAGCGGCCCGGGCCGTAGACGAGCAGGCAGGCCGGCTCCAGCGGCGTGAGGAAAGAGCAACTCGCTGCCAGGGCGATGATGATAGCAAAGGTGCGCGCCTCCAAGTTCAACTGACCGGCGGTCTGCATAGCCACCGGCAGGACGACGACGGCCGCCGCCTGATTCGACATGGGCTGGGTCAGCAACACCGTCAGGGCGAAAAACCCGCTCAAAAGCCAGATGGGGCGGCCTGCACCCATCAAGGCCACGACTCGATCCGCGAGGAACTGGGCCGTACCAGTCAGCTCCATCGCCTTTCCCAGCCCCAGCATGCAGGCGATGAGGATCAAGGGCTTCCAATTGACGCGGCTGTAGGCCTCCTCGGGTGTGATGCAGCGCGTGACGAACACCAGCAGCGCCCCCAGCAGCATGGCCACGGGCAGCGCCAGCAGGTTGAGCGTGGTCACGACGATCACGCCGACGAAAATCCCAATCGCCATCGGCGCCCGCGCCCGATTGGGACGCCCGTCCTCGGCCGAGCCCAGGATGCGAAACAGATTCTGCCGCTCCAGCGACTGGATGTGCGACCGCTCCCCCTGCACCACCAACACGTCTCCCGTGCGCAGGCGCACATGGCTCAGCTTGCGCCTCAACGTCTCGCCGTGACGATTGATGGCCAGCACCTGCAGCCCGTATCGCATGCGGAAGTTCAATCCCTTGAGTGTGCGACCGGCCAGGGGCGAGCCCGGTAGGAGGATCACCTCCGCCAAACCGATCTCTTCGGGGTCCAGATCGTAATCGGGCAACTCGGCCTCGGCCTTGATAGCGACCGCGTCCATGTCCTTGGCCCGCAGGATGTCCTCCCGCTGCCCCTCAACGAGCAAAACGTCCTTCGCCTTCAGCTTGGTGGACGGTTTAGGCACAATGTGTCGCGAGCCATCGCGGATGATGCGCAACACCTTCAGGTCCAGCTTTTCGCCCAACCCGGCTTCTTTCAGCGTCTGCCCGATCAGGGGAGAGTCCGCCTTGAGCAGGAACTCGGAAAGATAGATCCGCGCGCTGAATTCTTCGAAATCCTCCTCCGGGATGCGGTCGGGAACCAGGTGCCGTCCTAACAGGATCATGTACGCCAGACCGACCAGGGCAATCGGCAGACCGACGGGCGCCAACTCGAACATGCCGATCCCCGCCATGCCATAGTCGCCCATCATGCCGCTGACGACGATGTTGGTGGACGTGCCGATCAGGGTGATGGAGCTGGCCAGGATCGAGGCAAACGCCAGGGGCATCAAGAACTTGGCCGGGCTGAGCTTGGCCCGGCGGGCCAGGCCGATCACGATGGGCAGGAAAAAGGCCGTGGCGGCGGTGTTGCTCATGAACGCGCCCACAACCACCGCCGCCACCATCACCAGCACGAGAAACTTGCGCTCGCCCGTGTTGGTGTATCGCAGAAGCCAGCGTCCGATGGCGTCGGTCACGCCAGTGCGGCCCAGCGCCTCCATCATGACCATGATGCCCAGGATCATCAAAAAGACGTCGCTGCCAAAGCCGGCAAATGCTTCTTCGACCGGAAGCAGTCCGGCGATGACCAGAAAGAGCAGCACGCCGAGCCCGGTCACACTGGCCGGAATCTTTTCCAGGGCGAAGAGAACCATCGCCACGGCGACCGTCCCCAGCACGAGCCCGATCTGCATATTCATACAAGTTCTCCATCCTGCTGCATTCAAGTGCCTCCCCCTCGATGGGGGAGGTCAAGTGGGGGTGGCTTTGGCATACCCCCTTCCGCCCGTGAGGGAGAACTTGCCTTCGACTCGCCCCTCCCATCTCGAAAATGGATCTCCGGTCCCTCCCCATCGAGGGGGAGGCTAGGTGGGGGTGACCATCCTCACTCCTCGAACCTGTACCCCACGCCCCGGATGTTCACGATGTGCCGCGGGCTAGACGGATCGGGCTCAACCTGCTTGCGCAGACGGTGGATGTACCATTTGATGATCTGGCGCGCCTCGTTGAGGCTGTCCGGATCATAATCGCGCGCCACCCGCACCAGTTCGGGCGGGCCCACCACGCGGTGCGCGTTCTGCATGAGGTACGCCAGCAGCTTGAACTCCTGGGACGTCAACTCCACGTCCCGCCCATCCACGGTCGCCGTGTGCTGATCCAGGTTCATAAAAAAGCCACCGGCCTGCAAGACCCGCTTGTGACCCTCGCCCCCCTGGGCCTGCGCGCTCTTGCGCCGCTCCAGCGCCCGCTCCACCGCCTTGCGCACCTCGCTCGGCATGCCCACGATGCGCAGGAAGGCGGGAGAGATCTCAACCAGCGTGGGGGTGAAAGACGCCATCCTCCAGCGCGCGCAGCTATCATCCTCCACAGAACACCGTTCCCCGTCAGTAGAGACCAGGGATCCCTATTACTGTCCTTGGGCCATCGTGGCAGACCTTCGCCGCCGCTCGGATGAACGGAGTCAGTATAGCACAATCCCGGGACGTGTGCAATGAGCACATTCGCAATGCGCGTTCGCACAGGGGAGGAGACGGCCATTCCAAGTTCCTGCTCCTCGGTGGAGGAGATTAGGTGGAGGTGGGCGTAAATGAAAAAGGTAAACGGGCGATTTGTCCTACGCTCTCAGTGCGTCGCACAGGCAATGCAGGGATCGAAAGCGCGCACGACCCGCCCCACAGCGTGCTCAAGTTCCATGTCCACCCGCTCCGGGGTGATGTACCGCTCGGCCGCCACGCGCAGCGCCCGCTCGATGGCCATCACGTTGTGCACCGTGGGAATGATAAAGTCAGCGTGGGCGATGCGTCCATTCTCGACCACGTAGCGATGGATCAAGGGGCCACGCGGGGCCTCGACCAGGCCATATCCCTCACCATCGCGCGGGCTGTAAGGGACGGCGGTATCCTCTCCTTCGAGCGGCTGGGCCAGGATCTCGGTCGCCCGCTCTAACGCATAGACCAGTTCGATGCCGCGCGCCAGATCGTAGAGTAGGATGGCGTGGGCTGGTTGGCCGAACGCCTCCCGGAAGCGCGCCAGATACGCGTCGGCCCGGGGCGTGCCCATCGCCTGCGCCATGTTGATGCGCGCCAGGCTGTTGGCCCGCATGACGTTTCCCCGATAACTGGTCCGGCCGGCGTAGCTATAGTCGGTCTCCTCGTAGATCAGGTGATCTCGAAAGTCGCGTGCGGCAAAGGTATCGCGCACCTTATCGGGGCACAACACGCGGATGGCATCGCCGGTATAATCGGGACGCGTATCGGCGACAGCAGCGATGTAGCAAGCGGGCGCGTCGTCGCCCCAGGTGCCGATGCGCTCCTTCAGCGCCACCGACATCTCCCAGTAAGCATCAAACAGCTCACACGCGACGGGCAGCGCCGCGATCGCCTCCTCGCGCATGGCGGCGGCCTGCTCCGGCCCAATGCCGCTAATGACGCCGCCGATGACGGCCTTGATCGGGTGGATGAACTGGCCGCCCGCCGTCGTGATCAGGTGCGTGCCCACCGCCCGCACGTGCAGCGCCCGCGTGGCGATCCTGGTCTGCGCCTCATCCGCGCTCGTCGCCTGCGCTAATTGGTAGATGGAGGCGACACCCAGCCGGTCGGGCATGGTGAATAGAAAGAGCGACGTGGCCTGGTTCTGCACGGTCTGGCCCAGCATCAGCAGCTCGCGAATCGTCTGCGCCAGCGGAGGCGGCGTGACACCGTAGATATCCTCCAGCGCCTTGACCGCGGCCACATGGTGCGCCGTCGAGCAGACCCCGCAGATGCGGGGCACGATCACCATCATCTGCTCTGCCGGCACCCCCTGCACCAGATACTCAAAGCCGCGAAACTCGGTCGCCTGGAAGCGCGCGGAGACCACCTTTCCATTCTCCACCTCGATGACCACCTGGGCGTGCCCCTCGATGCGGCTCATCGGAAACGTCAGCCTGGCCATCTTACAGCACCTTCTCTTTCGGCCTGGGCGGGCGCTCAGGCGCAGCATAATCTGAGAACTGGAACAGGAACAGCGCGTACTGGGGCGAGCGCAGAGCGGCCTCGATCTCCTCGGGCGGTATGTCGGTCAGCGCCTTGAAAACGCGCTGGATGCTAGAGAACCAGGCGCTCGACTCCTTCTCGATGAGCACATCGGACGGCCCCCGGCAGCCGACGCACGGGTGCCCAGCGCGGGGGCAGGGTGCCCGGCAGCCACCACGGGTCGAGGAGCCGATGCACAAAAAGCCCTGGTTGATCAGGCACACGTCGGGCAGTATCTCCCCTTTCTGGAAACCGAGCAGGTGCGTGGGCCGCATGTCTTTGAGCTTTTTGCGCCCGCACTCCCGGCAGACGATGGTGCTGGCCTCGAACTCGGCCGGCCACGTCAGTGCGGCCATAAAGAGCTCGGGGGTCGGGGGACAGCCGGGTAGATAGAGCGCCACGTCCACCGCCGTATCGATGGGGCTGCACCGGGGCAGCAGGCGTGGCACGTGGCGCCGTCCCTCCTCGGCGATGAAAAGCTCGCGTACCTCGTCGCGGTCGCCTAGGCTGGGCACGCCCCCAGAGATGGCGCACGTGCCCACGGCCACCACGCACTCGGCGCGGCTGGCAGCCCGACGCAGGTTGTAGAGATCCTCGTCGGTGCGCACGCCGCCGCTCACCAGCAGGATATCCACCTGCGGCACATTGGCAGCCGAGAGCACCAACGGCATGTACACCAACCGGTGCTCCCCGACCCACTCCTCGGCATTGAGAAGCGACACCTCACACCCGGCGCAGCCGGAAAGCTGAAGTACGGCGAATGTGTTCATTGAATAGCACTCTCCTAAGCCAAGACTGCACAGTATTATACAAGCTTACTCGGCGGCGTAAAAGACCCGGTAGATCACACCGCCCGCATCATCCGAGATGAACAGGCTGCCGTCCGCCCCGGCGAGCACGTCGACTGGCCGGCCCCAATTCGAACCATCCTCGCGCAGCCAGCCGACGGCAAAGTCCTGCACGGCGCCGGGTTCTCCATCCTCCATGGGGACGCGCACCACCTTGTACCCAACGGGCACCGTGCGGTTCCACGAGCCGTGAAGCGCGACGAACAGATCGCCCCGATATTCCTCCGGGAACTGCTCGCCGGTGTAAAACCCCAGCCCCAGCGGCGCCGTATGTGCCTGCATCTCCACCACCGGCTCGGCCACCCCCTCACAATCCCCCGCCTCGCCCAGATCGGGATCTACGATCCGGGCGGCGTGGCAGCGCGGCCAGCCGGCGTCGTCGCCCTGGTCGACCACATAGATCGTCTCCGGCGGCTGATCGTCGCCCAGCCAATCCCGCCCGTTGTTGGTGACCCATAGCTCGTCCATCCTCGGACGGAACGTGATGCCCACAGCGTTGCGCAGCCCGCGGGCATAGACCTCTCCACCGCTGCCATCCGGATTGTAGCGTATGATGGTCGCCCGGCGCTCATCCTGCTCCACACACACGTTGCACGAGGAGCCGACGGAGACGTAGAGATGCGCTCCATCCGAGCTGAACAGAACGGTGCGGGTGGAGTGCCCGCCGCTGGGCAGGCCGTCGACGATCACCTCCTGCTCCTGGAAAACACCATCCCCGTCCGGATCGCTCAGCCGCAGGATGCGCGTCGTCTCGCCGACGTAGAGCGAGCCGTCCGTATAAAAGGCGATGGAGCTAGGCGTGCGCAGTCCATCGGCGACGACCTCGACGTCTTCGGCCACACCGTCACCATCGCGATCGGGCAGGCGCACGATGCGCCCGGCGCCGCGCTCGGCGACGTATAGGGCGCCATCCAGCCCCAGGCCCATCATGCGCGGGTCGCTGAGACCGGAGACAAAGACCGAGATGCCGAACCCCGGCGGCAAGTTGATCGTCTCCTGAGGCAGCACGACGCGCGTGGAAGCGGGCGCGGCGGCAGTAGCCGCCGTGGTGGACGTCGTCGCCTCCGGCGGACGGGTCGCCGTCGGGATATCGGTCGCTGAGGGCGCACGAGTCGCCCCCTCGACGGTGAGCCGCGCCGTGGGCAACGGAACTGCGGTCGGCGCAGGCGTCACGTCGACCAGTGTGTGCAACAGGCCCTGTACACACCGGCAGCCTGCCAGCAGCAGGCTGAGCAGTAGCATGAAAACAAACGTCGACCGTTTCGCACTCACAAGATCACCACTTTCCATAAAACATAGGTCACGTTCTTAACGTGACCGCGCCAACAAACGTCACTGCAAGCGTGACCTACAGAATTAACTTACCAGAAGCGCTCGAAACGGTCGTGTTTGGCCCCGCAGATAGGACAGACGCCCGGCGGCCTCTCGCGGGCGCACAAGTAGCCACACACCCGGCAGCGCCAGACAGGCAGCGCGTCCTCGTCCCTATCCTCCCCTCCGGGCTTGGTCGGGGCGCGGGCAGGCTGGTTCTGGGGTCGCTCGCCCTCGTCGGTCGGCCGACGCTCTGGGATGGAGCCCACCACCTTCTTACCGCGCAGCACGTCCTCCGAGACGTAGAGCGCGCAGTAACACGCGCCCCAGTCCAGCAGGTCGGCATCGCGATAGTCGCAGGGGCAGATGATGTCCAGGTCCTTCTGCTTGTCCCCGTCGGCCAGCCGGCAGGGACAGGCCCAATAGCCGTACCGCGCCTCGTTGATCAGCAGCCCCTCCACCAACCCCTTGGTGAAATCGACGTCAGGGTTGAGATGGTAACCGGAGGACTCGGCCTCCCGATCCAAGCGCTCGTACAGCGCGTCTATCTTTTCCTGAGGAACGTCAGTTTCTTCGCTCATTCTCCCTCTTCCACGTGAATGATCTCTACCGGGCAGCCCTCGGCGGCGGTGGTGACGCAGTCCTCCAGATCGGCGGGCACCCCGCCCACAGCAGGGTCGCCGCCCACTTGGTAGGCCATGACGATCTGGCTCAGTCCCTCGTCCGGCCCCTCCTCGAACACCTCGGGGCAATCGGCCCAACACGCACCGCAAAGAATGCACTCTTCTCGATCGATGGTCACTTTGATCTTGTCACTCATTTCGTCCTCCCTCAACCAATCTTTTGCATGAATTGCCTGACGTGATAATCCCACTCGCGGGTCTCCAGATCCACCGCCGTCTGCCCTTCTGCTTTACTGGCCGTGACGCGGACGAACCCACCCCCCCCCCCAAAGTAGACGCAGCACGGCCCCAGGACTTCCGCCTCCAAGCCCACCCCAACCACCCCCAAAAGGGCCAACGCCAACAAGAAGG
>CAZKDJ010000159.1:0-9393 GCA_964551295.1 uncultured Anaerolineales bacterium | reverse complement strand
GCGCAGGCATTCCAGCTCGTTTCGAGTATGTGGGTTGGTGTCGTAATCCACGTAGCCGACCTGGTCGAGGCTGAAATCCATGCGGTCGACAAAGTTTATCGCGGCTTTCAACGCGTCGCGGATGGGCAGCTCGCCTTTGTAAATCGGGTCATTCCGCTGATCGGGGTGGGCGCCCACGCTGCAGTCGGGCAGCCACCACCAGTCCTCCTCTTCCGGGTCCGGGTCCATGTCCACTTCGAGCCCTCCGGGCATCCCGGCAAAGCGCGGGTCGCAGCGCTCGCAGGCCCAGCCGGTGCGGGCGTTGTTTGCTTCCGAGTTCCTTAGCGGCAGGTTGGAACTGGTGTTATCGTTGGTGATGATGATGCGGTCGATGTCAAAGCCGGCCCCGCCGCCCCAGAAGCTGAGGACGTATGTCTGGTTTGCCAAGAGAGAAACGCCACCAAGGCGCTTCCACTGCCACTTGTTCCCGCAGGCTCCATCAAAGGCCGCCCCGGTATTGGAAACTGCCCCTTGCCCGGTGGGATACCGCAGGGGGGTAGTGCCCGAGGCCACGCCCCAAAAGATGTCTCTGTCTGACCAGGTGGCCCCTCCCTGTGCCCGTATCCAAAAATAATAGGTGCCGCCGTCGTCGGGAACGGTGAACTCGTAATCCACCCTGGGGACGGGGAAGGGCCCGCCAAAGTCCAGAACGTCCGAGTCGACGCTGTTGCAGTAGGGGCCGTTGCCGTCGTGCCCGGCGACGATCACGTCATTCCACCGGCAGTTTATGCCGTAGCTGGTAGTGGCGCTTTTGTTAGCCCAGGGGTGGTGTGAGATGTAGGCTCCGCGGCTGTCTCTTCCTTTCGCCCCTATCATACCGGGGCACGTCACCCAGTCCGGGCTGAAATTGTACAGATTGCGCTGTATTACCCAAAAGGTCCTGTACGGCGAGTACTGCCACAAGTGATAGTTTGCGCGCAAGTCGTAGGAAGAGTACTCTTCGGCCTCGATGATGATGTAATAGTCTCGATCAGCCGGGGTGGTTGACTCTCTTTGGTAGTACTCATCCCGCCACGTAAACTCGTAGCCACTGACAGGATCTTCATAGGGATCGTCGGAATCGGCCCAAACGTTGCCGGTGCGGCAGTGGTTCGCCGTGGCCGTGGGGCCGTCCTTGGACCACTTCAGGGGGTAGAGGCAGCCGTCGGGGTCATTGCAGTCGCCCTCGCTGGTTCCCGGCACGTCTGTCCCCGACGGGTCCCAGCAGCCGTAGCACAGCGTGTCGTACTCCATCGAGCCGGATTTATCGTAGACGATGACGACGTCCAGGTTGTTGATGTTCTCCGCCTCGGCGGATCCCTCCACCGGGACGCGGCGGAAGCCGATGAACTGCAGGAAGGTCATGGGCACCCATTGCCGGATCCGCACCCGGATGCGGTTGGCCGTACCGTCGCTCTCGGCCGACCGCGAAAAGGCGGTGTCGACCCACAGGACGGTGTCGGCGGCGTCCTCGGCGGGGCCCGAGACATAGTTGCCGTCGACCAGCAGGCGCACGCTGCCGACTTTATCGGGATCGTAGCCGTTTTCCATCAAATAGACCTTGGCGCGCTTGTGGGCTGCGGTTTCCGCCGGCAACTCGGATACCGCCGCCAGCGCCGCGGCGTCGGCGGCCCGGCCCGCGCGGACGCGCTCCACGTATACCAGGCCCAGGTCGACGCCCAGGCCGACAAAGGCCAGGATGGCGACCAAGGCCAGGATGACGATGATCAGGCTCTGTCCCTTTTGGGGCCGGTGCAATCTCTCACTCACCCGTGACCAAAAATTCCGCAACCACTGTTTTATGCTCGTACCCATTTTTCACCTCCGGTCAGGCCCGCTGTGCCGGCCTGGCGGCGCTGTTTGGCCGCTCTGCCATCCTGTTTTGGTTTATGGTTCTGCTGCGCCGCCCCCGCCACTGCGGCCGGTAGCGACGCGCATTTCCGTCTTGACGTACATGACCCATGGGTCGGGCAGCAGCCCTCGGCCCCAGGGCCGGTGCATGAAAAACGTCTCCACGATAATGATCTGGTTGTCCAGGGCCGGCAGGTCATAGACGTCTGCACGTTCCTGGTTGATTTGAGCTGTGATCGGGCCGTGAGTATCCTGGATATCAACTAGGTCGACCAGGCTGTACTCGGCGTATTCAGGAGGGACAGGAGGACCCGGGGGAGGGAGAATCCTCAAACCCAACTTCTCGCTGGCCATGTATGCTGGAGGAACGCCCACGCACTCACCGCACGAAAACACGCCTTCGACGTACCGCGTCACGTCCTCGTCCTCAAAGTTGCCCTCGTCGTCCATCCGTATGGTGGTGATGATAATGCCCGTATTGCGGGTGGCTGCCGTGGGCGTCATCTCCTGCGCTCGCAGGAAGGGCACGTCACTGCTCTCGATCCGCTCGACGCCGCCGGAGCTGATCAGCCAGTCGGCAATCTGTTCGTCGGTGAACTGGCCTCGGGCCGCAAAGCGGGCGGCCTCGCGGTTGGCGTTGGAGACGAGCAAATAGTTCCTTAGCCCAAATCCCACCTCGACGACGCCGTACAGGAGTATCACGAGCACCATCAGGACGATGGCCGTTTCCAGGAGACTCTGACCTCGCTCCGTATTTCGTCCGTTCACTTTACCCCCTCCTGCTCTCTTCACCCGTCTCGATAAGACGGGGATCTGTTGAGAACCTTTTGGCCATCCTTCCTCACCTCACGTCGACGACACTGCCGTCACTGGCGTTTATAAAGGTGGTCAGGGTCATGTCCTTGTCAGCTACGATGCCGGCTACCGCCCAGACCGGCTGGCTGCCCTGCTCCTTGGATATGCGCAGTTGCATCACGGCGTTCACCTGGGTGTATTGTTTCACCATGCTATCCCCTCCGCGCTCCCACCAGGTTTGCAGGGCCTGGTCGCTATCGACGAGCCATTCGTCCAGAGAGAAGGTGGGTAGCTTGTAAGGGCTCAACATCGGCGAGCGCACCATGCGTGCCTCCCCATCATTCACGGCCACGAGCGCCATCTCCTGGGTCGCCGGCGAAAAGAACTGGAATCCCCATTCGACCGCGTTTCCCGCCCCTTGGCCTATTGCCGACAATTGGCCGGAGACGCTAGTCAGGCGGGCGTCCTGTTGCCACTGCGCGGCCAGCTTGGCCGCGGGGGCGAATGCCTGGCGGGCCGTATCTCCGCCCACGGTCAGTTTTGTGGCTGCCGTTAGTCCAGATTGGCTGTTTGTTAGCTGGCCGTACGCCAGCAGCCCCAACGCGACGATCAGGACCAGGCCAATGGCCCCCAACCACATCCTGTGTGATCCTCCGGTGCCGGTCGCCATGCGCAGTCCCTTCCTAATGTCCTCTCATCACCAGCGGTAGGTAGACGGTGGGTATGTCCATGACGTCGGCCTCGTTGCTGTCGTAGTAAACGTCCCAAGATCTCCCCGTCGCGTCCATGTAGGCGACGTGCAGCAGCGGGATGGTGCCGGTGAGCCAGTCCCCGAAACCGATCACCGGGGCGCCTGCCTCGCCCGCGAACAACAGCGTTGGGGTCACCCAGTCCACGTTGGTATCGGTGCCCGAGATGGCGTAGGTGTAATGGACGCCACCCGTCGCGCCGCCCGTGTGCCAGGCCACGGCCGGCCATCCATCCTGGTTCAGCGCGATGGACGGCCGCAGGTTCTTGAGATAAGCCGTTTCTTCCGTCGCTCCCACGACATAGTCTGTATATGCGTCAAGCCCACCTGTATTGTCGTTTCCCACGCCCAGATGGGAGATAGCCGGGTAGAAGGTGTCGCCGCCATCGTTCGAGCGCTTGTACACCAGGTAATGCGTCGGCGGGGTGTGATCGTGGGCGAAATAGTCCCAAACGACGAACAGCCGGCCGTCGGGCGTGGCTGCTATGTCGGGTTTGTGGGGCGGGCTATCCAGGGGATTTGCATTGTGTATCATCAGTGGGTCGCTGGCGGGATACCACGTCCCGGCGCAGCACCGTCGGTAGAAGATGTCGCCCCCCATTTCTTCCTCCCACACGATGTGCGCGCAGCCGCCGCCCCAGGCGATGGCCGGCGTGTGGTTATTGGTGTTGGCCTCGGCGTACACTGTCTCGATTCCTGCCCAGCCGCTTCCGGTGTGACCCCAGTAAAAAATCTTGCCGCGGAGGAAGGGGCCTTCTTGCTTGTACCTGGCAAACACCAGGTGTGGGTTCCCGCTCTCGTCCACCGCGATGTCCACCCAAAAGATCTTGTCGGTCGATGGGGATGTGGATAGCAAGAATTGGCTGGCGTTGCATCCGCCGCCGGTCAGGGAGCACGTGGTGTAGTACAACCGTGTATCCTGTCTGTTGGTGCAGTCGGCCCATACGACGTAGGCGACGTGGGCCGTGGTCCCTTCGATGGCGACGGCGGCGCGATCGTACGCGCAGGCGTCTGCGCTACCGTGATACACCTCGACCGGATCCCTCCAGCCGCCCGATTCTGACGCGGTGCGCAGGTAGACGTGCCCCTTGCTGCCGCTGTATTCGTCGTGCCCCTCTACCCAGGCCACGGCCAGGTAGTTGAGGTCGGCGCTGACGGCCAGGTCGGGGTAGGCGGCCGCATAGTTGGTTTGGGAGAGTCTCCGCCTCAGGTGCAGGAAGGACGACGATGGGGCGGCACGCAAGACGCCTACCAGGACGCCCGCCAGGCCGATCGCGGCCGCGGCTGCCGCTGCGATGGCGATGTATTTCCTGTGGTCCGTCTTTACGCGTGGTCTCACGGTCCCTCCACAATGGCTACAGGTATAGGTGGACGGTGTCGATTTGCTCGTCCGGTCCCACCGTCACAACCGCGATCGCCGTGTACAGCGTGCCGCCCACGCCCCCTTCCCAGTATTCCGCATAGACCGTATAGGTCCCCGGCTCTATGTTGTAAAAGTGGTACGTGCCGTCCTGGATGGACTGGGTGTAATGGACGCCCCCCTGCGGGCTGTAGGCCCACACGTCGATGCCCTGGAGGCTCCTGGGGATGCCGCCGTGCGTGATTAGCTGCACGTTTCCCCCAAAGGAGGCCATGCCGGGGATCGGCTCGGGAATGTCCCAATAGGTGCAAATCTCGCACTCCAGGCTGTCCAGGTAGAAGAACGTACAGTCAAGATCGTCCTCCGTGTCCCGGATGCCGTGGAAGTAGACCTGTACGTCCTCGCCGGCGCGGGTGAAGGGCTCGACGATGTCGGTCACGTCGATGGCAAACGGCTCCCACGTCTTGGTTACGACGCCACCGTGGGTCAGCAGTTCGCCGTCGCCGGCGACTATGTCGCTGCCGCCACCATCCTTCATCTTCAGGTACAGCAGGTCGTCGGGATCGGTCGTGTCGTAGCAGCAGGGGCTCTCGCTGTCGGCCACCAGCCGGTACCCTTGTACGGTCAGCGTCGTCTGCGTATAGACCTCGGCGGGGATGGAGACCGTCTGGTACAGGTAAGGGTTGGGTAAGGGCGCGCAAGAAGGATAGTTACCCAGCGAGGTGTGCAGGCGCATGGAGAGCGTGCCATCGGCGAAGTAGTTGGAGCCACGATAGTAGGAGCCGGAGGGGCCCGCTTCCCAGACGCCAAAGACCTTTGAGCCGCTGCCCTCAAAGTTGCCGTACTGCAGCAACTGCGAGCACTCCAGCAGGCCAGGCGGCTTGATCGGCCCCGTGGGCCAGGGGCAGGGGTCGGTGCCCGGGGGACACGTAGCCGGTGTAAAATAGGTCACGCGTACCGGGACCCAGTCGATGTAAAAGTCTCGATGGCTGTTGTTTGTCCGCAGCTCTAAGCGCACGCGGAAGTTGCCGTTGGAAAGCTCGGATGGGCTCCACGTATGTCCCCACGTGTCGCTCGCGCCGCCCTCAATGTCTGTGATGCTCCACCACCCGTCCGATGTGCGCTCGGTGTTGGCAGTTCTGTAACTGGTCCAGCTACTGCCGCCGTCCCCCGTTAGGTAGACGCGGATGGAGTTACCCCCTGTTCTGTCGAGCCACCAATCCACCCCTACCTCGATGCCTTCTATCGTGGCGTTAGCGGGTAAGTTGAGATCATAGTCTCTATAGACGTGGCTGACGCCGTTGGCATTGTTGTTGCGATAGGCATATCCACCGTCTCCATTGCCATCCACGTAGGCCCGGTTGGGATAATCGAAGCCTGTGCTGCCTGCATAGTCACCGGTTGGATCGCGCCAATCCGTGTCGCCAGTTGCTGGCTCGGTAGAGCCGGCAGTCTTGGCGAATGAATCGTCGTTGTTTTCCTCATTTCCTTCCTCCACAAAGTTGGAGGTATCCACCCGGGCCCAGATTTCGTGTTCGCCAGGACCTTCCACCCACAGAACCGCGTTCACCACGACGGTCTCGAGGGGTCCGATGCCGTCGATCCATTGTTTTCTCTGCCCGATGGGGCTGTACGGGGTGCCCAAGGGGTCCACGTAAAAGTCCACGTCAAAGTATTCGTCCGAGCTGCCGCTGGTCAGGTTCTCGATGGTGGCCGATACAGTAAAGTAGGTCTCGGGGCAGATTGTCACCGGCTCGGTGATAGAGATGGCGAGGTCCGGGAGCGCCAACACCGCGTAGATGCGCCCTGAATAGGCGACCAGGTCGGTGGCCCCGCAGCCGCCACCGCCGGCGGGGTGGGTCTCTAGCCGGTACTCGCCGTTGCTGTCCAGGGGTACCGTAAACAGTTCGTTCTCGGCGTCTCCGGCCCCATTCACAGTGACCGTCATCAGCAACTGGTTGTTGTCGACGGTCCCGGGGCCGGCCGAAGGATGGACGCACCAGTACACGTCGTAGGTGCTGGTGAGCGTGATGGGGTGGTTCATGATGTCGGCCGAGTTGCCATCGAGGGCGACTACCTCGTGGTCGCCGACGAGGATGTAGGGTCCCGAGGGGACTTGCCATAATTTGTGAGCCGTGTCGTTCGTTTCGCTGTTAAATTGATCGTTGCCGTCCAGGTCCATCCAAGCGCGCAGATTGGCGGTCCCCGGTCCGTTCGCGCACAGCGTGACCAGCGCCTGGCCCTGCGCGTTGGTCATGGCCTCGGTATAATCCTCGCCGATGCCGGACTGGTTAAAGGCCCCCATGCTGGTGTAGAAGCTAACGGGCATGTTTGGGATTGGGGTCAACTCGGCGCCGTAGGTCAGCGTGGCGACAAAGTCGTGGCAGCGGTCGTCGGGCATCTGGTTGACCGGCTGCTCGAGGCCCTCCGGGTACGACGCGAGCGCGATGGCATAACCGGGGGGCAGGGTGGGTAGGGCAGGGGGCGGGGTGTCCGGCGCATTCGGATCTAGCGTTGGCTCTCCTCCTGGAGGGCCAACGATGGGGTTGGGGTTGTGGCCAAAACTCGGCGGGGGCTCGTTGCCGTACCCTACCTGAACCCCCTCGTTGATCATCTGGGCGTCCGCCTGCACCATGACGGACTCGGCGATGACGCGGTACAACGGATCGAGGATCTCGACGTTGTGCACGACCTGGACGCGTACCGCCAGCCCTTCCTGCCCGGGGTGATCGAGACAACCAGGGTTGGTGTCGGCCGGATTCCACACTTTTTCGGATAGGTTTTCGGGTTCAGTTTGGTTACAATCAGTGTCGAACGATGGATACCCCCACACGCGCACGCCAAAGAAGCCCGGCTTGTCCAGGTTGGCGTTAAAGTCGGCGGTCGTCAACCCCAGGTACTCATCCTGGATGCGCAGGCCGGCGGCCGTTTGGCGGGCTTTTTTCTTGATCAGCGCGACGCGCCGGTGGGCGTACTCTTCATCGGTCTCACTCGGGTTTGCCCATGGGGAGAAGTGGAGCGGGCAGTCTGGATAAGGGGCGTAGTCGTCGGCGTCGTCGACGGGCGTTCCTGTGTCCGCCAGGTGCCTGTCCTTGTCCCGATCTATGCATGCCCCTTGGAGCGGCTGATACGTGACGGCCCAGCGGGCAGCCTCGCGGGCGATGTGCTGCGCAGCCAGGTGCCCCTGGATGACGAGGGCAGCCTCGATGATGCCCAGGAGGATCCCTAATAGAATGGGGAGAATCAGCGCGAACTCGAGGAGACCTTGGCCTTTGCTTTTGATGAGCTTTTTCATCGCTCCCTCCTTACTGATGAACCTTCGACTTGGTTCTCGTTGGTTGGGAATGTGTGGCGGCTTCATCGGTGCAGGTGTTCGGCGGGAAAAGCAACTTTTTTACGGTTGAACTCATTATACCATGACCCCATGGCGTTTGCAATGGCATTTGCAATGGCATTTGCAATGGCATTTGCAATGGCATTTGCAATGATGGGGGAACCTCAGGCATTGTCCAATGCGGAAATCCTGTGCAATTCCCCTTCGCCTGCTATCAGGCGGTTTAACTGAACCGGTATGAGCAAACACACCAACCCAGGGTTCGACTATATATGCGCCCACCCCAGGTTGCCGATGCGCCGCCCATTGTAGAATGCGGGCCTTTTGCTTTAATTATATACTGCTCCTCGGTGGCGAACAATAGGAACTCTGTACTAGGCGCTTCGTACTAGGCGGTTGGTACCATGGCGGATGGCGGTGCTTTTCACAAGAGCGCTTGCATCGTCTCGATCGTCCTTTCGACGTCTTCGTCGTCGATCCAGTAGTGGATCACGGCGCGGAAGCGGCCTTCCAGGCGACCCAGCAGCAAAATTCCGCGCTCCGCCAACCCCTTGACGACCTCGTCCTGTGTTTTCGTAGCCTCTTCTGTCAACTGGAAGTACAGGATGTTGGTCTGGGGCTGGGTGGCGGCTATGCCCGGGATGCGTGCCAATCCCTCCGCCAGGCGCTTGGCGCGGGCGTGGTCCTCCGCCAGGCGCTCGGTCATCTGCTCCAGGGCGACCAACCCGGCTGCTGCCAATATCCCCGCCTGCCGCATGCCACCGCCGACGACCTTGCGCGCCCGGCGCGCCTCGGCGATGAAATCGGCGTCGCCGCACAGGAGCGAGCCCACCGGCGCGCACAATCCCTTGGAGAGGCAGAACATGACCGAATCCACCTCACGGACCAGTTCACGAGCGTCTGTGCCCAGCGCCGCTGCTGCGTTAAAGATGCGCGCGCCATCCAAGTGTACCCGCAGGCCGCGGCCGTGGGCCAGTCGCGCCACCCGGGCGGTATACTCCGCCGTCAGCGGGGTGCCGTTGCATAAGTTGTGCGTGTTCTCCAGGCACACCAGCCGCGTGCGGGGAAAGTGGGCGTTGTCCGTACGGATCGCGCCCGCGACGTCCTCCAGCCGCAGCGTGCCGTCGGGCTGGTTGGGGATGGGCCAGGGGGTGATGCCGCCCAGGGCCGCCATCCCGCCTTGTTCAAAGCGGAGCGTGTGGCTGCGGTCGCCCAGGATCACCTCGTCACCCCGCCCGCAGTGGGTCAGCAGGGCCACCAGGTTGCCCATCGTGCCGCTGACGACGA
>CAZKDJ010000158.1:0-9436 GCA_964551295.1 uncultured Anaerolineales bacterium | reverse complement strand
GGGGCGCGGAATTCCGAGTTCTTTCCGACCGAAGCTCGTGTAGTAATTGATCTTGGTTCAGGTGGAAGCAAGGAGTTCCCACTTGCAGCTTTGCCTGAACTAGCACGACTATATCCAGATGCTACTGTAGTCGGTGTCGACATCATTCAATCGGATATGGGCGGATTTACATCACTCATGGGATTTGCCGACGCGATAGAGTACTTCGCGCCAGATTTATTCCCGGCAGTTGAAAATCTGCCTTCTAATGCAGCTTTCGTATTGGGTGATTTCTCCAAAGCTATTGCTAACGAGAGCGCAGACCTTGTAACAGCCTTTGCTCCATATCCTCATATGATTCCGAAAACACTTGTGGAAGCTGCCAGAATTGCAAAGCCTGGAGGTGATATACTTATTGTGTCAGGGGATTTGAATACATATTCAATGACACCAACAGAAGCAGCAAATATGCTTGGGGGACTTGTACAGGGGCCTGTCAAGGTTTTTGAAAATATACCACCTTCTCAATTGATAAGTGATTCCTATCTAAACGAGATCTATAAGACCGTTACGGTGTTGAAAGCTAGGAAAGGATATTGATTGGATGAGCGAGCACGACAACAACAGATCTGAATATCGAGGTTATCTAGTTTCGCGCTACAACGAGGTGATTACGCGACACCCAAATACTCCTTATCTAAATCAAGGCGACTTGTGTACTGAATATGTGAGGTTAGCTGTACAAGTCTGGTTGACAGGTGCAATTCTACACCTTCGTAACGCTTTAGAGAATTGGCTTCAAAATGTACCTCCTGATATGTCACCAGAAGGTATGAGCTTGCTCCGGCAAGCCACAGATTGTTTTGCAAAGTTCACGGACAATGTACGAAACTACTGGAGTAGATTAGAAACTGGTGGAGCGTCCATGTGCTCAGAAAGTGTGTCGGTACTTGATAATTGGATTGGGGAAGTTGAGTTTGTGTGCAAAATACTCGGCTCGGAGAAACTCCTTTTTCAGGAAGAACGTCCGTTCGTAGAAAAAAGACTTTTTCGAAAGATGGTCGAACTACGTGATGATATGACGGATGTACGGCCAATTTTTAAGGATCTGGTCCAACGGAGCATTGCATCAGGTTTGTCAGATATTATAGATCACGGAACTTCTGGGGAATAGTGACGCATTGGGCAATCTGACAGCTCAGTACGCTGGGTCAAGGCGTGAGTCGGGTAGGCGGGGTCTAGGTGAGACCCAGCGCAACTGCCGGGAGTGAGTTGACAGAGCGCGGGGGTGAAAGCCCTCGCGCTCTTTTGTTTGACACCTTCAATCGGGTTGGGGTATACTGGCGGTAGTTGCTGGGCTTGGTTTTGCGACCCGGCGGCGTAGGACTTTTACAATTCGATAGAATGATGCCTTCTTGAGTAGCAGCTCTGGCCCAGGCTGAAACTGCCATCCCGTAGGGCGTTGCCCCGTAGGGGCAGCCAGCGGCTTTAGCGTTGGTGCAATCCAGCGGACGCTGACCAACTGGGCGGAGGGAGGCGCGTGGTACGAGGGCGTGGTCCAGAACGCCATCGTCGGTGCGGTGGGCGGGGCGGTGGCGGGTGGCGTGGTCGGCGCGATGAACCCGGAGAACCTGCCGGCCAAGGTGCTGGTGGGCGGGATGGTGGGCGGCGGGGTGAGCGCCGGCACACAGGTGGCCTTCAACGTGGCCGGAGGGCGGCCCTGGAACGAGGGTGTGGGGACGGCGTTCGGGATGGGGTTCGCCAACGGGGCCATCGACGCCTTCACCGACTACTACGGGGATAAGCTGGTGGAGCGGGCGATGACGCCACGGCCCGCGCGCGGGGCGGTGGATGACGTGGATGGGTGGCGCAGGCCGGGAGCGACGGACGATGTGGATGGCCGCCTGCGCAGGTGGATGCCGGAGGAGTGGGACGCCCTGGCGGTGCGGAAGGCGATGGATGTTTTCCGCGACCCGAACGCGAGCCGGACGGAGCGGTTCCGGGCGCAGAACAGGCTACTGGACGCGGGGGTGCGGGGTCCGTGGCAGGGCGGGGAGTCGCTGGAGCAGATGCGCCATCGGCACCCGACAGACCCCGATGCCTACTGGGACCCGACCGCTGGCAAGGCCCACGAGGGTCGATGGCGCAGCCGGAAGACTGGCAGGATAGTCGCTGGTGATCCGCCAGAAGGGGCGCGGACGAGGGTAGGGGCAGAGTCTGATGTCGATATCAAGGCTCGTGCGCTTGAGAATGTAGACCCCAAACTCAGACCGTCTGCGGAAAAGGCATTTGATATCTTGGCTGATCCAAATGCGAGTCCAGATGAGCGTTGGGCAGCGAAGAATGTGTTGCAGCGGTTGGATTATGTCACAAGACTGAAAGAGCAGTATGGTATACCTGAAAATGTGGTTATTAAAACTATTGATGAGATCGGAGTGTGGGAAGGTGATGAGATGCTGCGCGTTTGGTTGGGTACCAGGCCTGCATCAGGTAGGTTTGATGCGCAAGGAAACAAGATTCCTTTTGAAGGTATCAGTGAAACATGGCCATCCCAAGGCATGGTGATGCGAGGAGGAGCAGCAGGTGAATATCACGCTGAAGCTCAGGCAAAGGGATACAAACCCAAAAAAGTACTGAAGGGAACTCTTGGGGAAGATGCTTGGGTTCCCTTGGCCAGGAAGCGTTTGCAGGAGCTGGGGGAGCCAATGCCTGATCCTTTGAACCCCCTAAAAATAGAAGATGGGCTACCTTTGATGATTGACTATGTTGCTGCACACGATGGAGAAATAATGTTTGCCCTCCATGAGGGTATCGGAAACTCCTCACTCACGAGGTTAGAGCTCAATCATATTCTTTCGTCTCCAGAGGCTCTTTCGAGAACCACTTTTATCGTTAAGTGGTATTACTTGAATCCACGCAACCGGTAGTTGTGGGAGGATGAATTATGACAAAGGTGACAGTGGGGCGATATGCTTTACGTCAGTATGGTTCTATCTTCTTTGCGTCGGATGCTTTTTGGGATTCCAATTCTGGTGTCTTTGGCGTCGCCAGCAGTACTCACTCCTATGATCTTTATCCCATTGCGGAACGGGATGTGCAGGCGGCCTTTGAAATCATAAAGAAGGGTTTGCCCAAATCTGTTGCTGATGGGCTAACCGGTGTGGATCTGTTGCAGGGCCAGTTACAAGCAATCAATCAGGGTTTTACAGAAATTGACTTGCGTACACATATTGCTGGTATCGAGTTTCATCGTTCCTCAAAACTCCCAAAACCTATCAACGATCCAGAGGCAAGACCATTGGTGAAAGTGATCTTGCTACAACTCAAGGGCCAACAGTTATATATTGCCAGTATAAAGGGATTCCTTGTTTATGTGATACGTCAAGAAGGGCAAGAGTTGGTCTTTGGATGGGATTGGTTCAGGCATGAGCGCGTTATCGTTGGACCTGATTGGCCTGGGCCGTTCATCGCGGGCAGGTCTGGCGGGCTGAAAGCATCGGAGATATATTCTTTAAGAACTGAAGTGAAGCCCGGGGATTTGATCGTTGTTGCTACCGAATCGATGTCGGAGGTGATTGCCGCAGCCCGACTAAATCAACTCGTGAGAACATCTGGTTATGACAGCGAAGCAATTGGCCGTCACCTGATGCACACGTTGAAATCTATAGCACCTGAAGATTCTCTAGAGCTAATGTCCTCTAGCGCGAC
This sequence comes from uncultured Anaerolineales bacterium, assembly GCA_964551295.1. GTDB lineage: Bacteria > Chloroflexota > Anaerolineae > B4-G1 > B4-G1 > JAFGED01. The sequence goes on along the minus strand of CAZKDJ010000158.1, from coordinate 5,749 downwards.
TAAAAGTCGTGTCAGAATGTGGGGGGCTGCTTGGGCAATTGCGCGTGTGGGAGAGTAAGCAGCCAAGTAGACCGAGTCGAGGCACGAAATCCAGCACAACTGTCGGGAGTGAGTTGGTCAAGAGCACGGGGGGTGAAAGCCCTCGCGCTCTTTTGTTTGACACCCTTGATCGGGTTGGGGTATACTGACGGTAGTTGCTGGGCTCGGTTTTGCGGTCCGGCGGTGTAGGACTTTTACAATTCGATAGCGATGATGCCTTCTAAGGCAGCAGTTTCGGCCTGGCCGAAACTGTCATCCCTTAGGGCGCTGCTCCGCAGGGGCAGCCAGCGGCTTTAGCGTTGGTGCAATCCAACGGACGCTGACCAACCTGGTGGAGGGCGGCACGTGGTACGAGGGCGTGGTCCAGAACGCCATCGTCGGTGCGGTGGGCGGGGCGGTGGCGGGTGGCGTGGTCGGCGCGATGAACCCGGAGAACCTGCCGACGAAGGTGCTGGTGGGCGGCGGGGTGAGCGCCGGGACGCAGGTGGCCTTCAACGTGGCCGGAGGGCGGCCCTGGAGAGAGGGTGTGGGGACGGCGTTCGGGATGGGGTTCGCCAACGGTGCCATCGACGCCTTCACTGACTACTACGGCGACATGCTGGTGGAGCGGGCGATGACGCCGCGGCCCGCGCGCGGCGAGCGACGCGGACGCCTGGCGCAGGCCGGGGGCGGTGGATGACCCGGATGTGCGGAGGGCGCTGCGGATCTTTGACGACCCGAACGCGAGTCGCCAGGATCTGTTCTGGGCGCAGAACAAGCTGCTGGACGCAGGGGTGCGGGGTCCGTGGCAGGGCGGGGAATCGGTGGAGCAGGTACGCCATCGGCACCCGACAGACCCCGATGCCTACTGGGATCCGACCGCAGGCAAGGCTCACGAGGGTCGATGGCGCAACTGGAAGAGCGGCAGGATCGTCGCTGGTGATCCGCCAGAAGGGGTGCGGACAAAGGTAGGGGCGGAGGCCGATACCAAAGCGAGTTTGGAACTACGTAAAATCCTGGAAGTCGGCCCTGGGCCTGTCTCTTCTGATCATCTAGAACTAATGAAAATGTACGGTGAACAAACAATGCTACAAGCTCTCCACAAGGCTTACCCGAAAGCACAGTTAGGGGCTGTTGATATTCGTGGAGATATTATCAAACGTGTCGATACTCATTTTGTGCGCGAAGGCTTGTTGCCTGAGAATACCTTTCTGCGCCAAGCGAGTTATACAGATCCAGATATTGTCAAGGAATTTGGTAGGGCTGATTTAGTGGTCAACGTGGCTCCTAGTCCTCAGTTGATTCAAGATGCTGGTGGAGCGGCTGGCTATGTGAAGACATTGCTAGATTTGACGGAACCTGGTGGAAAGATTTACGTTGCTGTAGATCCTACCACTTTGGACGCTTTCGATACGGAACTGGAAGTGGCTTTTCGGGAGTTGACAGGTGCTAAACCGATCTATCATTGGGGTGGTAGTCTTTCCGAGAGCCACCACTTGCCGCTCGATGATGTGTATTCAGTTTGGATACGAAATTTGCGTTCTACGGAGAAGTGGGTAGAGTATTTGGCTATCCGGAGGTAAATTATGATCTCACGACGCGAATTTGAACGGAAGAAAACCGAATCTTTTGTGACAGAGCTTTTTTGGAATCTTGAGACGTGGATTGACTCGATTGAAGAAGATGTGAATACCCCTGGATTGTCTCAGGATAGGCAGGAACTTGAAAGGCTTATTCGACATGGACTAACAATGCGTGTAAGTAGATTGTCTTTGATGGTGCGCGATGCATACCGAAGGTTGTTTGCACTTCCACAATTGAGTGAGCAAAAAAGGCTGCAAGAATTCTGGTTGAATGATGAGATTGACCGAGTTATTCGTTCTCACAAGTCGTTTTTCGAAAAGATGGGAGTCAGTATTACTGTCGCGGACTTTCCCCGAGCAGTTGTGCAGTGCGAAGGAGGAGGTTTGCCCGTCACTTATATATTATGGTGGATTTTGGGCGCGTGGCCTGAAAGTCAAGTAGAGGTAGATTTCAATGTTGACGAAGATAAAGTGAAAATAGTTTTTCGAGATTCAAATGGTATTCATACGCGGAGAGAATATACTAAGAACCTGAGTATCTTACTTGTGTGGGCTTGTATCATTGAGTATATCACTGTGGTGGAGTGTCATGGTCAATGTGTTTGGCCACAAGCAAAAGGCCCACGGCAACTAGAGTTTTTCTTGCCTCTTCATCCTCCTACGAAAGAGAATTTGGACAAGTCGCTTTCAGAGATCAGTACATAGGCTGGGTCTAGCACAAGACCCAGCACAACTGCCGGGAGTGAGTTAGTCAAGAGCGCGGGGGGCAAAGCCCTCGCGTTCTTTTGTTTGACACCTTCAATCGGGTTGGAGTATACTGGCAGTAGTTGTTGAGCTTGGCTTTGCGGCCTGGCAGCGTAGCACTTTTACAATTCAATAGTGTGGGACCATCGTCGGCGCGGTCAGCCCGCAGAGCCTGCCGGCGAGAGTGCTGGTGGGCGGGTTCCCGTGCTGGCGGGGCTGCTCAGCGGGCGGTTTCTTGGGACCTACACCGCCGTCGTCGCGGCGCTGGTACTGATCGTATTGGGCTTGGTCGCCGGGCGGGCGATGGTGGGCGACGTGGCCATCAACGGCGACCGGGACCCGCTGATGGCAAGCGAGGGAGTGGCGTTCGCTACGGAGAAAGTGACGTTGATGCCACCCCAGATGTATGAAGATCCCTGGCTCGTCGAGGTCATCCGCGATGCCATACGCGAGGGCAACACCGGGCACATCCTCGCCTGGCTCTACCTGATGATGCACTGGTGGGGGCCTGTGTGCTTGCTTGGGCCTGCCTTGACGTTTCTGGAGATAGGTCCTCGGCTGCTCGCACCTCACCCGATGGGCCTGGTGATTCTATGGGCTACGGTGGCCGGTGCAGTGGCTTGGTCAGCACGGTGGATCAAGCGAAAGTTTTCCACACAGTGGACGCTCAAGGTTATCTACGTGGCGATTGGCGGAACGGCGCTGACGATGGTAACAGCTGTTGGACATTGGCTATTGTCTATGTTGTTCGGCAACGCAGTTTGACAAACCAACAGGATGGTATATAATCTGTTCCAGTTGTACGCTGGTCAGCATAAGACAATAAGCGGGGGTAATCGGGTGGGCAACCTATTTCCTCTCACAACTAAACCCCATACTTCAAAACAACACCTCCACCGGTAGTCTCAGTAGATCCAAATTCTTGGTGTGCACATGTGCGTGTTGATGAAAATCACCTGCGAAACCGTCATTCTGAGCGTAGCGAAGAATCTCCGCCCTGCATTGGGAGACTCCTCGCTCCGCTCGGAGTGACGAAAATTGGATCTACTGAGTCTTTCTACCCAAACGCAGGATCTTCCTGGCTACAGTGAACCTCCGACTTGGTCGAGTTGTGTCTTTTTTGACCAGGTAAATCAAAGGATACTCCTCCCCCAAGTTTGGGATGGGTATCCTGAAAGCTGAGAGGTTTGCTCCCAGACATCGAAAGTGGACTTTTGTACGCGGTTTAGGTGCACGGCGTGCGTGACGCTGCCTTGCCTTGTATAGTCTTTAGTATGGAGGAGTAACGTGGACATTTTTCATCCCCGTCTGGCTAAAGTATCCCACACCGTCATTTTGAGCTTGCTTCTGCTAGGTAGTTCACCACTGCCGGCCACTGCGAGGACAACACAAGTCCTGGGTGCTGAATCCATACCGGTGTCTGCGCCAGCATCACCATCACTCACCGCTGAAGAGGAAGCAGCGCTCCACATCCAGACGGAGGAACGCCTCGAGCGTTCCTCACTGATGTTCATCGAGAACGTCGGGCAGTTCGACGCAGACGCCCGCTTCCAGGTGCGCGGCGGCGACCGCGCCGTCTGGCTGGCCGAGGATGGACTGTGGGTGACCGTGGTGGAACCCGTGACGCCCACACTCCGTTCCGCCCGCGATGCAGAGAGAAGAGACGCGGAGCTCCATCTCGGCAGAGGAAAGGACCTCAAGCGCGAGGACGAACCCCGTCGCGGTGTCAACCTGAAACTGAGTTTCCCCGGCTCCAACCCACACGCTCGCCTGGAACCCTTCGGTCGGCTGGATACGCGCGTCTCCTATTTCGTCGGAGACGACCCCGAGAAGTGGCAGAGCGACGTACCCGTGTGGGGCGGCGTGCGGTACGTGGATTTGTATCCCAAAGTCGACATGGTGGTATCGAGCACAGGGGGTGATTGGGCCTGGCGGCTGGTGTGCAAGGATCGAGGAGGCTGCCAGGCTGCCTTGGACCGTGTGCGCTTGAACGTGGATGGCGCGGATGCGCTGAGTGTGGAAATACCCAGGGGTAGAGGGCGCCACGTTCGCCTTGCCACCGGCGTGGGCGATTTCACCATGCCACTGCTGCAGGTAGTGGACGCCGCCGGGAAGCCCATTGAACCGACGGCAGACGGGCTTGAAGTCAGGGAGAGCGAGATCGTGGCTCCGTTTGACTCGCCCACTCCGGCGACAAAGGGACTGTGGAAAGCGATTTCTCCATCCTCACCAAGCACAGCTGTAGAGAGTGTAGATTTGTCTGAAAGTGGTTCTAGTTTATTCTATGCCACTTTTCTGGGAGGAGCCAATGAAGACAGGGGAAAGGGTATTGCCTTAGATGGAATGGGCAATGCCTACGTGACCGGTATGACCGCATCCTCCGACTTTCCCACTACTTCGGGTGCTTACGAGGAGATCTATGGCGGTGACCGCGATGTTTTCGTGGTCAAGTTGGATGTCAGTGGGGCCGGGCTTGAGTACGCGACGTTCGTTGGAGGGAGCGCCTCGGACTATGGCGAGGCTATCGCTGTTGATCCGGGAGGCAGCGCTTACGTGACCGGCAAAACCTACTGTGGGGGCTTTCCTACACAGAATGCTGACGATACCATCTGTAATACTAGCAATCCCATTGGGACTCCTGTTGGATATTGGAATGGTGATGCTTTTGTGTTCAGGCTGAGCGACGATGCGAGCGAGTTGGTGTACTCCACTTTCTTGGGCGGGGGATATGGCGAGAGAGGCGAAAGCATCGCAGTGGACAACTCCGGCAACGCTTATGTGACTGGTGATACCAACTCGCCCGACTTTCAGTCCACAATCGGGGCCTTCGATACCCAATGTGGCAGCGACGGTTTATGCAATCCCAATGAGAATGGATACACGACAGATGATGCCTTCATCGCCGAGTTCAGCGCCAGTGGTACGCGAGTGTATGCCACCTACCTAGGGGGGTCTGGTGCTGACCGTGGATACGCCATTGCCATAGATAGTGGAGGGCACGCGTATGTGACAGGTGTGACGCACAGAGTAGGGCCAGAGCCGTTCCCGACAACACCAGGTGTCCTCGACTCAGAGGGCGGTGGAGCTGGCGTGATCCCCAACAGCGATGCCTTTGTGACCAAGTTAGCCTCTGACGGTTCGGGACTGCTCTACAGCACTTACTTGTCCAGCGGCTGGAATGGTGGGCACGAGGCTGGTAATGCCATCGCCGTTGATAGTGAAGGCCACGCATACGTGGCAGGCGAGACCGATAGTGCCTCCTTCCCTACCCCGGGTGGTTTCGACCAGAGCTTCAACGGAGGGGGAGAGGCCCTGTGGGGTGGCGATGCTTTTGTGGTCGAACTCAACAGGGGCGCATTTAGCAGTTCGGGGAGGCAGCAAGGGCGAACAGATCATCAAATCGT
>CAZKDJ010000157.1:0-9452 GCA_964551295.1 uncultured Anaerolineales bacterium | reverse complement strand
CAGTCTCGCAGTCAGAAATCATCTGAAACGAACTGATTTTCACCACCCTAGCCCTTGACCGCCCGCCCCAGCGCGTCGTACTCGGTGCTTGCCACCGTCCACTGCCCGCCCTCCGCCTCGCCACGGGTCTGGATCTCGCGCCCCCAGCCGTCGTAGTAGGTGTAGGCATCCAGCGTGCCCTCCTCCCCGCTCACCTCCCGCTGGCTCACCCCCACGCGGATCGGCTCCGTCGCCGGTTCGACGTAACCCAGCAGGTGCTGGTAAGAGCACGACCCGGCGCCCACCAACAGGTAATAGTCCAACTTGTTGGCCCCAACGTCGGCGCACCTGTACAGGGGCTCTCGCCCTGCCCCGGAACTTGTCCAGATGTACCCCAGGACGCCCTCGTACTGCCACTCGTCGGCTACCCATCCGCCGTAGCCGCCGGTGGTGTACAGCGTGTCGTGCTTTCTGGTGTCGTTGCTGCCGTCGACACAGGCATCGCCGGCTTCACAGAAGAGGCGGTGCAGGGGCGTCGTGCCGGATTCCTGCGTCGGCCGCACGCGGAACGGCTTCGACCGGTAGGTGTAGTACGCCTGGTGCATCTTCCAGTTCTCGGTCGTGTTGTACAGCGTGTCCAGCCAGTGCTCGTTAAAGTACTCGAACACCACCCGGTCCGGCGCCGTCGTTTCGTCGTACCAGTACGCCGTCGTCGGTTTATTCAGTGTATCCCCCGGCCGCACTACCGTCGCCAGGCGGCCAAAGGCGTCGTAGGTGTAGCTCGTCGCCGTCGCCGTGCCGTTGCTATCCCACACCCGTTTGACCTGGCCGAACAGCCCCGTGTCCGCCGGCACGCCGTCGACGCCATAGTAATCGACGCGCCGCCAGTGCCCCGCCGCGTTGGTGGCCTTCTTGGGGAACATATGGTGGGTGGTGTCATACTCGATGGTTGTCGGCTCATTCAGCGGGTCCCGCACCTCGGTCAGGTTGCCCCAGCCGTCGTACCAGTACCGCGTCTCCACCACCTCGCTCGAATTCAGCGGGTTGATCTGCTTCGCCTTGGTCAACAAGCCCTGCATCGGCGGCGTGACGAGGGAGGTGCTGTAATCGTAATAGTTCTCGATCCAGCTGAGCAGCGTCCCGCCCACATCCCCCGCGTACACCTTGACCTCTTTTGGCTTACCCACGATCCACACGTTCGGGTTAGAATTGGGATTGTACGTCGTCACTGACGTGCGGTAGGGAGTAGCTGCATCGGCATCGTCGTACTCCCGCACGTGCGTCAGGTTGCCGTATTGCGCGCCGCCTTGCTCGCTCCATTCGTATGCGTACCGCGTCTTGGCACTGACCACATCCCCGCCAGAGTGGTCCCACGACTTGCTCAGGTGCAGGTAGGCAAAGGTGGTTCCCCCGGTATCCGCCTTGGTCCAACCACTCTCGCTCTCCTGCAACAGAGCGCCTGCGCCGGAGTAGACCCACGTGTGATCCTCCCGTCCCACTCTCCATTTGTCACAGGTACCACCTGTGTCACAGATGTAATAGTCGTGCCTGGTCTTGTTGACCGCCGCGCCTTCGTATGTCTTGGCCGTCACCTCGGTCCAATCGTGGCCCGCCAGCGAGCCGACGTCGCCCACATAGTTGCCGATCTTGCACCGGCGGCCGTTCGTGCCCGTCTGATCGTAGCACGGTGTCCCATAGGCGTAGGTCACCCGCGCCGGCTGGGCGTGGATCAGGTCGTACGTCCGTATCTCACTCACCCGGTAGCTGAAGCCGTACTCCGGCACCGGGCTGCCGTTCACCCATCGCCCGTCGCTGACGTAGCTGAACTCTACCCGCCCCCCGTACGGGTTGGTCATGGCGCTCATGCGATAAAAGGGAAAACAATTCGGCGTGTTGTTGTACTCCTGGTACTCAAAGATCACCGACGGTGAGGCCAGGCCATCTCCGTTGAACTCGTCGATCCGCCTCAGCGTCCGTTCCTTGTACGAGTAATCGCACACGCTCCGTCCCTTTCCCTTGGTCACGAACGCATATTCCCGCAGTAGCTCGCCGGCCTGGTAGACCTCGATTCCCTTCAGGTCGACATAGTCCGAGTCGTCCGGGTTGTCGGCGTCGTACACGAATACCACCTTCGACAGCCATTGACCCGAACCGTACTCGTTGTAGCGGATCTCTTCCACGCCGCTGCGTTCGGTTTCCACATTGTCTGCCGCATCGATCGTCTTTTCGCGGTAGGTGAACACCATCCGGTTGCCGAACACGTCCGTCACCTCGTCCACCCGCCAGCGGATCGCGCCCAGGCCGTTGCCGCCGGGCGAGCAGTATTCACCAGCCACGCACGCGACTTTGCTGCCCTGGGCCACAACTTCCGCCCCCTCGGTGTACCCCAACCGATACTCTGTCCCATCCGACGTGCGCACGATCCAATAGTCGCTCGTCTCGTTCTGGTCGCTGCCCGTTTCGCCCGGGCAGCCATCGTGGATTCTCTCGGCGTATACCCCCGGCCCGTCCTTCGCCCAGTAGCGCCCACACGTGCCACTATCCGCCTTCAGCTCGTGGCTGGTGCCATTCAACACCAGCGAAAAGTCGTCTTCCAGTTGATACGTGCCACTGCCCTTTAGATGGCTGTGGCGCGATATTTCGATGATACCCCCCAGCGACCAGCCCAGCGCGATGGGCCCGCCGTCCACTTGACCCCCGGACCCGTCGATCAGCCCGTCGATACGGCGGCTGCTGTACGAGATGCTGATGCCCGGCTGCACACCCCCGCGTCCCTCGGGTACCTGGATCGGGTGGCTGTAGGTGGCCGCCCCGCTGAACAGGCTCGTCGTTGGGGGTGTCAAGATGGGCCTCCAACCTTCTCCCACAGTGCCGATCTCGTACTCGGAAAAGTGCTCCAACTCCGCCGTCAGCAGGCCCGTCTCTGCGTCGTAGGCTACCTCCACCTCGTCCGCCTCACCGGTCGCGGGATCGACGATGTGGAACAGGTACAGGTGCTGGCCCGCCCGCAGTCCCTCCGGCGGCACCAACCCGCGCAGATCCACCTCCAACGTCACCGGCACGTCGAACCGCTCGATCGCCTCGCCCGTGGCCCTCTCCTCCGCCTCCAGGCTGAAGCGCAGCAGCGCGCCCGTCCGGCCCGGCGCACGGTGCTCCTCCTTGCTCCTGGCCCGCCCGCGGGGATCGATTCCCTGCTTGTGAATCTGGGTCTTGACCTTGGTCTCCTTCTTCAGCGCTCCCGGCGAAAAGTGCACGCGGATGCGCCCGTCATCTCCCTCAAACAGCCCGCCATACGTCGTTATCCGTTCATCCGTTGACCCCACACCGACGACGGCCGTGGTCGCCCCACGCACGCCATCCCGGCCGCGCGCCTCGACCTCGAACGACAGCGGCCCGGTTGTGTCATCGTCCACGTCGAGCGTTAGCTCGAGCGCCACGCTCTCCCCCATCGCCAGATCCTCGACGGTGGCGTTCCAGCGGCGGCCCTTGCCCCCCGCCAGCGACAGCCCCTTCGGCAGACGGGCGCTCAGCTTCAGGTCGATTGCGTCCTCGTCATCCTCGTTGAGCACCGTCACGATGCACGCGGCCTGCGACCCCGGCGCGACGACGGGCGGCTCGCACACGGCGTACAACCGCACACCCGGCTCGAGGCGCTTCTTTTGCACGGGCGTCTCGGCCTGGACGACGTCGCCGCCATCGTCGCTGGCGACGGCGATCGAGGTCGACATAGGGACGCTCGTCAGCAGGATCAACGCCGCGACGAGCAGATGCACGGTCTGGTTGGCGAAACGGGATTTGACGGACATGGTTGGTCTCCTTTCGTTCTGGGTTGTGAGTGGTCATGATACCGGCGGGCGGTACGTCTGACTTTGCTGCCTGAGGTAACGGACTCTAGGATTTCAAGTCGTGGTTTGGTGGGCCGGTATGCTCCTTTCACCAGAGGCAACTGACTCGTGGAGATTATATGCACCGGCGCCATCCTGTCGAGCGCAGAATCCGCTTTTTGGACGTCAAAAGGGCGTTTTCGGGCAATTGCAACAGAAATTGCAACAATTTGACGCGCTGGACGTGCGTGAAACGGGGGATAAGAATCGGCGACCACAGATTGCACGGGTTTGAGGGCGCAAAATCAGTGCAAACCAGTGTAATCTGTGGTTAATTGGAGGGGACCCTCCGCTGGTGGATCAAGGCCTGGTCGAGGCGTCGCAGCGCCGCCACTCCCAGCGCGACGAGGACGATCACCGCGCCGAGCAACGCGTGGTTCTAGGGAGCGACCGCGCCGAACAAGGGCGCCAGCGTCCACGTCATCCACAACGCCAGCCCAACGAACACCAGCCCGGTGAGCGCCTTGATGGCGGCGGTGTGTCGCGTCACAAAGAGACTCAACTGCTGCGAGGTCGTGCCAAGGTAGCTGGCCAGGAACACGACGGCGAGGGGTAGAACGAACGCCAGGCAGTAGAGCAACAGGTAGAGGAACGCCTGGGCCGCCATCTCGGGCACGCTCAAGACGAACATGATCGTCGGCAGGTAGACCTGCCCCGTGCAGGCCAGCTCGATCAGCGAGATGACAAAGCCGGTGACAAACGCGATGCCCACGAAGGCCCGCATCCGCGCGTTCTCGCGGATCACCCGGTGGATGCGCCGTTTTAGGCCCGCCGGCAGCTTGAGCGTCATCCGGCCCGCCTGCCCGCGGCGGGCTTTGAAACAGTCGCGGAAGGTCAAGATCGCCAGGATGGTGCACAGCAGCGCCGTGACCAGGTAGACCCAGCGCCCCAAAGCACTGAAGAAACCGATCGACTGCACCACCTTGAGCAGCCCCACTCCCACCAGCAGATAGGTCAGGAACACGCCCAGGGCAAAGGCCGCGCCGACAAAGAGCACGTCGCGCCCCTTGCGCCCGGTGAACGTCAAGTAGGAGACAAAGAACACCAGTGTGGCAAAGGCACACGGGTTGAGCCCGTCGATCAGGCCCGCGCCCAGCACGGTGAGCAGGCCGAACGACTCGAAGCGCTCGACCAGGCTTGCCTCAGCCTGGGATTGGTCGAAAGCGCCCCACGTACGCTCCGCGCCGGTCGCGGCGTACTTGGCGACCGCGAACGTCAAGTGGCCAAAGTCGGCCTCGTGGCCGATGAGCACGTCGCCGCCGACAAAGATCATCGGTGTGGTCAGCCGCTTTTCCTCCGGCACGCCGTATTGCTGGCACAGCCACTCGTTGAGCGCCGCATCCTCATCGATGGGAAAGGTCTCTACGACGAGCTGCGGATACCCCTCCTCCACCAGCCGCAGGTCGTAGGCGGTGCGGGCGCATCATCTCAATATCTTGGGGGAATGTAGGTCGGATTGGCAATCCGACTTACTCTTGCCCCTACTTTTTGAGAAGATGCGTGCGGGCGCACTTTTGGCAGCCGGCCTTTTCAAAGTAGGCCAGGTAGATCGGCTTGCGCGTCGACGCACCACTCAAGCTCTCCATCGTGGGGATCTCGACACCGCCCTGGGTCCTGTACTCTTCGATCAGCCCTGGTAGTTGGCTTTCGATCTGGTCGATGCCCACCAGCATCTGCTGGCCGACCAGGACGTGAGGTGTGCCGGGCGACGGCGCCGGCAACCCCAGTGCGGCGCTATACTGGGCCAGCAGCTCAGCGGTGCCCGGCTGGGAGATGTCGGCGGTGTGGGTCTGGAGCCAGGCGCCGTGCTGGGCCATCTGCACGCCGATGAGCTTGTCCAGCCGCGAGAAGCTGGCGTCGTCGGGATCGTAAAAGACGGCGATATGGACGGGGAGCGGCAGGTCGTCCAACGGGGGATAATCGACGCCGCCCTGGGCCAGGTATTGGTCGATGATCTCCTCAAGGTGCTCGGTGATCTCGTCCCCGGCCAGCACATCGTCGCCGATAACGACGATGGGGACGTAATCCTGGCGGTTGGCGGGCATGCCCAGCTTGAGCAGCAGGCCGCGCATCGTGCGGTGGTTCTCGGGATCGTTCCAAATCTCGATGTAGCGGCACTCCACTCGCTCACTGTACTTTTCAAAGACGGTGAGCATGTACTCGCCCTTGATGCGCTTGCAGACGGGGCAGTCCTCGTTGTAGAAAAAGAGGAGCCGGACGACGGGTTTTTCCTGGGCGTCCGCCGCCTGCACGCACGCGAGCAGCAGGAGCAGACCGAGCGATGCGATGGCGAGTGAGTGTGTGATGATGTGCGTGTTTCTTTTCATGGCAGCCACACTCATTCCATGTGGCGCAACACGATGACGCGGGACTCGGTGTGGTCGGCGATCGTCAAGAGCGAGCCGTCGTGCGAGAGGTATAGGGCAACCAGGAGCGGTGCCTCCATCACCTCCTCCTGTGCCCAAGTCTGGCCACCGTCGGTGGTGCGCAGGGCCACCACGCGGCTGCTCAGGCCACCGGTGAGGTGGATCGCGACTAGGCCGTGATCGGCGTCGGCAAAGCGCACGGCGGCCGACGGGGTATCCCGGCCGGGGATGAGGATGCCCTCCAGGTCAAGCCCCAGCGGGTGGGGGAACCAGCTCTGGCCTCCATCCTGGGTAGCGTGCATCACGCCGGTGTTATCCACCAGGTATCCTGCGGTGGGCGTGCGGAGCGAGGTGGCGAGGATGTTCTCCACATCCTCAGGCAGAGGTACGTCGCTCCAGGTCTGGCCGCCGTCCTTGGTCGCACCCAGCCGGTCGCGCGTGGCGATCCAGCCAATTTGGCCGTCCAGAAAGCTCATCTGGCGGCAGTTGCCGTACTCGGTCACAGCCTGCCAGGTTCTGCCGCCGTTGGTGCTGACGCCCACCGGCCCTAGAGCGCACTGCCACACCACCTGGCTATCGACGATGTCCAGGCCAAAGAGGCAGCCCTCGCTGCGCTCGGCCAGCGTCCATGTCTGGCCGCCGTCGGTGGTGACGTGGGCCCGGCCCACGTCGGCGGAGCCGCCCGTCAGGCCGAACGATGCGTCGAGGAACGCGGCGACGCGCATGGGCTGCTCGATGTCCCTCTGGAGAACGACGCGCCACGGGCCGGAGTTTTCCGTCTGTGTCTGAGCGGTCGTAGCCGACGGCGCGTCTGCCGGTGCGCATCCACCGACTAGAACCGCAACCAGCAGAATTGTGGAATTAAAATGGGGTTGTTTCATCTGTTAGGTCCAAGTTTGTGGTAGGCGATTTATCGCCCGAGAAGCGCGCTGATACAAACATTTTCCTTCTTTATTCTTAAAACAAACCGAGCCCCTTGGGATTCTAGATCCCAAGGGGCTGCTGACTAGAATCCCTTGTATCGAGCGACAAAGATCGTGTTGGACTTGAGGAAACTGTGGATCGTCAGGAACTCGCCGTCGCGCGTCAGGTAGGGCACGCCGATATCGACGGGTATCGTTTCCTCTTCCCAGGTCAGGCCGCCGTCGGAAGTGCGCAGGGCCAGCACAGCACTCTGCCCACCGCCCACGAGATTCACGACGACCACGCCGTTATCGGCATCGAAAAAACGTATGGCCGCCGACGGAAGGTCGGACGGAAGAAGCCCCATCTGCCCGTATCCGGTCAGATCCAGCGGCAGCGATGACCAGCTTGCGCCTCCATCCACGGTCTTGTACAGGACGCCGGCGGACGTCATCAGGTATCCTTCATCCGCCGTACGCAGTGAGATGGCTGCGACCTTGGCGATGCCTTCGGGCAGGGCGACGTCGTTCCACGTCGCACCCCCGTCGTCAGTCGCCCTGAGTTGCAGGCTAGAGATGCCCCACCCTGTATCTGCGTCTATAAAACTGACCTTGCAATTTGCGTTGCCGGGCGTCTCTGCACTCTCCCACGATTGCCCGCTATCTGAACTCACCCTAATATCGCTCAAACTGCAGAACCACGCTGTTTGGACATCCACGATGTCAAAGCCGTACAGTCAGCCGCTACCTGCTTCGGATATCGTCCAGGTCTGACCACCGTCCGTGGTATACCGGGCCGTTCCTTCCGCCCCCGCGCCACCTGTGAAGCCGACCTGCTCGTCGAGAAATGCCGCCATCCTCACCGGTTGCTCGATGTCCCTCTGGATCACGACCTCCCACAGGCCGCTGTCTTCCGCTGGAGCCGGCGCTGCCGTATCTGCCGGTGGTTCGGTGGGTGAGGGCGGTGGTGCCGCAGGCTTACATCCCACCAGTCCAATCACCAGAAGCAGGACTAGCGCACCAAGGTACTTGCTGTGTTTCATGCTTGCCTCCTATTGAAATCCTAAGGTTGAACGCGACAGTTTGGGTTTACTGTTTGGTGCATCGTTCCATTCGCATCGTCTCCTTTCTGGCCTTCCTTATGACTACGGCTGTGATTGTATAATACCACAACTGTAGTTTCAGGTCAAGACCACGGGAGACGTGACGTGAAAGTGCCCACTGCTTCGTTCTATTCCGGGATTTTCAAGGTCGTCGCCGGGGTGCTAGTCGCTCACGTAGCGCAGCAGGATAACCTCGGGCTTGAGCAGCGAGTAGATCGTCAGGAGGCTGCCGTCGTGCGACAGGTAAACTGGCCCGATCTCTGCCGGCGCGTTTTCCTCCAGCCACGTTTGGCCCCCATCGGCGGTGCGTAGGGCCACGACCTTATTCTCACCTCCGCCGGCAAGACTCAGAATGACGGCCCCGTGATCTGCATCGGTGAAACGCACGGCGGCCATCACCAAGTCTTTGTTTTCTATGATCTCCAGTCCGCCGTACTTTTCCAAACCCAGGCCCTGGGACGACCAACTCTTGCCGCCATCGGTGGTCGTGTGCAGGTTACCATCGTAATCCAATACGCGCCCTTCGCTTGCCGTCCGGAGCGCGATCGCTGCAATGTCCGTCAGGCCTTCTGGGGTTATTTCCTCCCATGTTTCCCCGCCGTCCGTCGTCGCACTGAGCGTGCCCGCGTTGGCCACCCATCCCGTCCGGGTATCCAAAAAGCTCAGCGGGCAGCGGCCGGGCTTGGACTGGAAGGTGGTCTGGCCCTCCCACGTCTTGCCGCCATCGGTGCTCAGGCGGACGCCGCCCGGCGTGGTGAACGACTGCCCTATCATCCTGCCGCACGCCCACACTGTCTGCTCGTCCACGATGTCTACACCGTAGAGGCAGCCCCCGCTGCTCTCGGCCAGAGTCCAGGTCTCACCGCCATCAGTGGTGTGATGAAGTTTTCCACGGCCCGTGGCGCCGCCGGTGACGCCAAAGGTCTCGTCGAGAAACGCGGCCATTCTCACCGGTTGCGTCGCCGCCACCCGGGATACCTCCTCCCACCGGCTGGCGGGCGCCGCCTCAGTCGGGGCGGCCGTGGGTGGGACTGTCGGCTCGACGGAGGCCTGCGTGGGATCAGCCGGTGGCGGGGCAGCCGCCGGCGCACAGCCGATCAGCACGGTCGGCAACAGCGAAACCAGCAGGGCAACACTTGTGACTATCGAGTGGTGTTTCATTTTTCCTCCTTGTATAAAATACCTCTCACAATCTATTGAACATTAACAACCTGACAG
>CAZKDJ010000156.1:0-9487 GCA_964551295.1 uncultured Anaerolineales bacterium | reverse complement strand
CAGAGACAGATAGCCTCAGCCCGGACGAAATCCGCGCTCTGAGCCGCCAACTAGTAGAAGCATTCCAGGATAGCCTCGAACAGGGCAACTCGACATACTTCTATCACGCGCTCAAAGAGATGCTGCAACGGGTCGAGACTGCCGAGGCCGATGCGCACATCTAGCAGGCGGCTATCTCAGTGCTGAGACACGGCATGCCGATCTTTGAGACGCTGTGCCAACCCGCCAATCGCCAGCAGATGTATCGACTGGCCGAGGACATGGTCGATGAAGCGCGAGTCGCCAGCAGCGAGAGTATACGACAGCAGCACAAACGATATATCGTCGCGCAAAACCGGCAGGCCGACCGGGTAGGTCCTATGTCCGCCTGCCTGCTCACGGCATTGAATGAGAACCAGATCTATGAAACATTGGGCCAGCACCTGCCTCAAGTAGGCATAGCGCATGCCGCCGTGGCATTTTTCACACCCGGAGAAGACGATCCACTGGCAGAGAGCTCGCTACGCGTGGTATCTGATCTAGAGAGAACAACTTTCCACTTCCCCACCCGGCAGTTTCCCCCCACGGGATGTACCCCGACGACCGACCATTCAGTCTTTTGCTGCTACCACTAATTGTACAAGGAGAACAGGTAGGATTCACGACGTTCAGCGCCCCCGAAATAGGATTACTGGGCAGCATCGTCCGTCAACTGGCTGCCGCGCTCAACACGGCCCGCTTGTACCAAGAGGCAACCGAGGGCCGGCGACTGGCCGAGGAGGCCAATCGGTTGAAGAGCCGCTTCCTTTCCACGGTGAGTCACGAACTGCGCACGCCGCTAGGATTGATCGTCGGGCTGATTCGGGACGTGCTGGACTTGGCACGAAATGAGATGGGACAATTGAAGTTGATGCGTGAGCCGCTGGATTTGATCCAAGTGCTTGAGGTCATAGAAGTAGTAGGCGGCCAACTGGCACGCGACAAAGGACTGACCTGGCGCACAGAGATATCACCCGACCTGCCAAAAGCGTGGGGGGATCGGACGCGCTTGCAGCAAGTGGCCCTGAACCTGATCAGCAACGCCGTCAAGTTCACCTCCCAAGGAGAAATCGTCTTAAAGGCCGAGGCAGGCCAGGACATGGTGATCATCTCGGTCAGCGATACAGGGCTTGGAATCCCTCCAGAGGAACAGGAGGTGATCTTTGACGAGTTCCGCCAGTCAGAACGGACGGCGACGCGGGGGTATGGTGGCCTGGGACTGGGTCTGTCAATCTGCAAGCGCTTGGTCGAGCTGCATGGCGGGACTATTGGAGCAAGATCATCTGGAGAGAAAGGGGCAGGCTCGACGTTTTACTTTACCCTGCCAGCAACGCAGTCGACGGCAACACGAGCACTCGTTGGTCAAGCTCCTTCAGTGACCCCCAATGGATTCAGGTGGATTTGGGATCGACGCAAACCATCAACCGCGTCATCCTGCGTTGGGAAACAGCCTACGCTTCTGCCTACCGGATACAGACCTCCAACGATGGAAATAACTGGACGACCATCCGAACCTTATCTAGCAACGCGTCTACGACCAATGACCTGTCGGTGAGCGGCAGCGGGCGATACATCCGTATGTATGGTACATCGCGGGCAACGGAATGGGGCTACTCGCTCTACGAGTTCGAAGTCTATGGTGATGGCGGCAGTAGCCCAACCAGCACGCCTGTTCCCCAACCTACGGCTACGCCCAGCGGCGGCGGACGCGACGCCTACAGTACTATCCAGGCTGAGAGCTACAATACTCAATCCGGAACCCAGACCGAAACGACCAGCGATACCGGGGGCGGCGAGAACGTCGGTTGGATTGCCAACGGTGATTGGCTCCGCTACGACGATGTGAATTTCGGCAGCGCATCGCCCGTCACCGTTCAGGCGCGTCTTGCTTCCGGCGTCTCCGGCGGAGCAAGCGGCATGGTAAACTTCCGTTTGGATAGCGTAAGTGGCCCGACGATTGCCTCCATCGCCATTGGCAACACTGGCGGTTGGCAATCGTGGACTACCATCCCTATGAATACCTCCAGTGTGACTGGAAACCACACCGTGCATATCGTCTTCAGCAGTGGTCAGTCGTCAGATTTCGTCAACATCAACTGGTTTGTTTTCACACACTAACCTCCTAGGGCCGGAGGAAAACCCGGCCTACACCGGACCGTTTCACAGAGAGAGGGCACGCAAGTTCGTGCCCTCTCTCATTCCCCGGCTCCCGATTACTGTAGCCGCGATTTCCAATCGCATACACAGTACGCGCAACACACACCCCTCGCCTACCGCCTTGATCTAGCCAATTTTGTCATCGAGGGCAGAAGGCCAGGCCACCGCTTGCGCGCGTACCACAGCAACATGCCTGCGACCACCGCCAGCAGCAGCCACTCCTCCGGCTCCGGCACCGCCGTCACTCCCATCTCCGGCAGCGTCTCGCCGACGTCCTCGTGCTCGCGCTCGAAGCGATCTCCCTCCTTCTCCAGCCGATCTAGTCTCCGCTGCTGCTCGTCGGTGACGAGCACGATCATTGAGGAGTAGGGCGTGACGACCCCCTGCTCTACGGCGATGGCGTGCAGGTCATCGAGCGTCTCCAGTTGATCCAGCGAGCCGCGATGGCGGATCATCTCGGCCAGGATCAAGCGTCGAGCCGCCAGCGGGCTAAAGTCATCGTTGACCCCGATCGCTTCGGCAGCCTCGGTCGGAACGACCTGCCACACATAGCCATCAACTACGTCATAGGGCGCGGCGTCACCGGCCTCCAGCGAAACCGCCAGGCGGGTCAGCGCCTCGTCCAGGCCGCCGGCCACCCCGCCGCCGCTGGCCTGGATCGCCTCCAGCGTCGCGTCGTCATAGCCCAGCGGGAAAGCGCCATCCAGATGCACCATCCACACTGGCGCGTCGGGGAGCGGCACGTCGATGCCGCTACTGCCCAATCCGTAGCCCGTGCCGTCGGTGAGGATCAAAACCGCGTCGTAATCGTCCCCGGCACAAAGTCGGTCGAACTGGGCCAGCATCTCGGCCGCGTTCTGCCCGCCATAGTACAAGATATCCCCAGGGGCAACGTCCGATAGCTTGGCCCGCGACGGCTCCTCGCCGCGATACGCCGACGCGGTGAGGTAGACGTCCACGTCGGCCCGCGCTACCTGGGCGAGCCGGGCCAGCGCCTCCTCTACGCCGGCCTCGTACGTCGCCATGCTGCGCGAGCGATCGAGCACTAGCGCCAGACGTACGTCACCGGCCAATCCGGGCAGCTCGCCGGCCGATACAGGACGCGCCACCACCGACCGGCCGCCGGGAAAATCGACGCGATGGGCCACCGGCTCCACCGGCGCTGCAGCGGGCACGGACGGGGGCAGCCACGCCTCGCGATCCACCTGCATCCGCTCGCCGTTGACCAGCCGCACCGACGCGCCATCCCAGTAGACGTTGCGCCGGTCGGCCAGACGCGGCAGCGGCCACGTATCGTCGGCGAGGGCGAACGTGCGATACGTCAGCCACATGTGCATCTCCGGTCCCTCCTCGACGATCGAGTGCGTGCCCGCATCATCCCAGCGTATCACCTGTGGCTCGATGGGAAACACACGCAGCCGGTACTGGCGCGGGCCGATCTGCTCGACCAGGGCCGGATCCAGGTTGTAGCGCACCTCGTTTCGATACATCGCCTGCGCCGCGCCACGTGGAGAGACGCGGTAGACGAAGCGCGCGTCGCGGTCGGCGCTGTTGCCCAGCCACACGCCAGTGACGACGGCGGACTCGGGCAGGCTGAAGTAATAGACCGCCTCCTGGCGCTGGGCCGTCTGGTTCTGGTAGACCTCGTACAGCTCGACCTCGGCCCAATCGCCGCGCTCGGTGATAGAGACCTCCTGGCGCACGAGGTGAATCTCTCGATCGTCAACCGCCTGCCACGCAGCTTGAGCCTGCTCGAAGGACCAGGTCGAGCGCGCCGCGCGCACGACGGCCTCGCGCTCGCCGTCGATGATCGACTCGTCGAAGAAAGCCTCGTAGAGTTCGGCGGCCTCGGCCGGTTCTTCCTGGAACGCACGATTGTCCCATCGCCACAAATCTCCGCCAGGCTCAACCGGCTCGATCGGCTCGTACAACACCGGGCGGGCGACGACCTCGTAGGCCTGCTGGACGGACAAAGCGGCTTTCTCCGAAAGGTCGAATGCCTCCATGAACAGCACCCTGACGTGATACACCTCCCCTACGGCGCTGACGTAGCGGGCAGGCGCGAGGTAGGCGTTGAGCAACCCAGCGCGGATCGCCGCTTGCTGCTTGAGGAGCGCTTTGGCTTCTTGCGGGGATGCCGGCGGGGTCTCCAGTAGCGCGAAAGCACGGTGCTGCGGTTGCCGGCCGACCAACGCGACCGACACAGCGCACAACAGCAGCACGGCTGCCGTGAGCATTGCGGCGCGCAAGCGGCCGCTCCTCGTAGCGAACCGGCGCACGCCGCGCCACCAGGCCCGGATGTAGAGCACCGGCACGACGACCGGCATCACGACCAGCAGCGTGGCCGTGTAGGCAGACAGGATCACGCCGAGGATGCCGAGAAGCGCCCACCACACCCCTATCTCGCTTAGATCGCCCAACATCCTCCCTACGCCCTCCCTGAATATTTCGCGAATCATCCGCCACACCAGAACCGGGATCGGTACGGCGTAGAAAGCAATCCATACGCTGGCATACAGGCCCAGGGCGAGCAAGAGCGTCAGCCCGGCGACGCGCAGATATCCCCAGAAGGGCCTGCGCTCGCCGATGCGGCGGTCGAGGATCTGCCACAGGAACACTACCAGTCCCAGAGCGGCAATGGTGAACAACAGAGCCATGATCGGCGTCGCTTCGCGCACGGCAAAGAAGCGGACGGCCACGGTCAGCATCAACGGCCCTTCGATCCCATAACCGAATGTCAGCAATCGTCCCCGCGAGCGGCGCAGCACGGTCAACCCGAGGATCACTCCCACCAACGGGATGACGACGAGGATCACGGCATAGATCAGGAACTGCATCGGGATCGTGTTCGTGCGGGCGGCGTTGATCAGCTCCGGCAGCAACGTCGGGGCAAAACCCAGGAACATGAACGCCAAGAAAATGACGTTCCACGACCAAAACAGAGCATAGGCACACACACGTGTCATTGTACGTACAACTGGGTGTTTCATAGTTCACTCTCCTTGATCAAGATTACGCGCCACAGCATCGTGCAGCGCAACGTAAAACGTCTCTACATCCACATCGTTCGGATCGTACACGTCGTCGAACAGAATCGTGACCAGCACCCACCGGTCACGCTCGGGGGCCACGTCGGCCCAGATGCGTGTGGCATAGTCATCGGTGGTGTGGCGGGCTGATTGGAACCAATACGTCCCCGCTTGCAAGCTGCGCCCAGCCCCCTGATTGGCGCCCAGGGCGATGTAGCGCACGGGGAAATCGGCTCGGACGAGGTGCGTGTGAGAATCGTCCAGCGATAGCCCGTACAGCATCAAGCAGCGCTCCGGGTTATGGTGGGCGCGCCAGGTAGTGCTGGAGATGAGGATCACCGAACCAGAGATCGTGGCATCACCGCCGTGCCACTCAAAACGGAAGCGGCTGGCCGACTCGGCCCCGTCGCGCGTCAGCCACTCGATCTCCTCTGGTTGGAGCGGCAGAGGCTCGGCGACCAGCCCCGGGGGCAACTCCCAGCCGGGCGCCGACTGCGCCAGCACCGTCTGCGGGCGCGGGGGGTAAGCTAATGCCATCGCCAGGATGGCGACCGCCAGCGCGGGAGATAACCACACCGGACGGGCAGTGGGGGCAATTCGCGAATCGCCCTTACCTGAACCGCCTTCCCTGCAAAACCGACTCAAAAGGACAATCGTAGCCGCACACGCTGTGGCAAACCCCAGCACTCCCAGCGGCATGTGGAGCATCTCGGCCAACAGCCGCCAGCCGGCCACCTCTCCGACGACAGTCAGCACAGCCACGCGAACCAAGTTGGAGACAAACAGAAGCGCGCCAAAAGCAAGCAGCGTCAGCAACCAGCGGAGACCGAGGCGGCGGCGCTCGATCCACGTGGCGGCGACGAGGAACAGCGCGCCAGCCCATAGACTCTTGACCCCGCTGCAGGGCAGATCGATGTGGGACACGCCGTTCTCGAACACGAGGATCGTATCGACGCCCAGAGAAGCCACGCCGGCCCTCGCCAGCCCATCGCGCACGATGGTAGCGGTGACGAGGCGCATGGGATAGCCAATAAAGGTCTGCATGTGCTCGCCGAAGGGAAGTGTGCCGATGAGAAGCAGCGCAGCGGGCAATCCCTGCCGCCATCGTCGCGGCGCCATCCACAGCCCCAACAGTCCATAGCTCGCCAACCCGAACAGACTGGCCGAGATGGTATTGATGTCGAGAAACCGTTCGTTGGCAAGATAGAGCAGCGAGCCGCCGAGGGTCAGCGCGAGGGCCGGGAGGTGCAACTGCGGCAGCGCGTCGAACCGCGGGCGCGAGACCTGCTTGCGTAGACGGACGGCGATCAACGCGACCACGCCGACGAGGACGACTTGGTTGGTGCGAAAGTCGTCCCGCGTAAAGATCACGGCCAGGTAGTCAAGCAGCGGCCGGTAAAGCCAGATCCACAGGCCGACGATGGCTGCGTTGGCCAACAGGCGCGCCAGGCGCAAAAGTGGCACTTTAGAATCTACAGATGATCGCGCAAGATGTTTCAATTCGTATAGTCGTTCCACAGACTCATCTCCAACAGTCCTTATACGCCAAGGACACCCAAAAAGACTGGTCTCTCACCTATGGTACAAACCCACTTGCCTCCGACGGTAAATCAGCGACGTGCATTTCCTCACACAAGCAGGCATCACCTCTCAGGGTGATATCCAGCCAGCCACACGGGCGCAGCTCTCGCAACACCAGCGTCGCTACGAGCGTGCCAGTAAGGATCAGTGTAACCACCAGAATCGGCCCACCCCAGCGAGCAAACCATCGTTTCATTGACTTGTCACCCCCTTTTCAATCGTTGCCGAACCAAGCATTTATCGCTCCTTAATCATCAGCCGCGAGAGACCACGCTTCAATCTGCTCTTCGAATCCTGGCCAAACCGTTTCTCGCGCATAACGGACTTCTGTGTCGTCAGCCTCCTCAAAGCGATTAACTGGCTTGGAAGAATCCGACTGTACCCATGCCACCATAACTCTCCCAGCCTTTGGATCATAGGCTATTCGAAGGTCCTCCGCAGAATAGTAACCCATCGAGCCTTCTCGCGGTGGCAGAAGGCGTTCATAGCGGCGAACGTTGCCCTCGCTATCAAGTACTTTCCAACGGGACTCCTCAGAGCGACTGCTGATTTCAGTCCAAAATGTCGCCGCATCGGTAACAGACGTTTCGTAAGTGAACGTCACAGAATCAACATCATAGTTGAAAGAAACGACTTCAAGATCGGTGTCTTTTACAATGAATTCCGTTGGATAGAGACTGCTCTCCCGCAACTCCTGAGGAGACATGCTGCAGCCTCCAACCGCGAGCATAGCAGCAAGAATGAAACCAGACAATAGAGGATACAGTCCAGTTCGATGCTTCTTTACAGCTTCTCTCCTTCTCATCATCTGCTCCCTCCAATCAATTTTCGAGACCGACCAGTTCATAGACACACGCGTCGATTTATCCACAGTTCAGTCTACCAAAAACTCACTCTCCCGTCTACTGCGAAACCCCGTAGGATCGCCCTGTACATTTCGACAGGTGTTCGTGCACCACACGATGCACACACAATCTCTGAAGAATCGTGACAGAACCTCGACAGTCGTATGGTATTGTAGACACAGTTATGGCTAGAACCCGCGGATCGCGGAGGAATCATGGGCGCTGAATCGCTCTTGGCTGAACTGGGCATATCTCGCCACACGCAGGAATGACTCTATCGAAGGAGGACGGACAATGGAAAGCAGCATTGCGAAAACGCCACTCGAGATTAATCAAGACCTAAAAAGCAAAAGGCAGTTCAGATTGACCAACACCTTTGCCATCATCGGCCCTGTTCTACAACAGCCGAGGCAGTTCTTTGACGAGATTCGTGCAGGGATTCACCTGTCGAGGAAAATATGGGCGCTATCGCTAACGAGCACCGTCTTCCTCGCCATATACGGCGCGATGCTTGGGTCAGGACACCCCCTCCTATCACTCAACGTAGCCGTCGCCGTACCGTTCCTCTTCCTGGGCAGCTTGGCGACCTGTATACCGGTCATATATCTTTTCGACACGCTGACCGGCTCCCAGCGTAGTTTGGCGCAGATAGTAACTGTGCTTCTCACTTCATTCTGCGCAACCGCGACGGTGTTTTTCAGTTTTGCCCCGATGATGGTAGTTTTTAGCCTGACAGCCACTCTCCTTCAATTCTTCGGGCTGAACCTGTGTATCCTGGCTATAGGGATGTTTGTTGGATTACTATACATGGTTCAGGGAGCCATACAGACGGCTATTGTCGATGCCAGCCACCACCTCAGCAAAGCCAACCAATACCTTCATTTCCTGTGGGTGCCGCTTTTCCTGGCAGTGACCACCCAGATGGCCTGGGAGCTACTGTCCTTCTATCAAAAAACCGGCGGTTTTCTCAGCTTGTTGATGCACCAACTATCACGGTAATGCGATGGAAGAAGGCGGACAAGACTGGGGACGGATCATCAGCGCAGGCATCGTTGCCCTGGGCGCGTTGGTGATCGCCGTCAACCTGGCCGTGTTCGAGATTCCCGCCGAGCTACTTGAAAAGCTAAATGTGCCTAATCCATGGCTTCAAGTCGGGCGTTGGGGCGGCCTGACGGTTGCCCTGGGTGGGGGCAGTTTGTTGCTGTGGCGATTGCTGCGGCGAAAGCAAGTTTGCGAAAACGCCCCGCTACAACGTGCCACCGACTACATCCAGCGGATAGAGGAACTCCTGAGAGCAGACCCTAATGAACATCAGCAGCAGTTGTTGACCCAGATCCACACCTGGCAGCGGATCATCGAAACCATGGTACGAACGTTGGCCGGCCTGACTCAAAACGATCGCGCCATCCAGGACGACCTGCACCGCCTGCCTGGCGCCATAGCTGACCTGGAAAGACAACTGACCGAGGAAACAGACTCTCTTCTGCGCGCCGACATGGAACAGATGCTGCTCCAACGTAAAAGCCAGCAACAATCCCTGGAGCGGTTGCAAACCACGCGGCGGCGCGCCGACATCCAGTTAGAGAGAGCCACCGCCGTGCTGGGCACCATCTACTCGCAACTGCTCACGTACCGCTCCACGTTCCAAGTGGCCGACTACGAGCGTCTGGCCGATAGTGTGGCAGAGGAGGTACAGCGTTTGCAGGACTATTTGGACACGCTGCACGCTGTAGTATAGCCATGCACCTCATACCATTACCAGATTTTGGAGTGGGGTATTTCATAGCGGCATTAGGTACCCTAGCACTAGGGTGGTGAAAATTGATCAAACGGCCGCCCACGACCGATCCCATTTTT
>CAZKDJ010000155.1:0-9636 GCA_964551295.1 uncultured Anaerolineales bacterium | reverse complement strand
GAGGGCGGCTACGCCGCCCTCACACCCCCCGCCCCCCGGATTATTGAGATGATACGATTGCCCTACTGTTCAATGAAGCTTGACATTCTAGTCGTAAATAGTATCATTAAGGTGCAAGGTTGCACCTCTACCATGCTTTTTCTCGCCCCCTAACGGGCAGCCAGGGTGCCTGTGGCCGGGGGAAATCAGTGACAATAAAGGAGGCAACATGCGAGGCGGTCGGATACTACTAATCGTTGGAATCATCGGAGTCGTGTTGGCATTAATCGTGGGGGGTATATTGATCATACGCAGGCTGAACCCTCCCGCCCCTCCCCCTACTACAGAAGGCGGGGCGGAGGGCGCTGAAGAACCTCCCCCGAGAGGCGAAATGCGCGAGATCGTGGTAGCGGCGCAGAACATTCCCCGTGGCACTCCCATCACCGAGGATAACCTGGCCGTCCGATTGGCGCTGTGGCCCGAGGACGCGATGCCCTCCGATGCCTTGTACGAGCTGGAGAGCGTGTATGGCCGCATAGCGCGCGTGGATATCGTGTTGAACATGCCCGTCACAGAGGGGATGCTCACCGAAGACGCCGGCGAACTGGGAGCCATCGGGTCAGACGCGGCCCTGCTGATCCCCTCGGGTAGAGTGGGGTACGCGATAGCGGCAGCAGGCAACGCCGGCGTAGCCTGGGCCCTTCAGCCGGGAGACCACGTGGACGTACTCATCTCGCTGTTGGTGACAGAGCTCGACGAAGAGTTCCAGACCGAGATACCCAACAATGCCTACTGTGTATCGCCGACGGAAGAAGAAGGCTGTACTCCCGGGGCTTATGGGCGGATCGAGGTATTGCCCAACGGCTGGGTGGTCAACCTGGTGCCCACTGGAGCACAAAACCCACGCCTGATCACCCAAATGACCGTGCAGAACGCACAGGTGCTCCGGGTGGGTTCCTGGGAGGAAGAGGAAGAGGTAGAGGCCCCCTCTCCGGAGGAAGCCCCCGAGGGAGAAGCTGCACCCGCGGCGCCCCCCAAAAAAGCGGTTAAGTGGGTGACGCTGGCCGTTACCCCTCAGGAGGCCGCCGTACTCAAATACGCCGAGGAGACCCAGGCCAGCATCGACTTTGTACTGCGCTCCGTCGACGATCACGCGGCCAGTGTCGAATTCAACACCACGGCCGTCACGCTCGAGTACATCTTTACCAGATACAACATCGAAACGCCGCCCAAGCTGCCGTATGGCGTCACTCCGCCGGTCAGAAACCTGCGTAACGGCGCAGCAGGTGAAATAACCAGCCAAGAGGGTCCCACGGGAGTAGTCGAGTACAGTCGGCTGGGCAAAGTGCAAGAGACGATAACAACGGAACCGCTACCGCAAGAATAAGAACGGTCAACATCCGACCCAGGTTTGAATTGAAGTGTCAACAAAAGAACAGATACGAATCCTAATCGTTGATGACGTCGCTGAGACGCGTGAGAACTTGCGCAAGCTGCTCTCCTTCGCTCCCGACATAGAGGTCGTTGGGGCTGCAGCGTCGGGCGAAGAAGGCATCGAGATGGCCCAGCAGCTCCAGCCTCACATCATCCTGATGGACATCAACATGCCGGGCATGGATGGCATTGCCGCCACCGAGGCAGTCCTGCAAGAGGTGCCCATGACGCAGGTGGTGGTCCTTTCCGTTCAAGGAGAGAGCGACTACCTACGCCGGGCCATGCTGGCCGGCGCACGGGATTTTCTCACCAAGCCGCCCAGTGGCGACGAACTGATGGGCACCATCCGACAGGTCTATGAAACGGGAAAGAAGCGTGCCGCAGTTGTAGCACCCACCCAGCAAGGCTCGCGAGCGGCGGCGCCAACCGCCAGAGAGAAACTGGAACACCCGGGGAACATCATCGCCGTATATAGCCCCAAGGGGGGCGTCGGGTGTACGACCGTCGCCGTCAACCTGGCGATCGCGCTACAGCAACAGATCGGCACCGAAAAAAAGATCGGGCTGATGGATGCCAACTTCCAGTTCGGGGACGTCGGCGTGATGCTCAACCTGACGGCCAGCCGCAGCATCGCCGACCTGGTGACACAGCTCGACACCATGGATGACGACATGTTGAGCAGCGCTCTATCTCCCCATGGCACAGGAATCAAAGTCCTGTTGGCCCCCCCGCACCCAGAGGCGGCCGAAATGCTGATGATTCCCTCATCAGATGGAGGCATTGGGGGCATTTCGGCCTTCAAGCCGGTCTTGGACTTGATGCGCCGAGAATTCGACTTGATCATCGTGGACATGTGGAGCCGTGTGGATGACCTGACGCTGGCCATCCTCGACGCAGCCGCTTTGACCGTCCTGGTCGTGACGCCGACCATCCCGTCGATCAAAAGCGCCCGCCTGTTCCTCGAGGTGGCAGGCAAACTCGGTTATCCGACGAACAACATCGCACTGGTGGTAAACCGCGTCGACCGACGGGCGAGTATCCGCGCGGAGCAGATCGCGCAGGCGCTGATCCCGGTAGCGGCACAAATCCCGCTGGACGATCAGGCTGTGACGGTAGCTGCGAACCGCGGCGTGCCGTTCATCATGCAAGACCCGAACCGGCCTATCGCCCAGGGGATTAAGGAATTGGCCGACAACGTGATCGAGCGATTCAAAGAAGCAGAGGATGAACTAGAGGAAGAAGCTGACGAGGCAGGACTTCGACTGGGACGCCTTTTCCGTTAACGACACGTGAGGTCTCCTGCCGTCCCCAGACCCAGCGGGGCCGGCTTCACCGGGAGGTATTGGGATGTCTCTGTTAAGGCGAATCGAACAAGAAAAGCAATCGAGTACACAGCAGCAAGCACAGAAGAGCGAGATGCAGGTGCGGCGTCGGGCGGCGCCCAGCCGTGACGCTTACATGGATCTCAAGACGCGCATTCAGAACAAGCTGATCGCAGAATTAGATCCGACGATGGATGTCACTCAAACGGACAATGTACGCAAGACGATCGAGGAACTGTACGACAACATCCTGGCCGAAGAAGCGCGCGTCCTCAGTCGGGCAGAACGACAGCGTTTGTTCGAGCAGATTGTCTCAGAGATACTGGGCCTGGGGCCGTTGGAACCGCTGATTGCCGACCCGACGATCACCGAGATCATGGTGAACGGCTCCAAGAACATCTATGTCGAGCGCGACGGGAAAATCTTGCGCACCAACGCCATCTTTGAGTCGGACGAACACCTGATGCGCATCATCGAAAAGATCGTCGCGCCCCTGGGAAGGCGTATCGACGAGAGCTCTCCTTACGTAGACGCACGCCTACCCGACGGCTCGCGCGTGAACGCCATCATTCCCCCCATCTCCCTGGTTGGACCGGTGCTGACAATCCGCAAGTTCTTCAAGATCCCGCTCACCGTCGAAAAGCTGATCGAGTTTGGCACCGTGACGCCAGAAGTGATGGAACTGCTGAAAGCTTGCGTCGTCGCCAAGTTGAACATACTGATCTCGGGAGGTACCGGTACCGGCAAGACGACCTTCTTGAACGTCCTATCTGGCTTTATTCCCAACGACGAGCGCATCATCACGGTCGAGAACGCTGCCGAGTTGCAATTGCGCCAGGAACACGTCGTGACGCTGGAATCGCGCCCGCCCAACATTGAGGGCCGTGGCGAGATTACCATCCAAGACCTGGTGATCAACACCCTGCGGATGCGTCCCGATCGCATCGTCGTGGGCGAGTGCCGTGGACAGGAGGCCTTTGACATGTTGCAGGCGATGAACACCGGCCACGAGGGCAGCATGACGACAGTTCACGCCAACACTACCCGTGACGCACTGGCCCGCCTGGAGAACATGGTGCTGATGGCCGGGATGGAGCTACCCCACCGGGCCATCCGCGAGCAGATCGCGGGGGCACTGAATGTCATCATCCAGTTGGAACGCATGCGAGATGGGGCCCGCAAGGTCGTTTCCGTCTCCGAGGTCCAAGGGATGGAGGGAGACGTCATCACGATGTCCGATATCTTTAAATTCGAGACAGCCGGATTCGAAAACGGTCGAGTCATTGGAGCACTACGACCGACGGGACTGCGCCCCAAGTCCATGAATAAAATCGAACAGTCCGGCATCCACCTGCCTCCTAGTATTTTTGGCATGACGGGTCAGAGAGGACGGTACTAGTCCACGAATCTGAGAGAGGGAACCGATGGCCGAAATCGTCGTTGGGTTTTTGTTTGTCGTTGGGATCGTTGCCATTTTGGCAGGAGTAATCATCTCCCGCCGGTCTGGCAGCGCGCTCATCGAAGAGCGGCTGGGCATCACCGCAGCGGAAAAGTCAGCTCAATCCACTGCTATATCAGGATCTATTCTGGCAGACTCGCTAAATCGCGCGCTCGCCCGTCGAGGCGTGGGAGCCAGCCTGGCGACACAGTTAGCGCGAGCGAATCTCAAGTTCACCGTCGGCGAGTTCTTGGCTCTCACCGTTATCCTGGTCATAGGCCTTGGCGCGGCGGCATATATCCTTCGGCGAGACTTTGTCATCACAGCCATCGCTTGCCTAGCTGGATTCTTTGGACCGTGGATATACGTCAAGCTAATGCGTGGCCAGCGCCTGCGGGCATTCGACAATCAACTGAGCGATACCATTAACCTGATGGTAAACGGCATCCGGGCAGGTTACAGTGTCATGCAGGCCATGGAGGCAGTGTCCGAGGAGATGGGGCCACCGATTTCCGAGGAGTTTGGCCGCGTGGTCAGAGAGGTACAACTCGGTCTCAATCTGGAACAATCGCTCGATAACATGCTGCGCCGCATCACCAGCGACGACCTGGACATGATGATCACTGCGATCAAGGTGCAGCGTGAGGTAGGCGGCAATCTGGCCGAGGTGCTGGACGCGATAAGCTACACCATCCGTGAGCGCGTCCGAATCAAAGGCGAAATCAAAGCGCTGACATCCTACGGCCGTGGCGCAGGCAACTTGCTCTCCGCTCTCCCGGTCATCCTGTCGGTGGTCATTTACCTCATCTCGCCCGATTTCATATCACAGCTATTCGACGATCCCTGTGGGTGGATAATGATCGGTGCCGCTGTCGCAGGCATCGTGGTAGGCTACCTGGTTATCAGAAAGATCGTAGACATCGAGGTATAGTTTTCAGGAGAAGCGAACGATGGCAATCGTCATAATCGCGATTTTGGTAATTGCTGCAGTCCTGATCTTTTTGGGCATCCGGCAGTCACGCCAGCCTGACGTGCTGGAGGAGCGGCTGGAGCAATTCGGAACGCTGGAGCGGCCGCCCTCGTTGGAAGAGATCGAGATGTCGCAACCCTTCAGCGAGCGCATCTTGCTGCCCGTCCTGAGAACAATCGCCCAATTCGTGTCGCGCCTCACCCCGCGCCAAAGTATGGAAAACGTTCAGCACCAACTTGACCTGGCGGGCAACCCCTACGGTTGGGGACCTACGGAATACCTGGGGATTCGCGGAGTGGTCTTTGCCATGTTCGCGGCAATAGCGGGCTTTGTATTCTTCGTCAGTCCGTTGGCCGGCACACGGAAGCTTCTAGTGGCCGGCGTGGCACTCGCAGCCGGTTTCCTTATGCCGATGCTGTGGCTGCGAACCAAGATCAGCAGGCGCCAGAGGTCAATCGTCAAGTCGCTACCCGACGCGTTGGACCTGCTGACCATCTGCGTGGAGGCAGGCCTGGGCTTTGACGCCGCCATGGCCAAAGTGGCCGAAAAGTGGGAAGACGAACTGAGTGCGGCCTTTATGCGCGTCATCCAAGAGATCCAACTGGGCAAGCTGCGCCGCGAGGCACTCCGCGACATGGCGAACCGTATGGAAGTTCAGGACGTGTCGACCTTTATAGCAGCCATCATCCAAGCGGATCAACTGGGTGTCAGCATCGCCAGGGTCCTGCGCATCCAATCAGATCAGATGCGCGTGCGGAGGCGGCAACGGGCCGAGGAGCAGGCGCGCGCCGCCACGCTCAGGATATTGCCTCCCGTCGTCTTTCTCATCTTTCCCGCTCTCCTCGTCATCCTGCTCGGTCCAGCGATCATCACCTTTAAAAACATGCAAGGCTTGTTTGGCTTTTAGAAACGAGCCGCCGAAAAAAGCCCAACGCTGCTATACTGAAATTTCTTTAGGAAAAGG
Source organism: uncultured Anaerolineales bacterium (assembly GCA_964551295.1). Taxonomy (GTDB): domain Bacteria; phylum Chloroflexota; class Anaerolineae; order B4-G1; family B4-G1; genus JAFGED01. Next base: position 3,529 of record CAZKDJ010000155.1, on the reverse strand, counting down.
GACAGATTCCCTTGTCTGTATCGGCCCTCATTGAGACAATCGGTCTTCAATGGCGTGATTTTCGCGGTCAACTACTCGACCTTTTGTTTCCCCCGCGTTGCGTCGGCTGCCACCGGATCGGCGCGTGGTTGTGCCCCGAATGTCTGAGTCAGATTCCCCGCGTTGAGCCTCCCTTCTGCGCCCGCTGTGGAGACAAAGTTGCAGCGGACGACCTTTGCGCCCGCTGTCGCACCTCTCCCCTGCAAATCGAGCGCATACGCGCGGCGGTATACTTCGAAGGCGCACTTCGGGAGGCGATACACCATCTCAAGTACAAGGGACACACCGCGCTGGTCAAACCACTGGGAAATCTAATGGCGACGCACTGGCAGCAGCATCCAATGCCCGCCGATGTCGTGGTACCCGTTCCCCTGCACGCCACCCGCCTGCACGAGCGGGGGTACAACCAAGCGGCGCTGCTGGCGCGCGAGTTGGCCCAACAGGCAGGGCTAACCCTGGACGAGAAGACGCTCGTGCGGAAACGCGCGACGGCTCCACAAGTCAAACTCAGCGCCAGGGAGCGCAGGAAAAACGTGCACGACGCATTTTGCTGCTGCAACGATGAACTGGCCAGAAAGCGCGTGCTACTGATCGATGACGTCTGCACGACGGGCGCCACGTTGGAGGCCTGCGCAATCGCCCTGCACGAAAGCGGAGTACGCAGCGTGCAAGCACTGACGTTGGCCCGGGCACATTGAGCAAAAAAATCAAGCGAAGAACCTCACCTACAGTAAAAGCAGAGACCCTTCGCTACGCTCAGGGTGACGACTTGGCCGATTTTAGCTACATCCAAATCAATTGAGGAGGCAAGCGATGGCAGAAGTATCAGTGTTTACCCGCAACATGGAAATGACCCCCAGGCTGCGGGAATACGTGGAAAGAAAAGTCAGCAAGCTCGATCGCTATCTACCTTCGGTTGACGAGGCGCGCATGGAGTTGAAGGTAGAAGAGACCCGCAGCGCCAACCACCGGCAGATCGCTCAGTTGACCGTGCGTGTACGAGGCACGATCTTGCGGGCCGAGGAACGCACCAATGACATGTTCGCTTCGATCGACGCGGTGCTGGACAAGATGTACCGCCAGATCGCCCGCTACAAGGGAAAACGCCAGGACCGCTGGCACGCGGCTGCCGAAGAACTCCCCATTCAGGAGCCCGCCGAAGAACCCATAGGCGAGATCGTGCGCGTCAAGCGCTTCGAGATACGCCCGATGTTGCCAGAGGAGGCCATCGAGCAGATGGAACTGCTGGGCCACCGGTTCTACGTCTTTCTGAACGCAAACGATGATGCCATAAACGTCGTGTACAAGCGGGACGATGGCAACTACGGTTTGCTGCAGCCGGAACTAGCCTGAGGCGATGCCAGGCTGGGCTCGAGACCTTTACCCAGAGAGGCTCGGTTGACGCCGAGCCTCTTCCGCATACAATGGGGGTCGGTTGACACGAAAAACGACACTGCTCCTCCTAATCGGGGGATGGGGCAAGAGCAAGGTAGAAGAAGCACTGGCCGGGGCTCACCGAGCTGCCGCGCGCGATCTGCTGAACACGCTGCTGGATACCGGCTTGATCGACCGAGCCGTGGTCGCCACCGATGACGATTCGGCGTGGCGTGATGTCCTGGGAGATCTCCCGGTTGAAATAGACGTCGATTCGCCGGGGGAAGCGTTTCACTTTGGGCAGCGGCTGGCAAAACTGATCGAGCAGCACGACGCGCCGCGCGCGCTCTACAGCGGCGGCGCTTCAGCTCCGCTGATGGACGCCGGACGCTGGTTCGACGTGCTCACCCGATTGGGAGAGGCACAGCGACTAGCCATAACCAACAACGTACACTCCAGCGATTGGGCGGCGTTCGTCCCCGCGGCCGAGGCGTTGCCGCTGATCGCTGGGCAGGCGAACGACAACGGGATCGCCTGGGCGCTGGCTAATAAGGTAGGTTGGCCCGTGGAGAGCATGCCTCCCTCGGCCGCCGCGCGCTTTGACCTGGACACGCCGGTCGACCTGCTGATCGCCGGACGCCACCCCGGCATCGGGCCAAATCTGCGCCGCTACCTCGACAGATTGGGCTGGGAAGCACCGCAGTTGGACGGCGTGCTGGCAGAGATGGCGCGCGAGGGCGGCAGTCTGACGATCGCCGGCCGCGTATCGGAGGCGGCCTGGGCCGCGCTGGAGGGGGCAACCCGCTGCTGGGTACGGGTCTTTGCCGAGGAGCGCGGTATGCGGGCCAGCGGTCGGCAAGCAGGTGGAAAAGTGCGCTCGTTACTGGCAGATCATCTGGAGCAGGTGGGCATCGCGGGCTTTTTCGATGAGTTGGCAGGCTTGGCCAACGGCGTTTTACTCGACAGCCGCGTGATCCTGGCAGCGCGCGGGCTGTGGCCCGCGAAGCGCGACCGCTTCAACTCCGACCTGCACCGTTGGGAGGAGATTGAGGAGCCCTTCCTGCGTCGTTTTACGCGGACAGCGGCGGAGGCGCAGATACCCGTGGTCCTGGGGGGCCATTCAATCGTGGCCGGAGGTTTGATGGCGCTGGTCGAATCGCTGGCACCCCTCGAGTCTGCCGAGACCGGCTGAAAGGGAACAACATGCCCAAGATACTCATCGTTTGCACAGGAAACCTATGCCGGTCTCCCATGGCGATGGCTTTGCTGCAAGATAAGCTGAGCCAAGACGAAGCGCGCCGGGACTGGCAGGTGGAGTCGGCGGGTACCTGGGGAGTCGAGGGTCGCCCGGCGAGCGATCACGCCATCGCAGAGATGGCCGAACGCGGGATCGACCTGAGCTATCACCGCGCCCGCCCCATCACCCGCCAGATGGTGGTCGAGGTCGACCTGGTGCTGGTGATGACGCAGAATCACGCCGAGGCCGTAAAGACGGCCTTTCCTGACCATGCCAACAAGATCCATCTGCTCAGCGAGATGACCGGCAGAGCGTATGACATCTACGATCCATACGGCAGTTCGCGCATGGAGTACGCGTCCACCGCCAAGGAATTGGAGGAACTGATCGAAAACGGCTACGGGCGCATCGTGGCGCTGGTGGAAGGGTCAGCCAAGGCCTAGAGATTTCCGCCCAGCTTTTCCAGCGCTTCTTCCACAGAATCCCCCTCGTGCATGACGTACTTGAGCGCCTGTATCACGCCGCCCGTATCCCCACTCTGCCAGATGTTGCGTCCAAACGTGATGCCCGCCGCGCCCGCCTGTACCACGTCGTAGGCCATCTGCAGGACGTCGGCGTCGGTCTCTAGCCGCGGCCCTCCTGCGGCCACCACCAGCGCCGGGGCCGCGATCTCTACGACGCGGGCAAAGCTCTCCACCGAGCCAGTGTAGAACGTCTTGATGATGTCGACACCCAGCTCCATCACCAACCGCGAGGCGTAGGCCACTCTTTCCATCGAGTACCGCTCCTCAGGCGGGACGCACTCGCCGCAGGGATAGGCGTGCACGACGACGGGCAGCCCCACCCGCTCCGCTTCCCGCACCAGCGCCCCGACGTTGG
>CAZKDJ010000154.1:0-9646 GCA_964551295.1 uncultured Anaerolineales bacterium | reverse complement strand
TCCACCACCGCCGTGGCCGATTCCGCCAGCACCGTGCCGCGCAGCAGCGGGATCAATGCGGACGAGGCCGCCGCCTTGGCCTGGGCGACAGTGTCGGGAATGTCCTTTGGTCCCTGGCAGCAGCCGGCCAGGAACACGCCGTCCACTGCCGTATCGACGGGGCGCAGCTTGGGGTGCAGCTCCAGGAAAAAGCCATCCGACGAGCGCGGCAGTTTGAGTAGCGTGGCAATGCTGTCGACGTTTGCACGAGACTCCATCCCCACGGCCAGCACTACCAGGTCGGCCTCGACCTCGATGGGCTGGCCCAGCAGCGTATCCTCCGCGATCAGTGCGACGCGCTCCCCCCTGCGCACGATCTCTGAGACGTTCCCGCGTCGGTAGAGTATTCCTTTCTTGCGCACCTCGTCGTAAAATTCCTCGCCGCCCTTGCCAAAAGTGCGCACGTCCATGTAAAAGACCGTTACTTTGGCTTCGGGCAACAGATCCTTCACCAAATGGGCCTGCTTGGCAGTGACCATGCAGCACACCCGCGAGCAGTAGGGGTTGCCCACCTGCACGTCGCGCGAGCCGACGCACTTGATGAAGGCCACTTTGGGGGCTGGAGATTGGAGATTGGAGATTAGAGATTCCCCTGTTGATGCCGCTTGAAGCAGGTGCTCCATCTCCAGCGTGGTGATCACGTTTGGGTACCGGCCGTAGCCGTATTCGGGCTTGCGTCGCGGGTCAAAGACGTCGTAGCCGGTGGCGACGATGATGGAGCCTACCTGGTAGATTGGTAGATTGGTAGATTGGTCACCTTCACCAGTTTCCCAATCTACTAATTTACCAACGGTGACCTCGAAATTGCCCACATACCCCTCTACCTCGGCCACCCGCGAGTCCAGCAGCACTGTGATGTAGGGATGTGACTGCACATGCTCGATCAGTGGCTCCAATAGCTCCGTCACCGACTCCAGGGTGGGGTAGGTGCGATGGAGTTCCGCGACGCGACCGCCCAGGTGATCGCTCTGTTCCACCAGCGTGACCGGGAATCCGGCGTCGGCGATATCGAGTGCGGCGACCATCCCTGCCAGCCCGCCGCCGATGACGAGGGCACCGGGCGTGACCTCGACCTCGCGCGCTTCCAGCGGCTCCAGCAGGGCGACCTTGGCCACCGCCGAGGCGACCAGCGCCTTGGCTTTTTCCGTCGTCTCCGTGCCTGCGACGTGAACCCACGCGCACTGCTCGCGGATGTTGGCCATGTTGACCAGATACGGGTTCAGCCCGGCCTGCTCGGCCGCTCTGCGGAACGTCGGCTCGTGCATGCGCGGCGAGCAGGAGGCCACCACGACCCGGTTGAGATCGTGCTCCTCGATGTCTTGCCGGATCAGCGCCTGTCCCGGATCGGAGCACATGTACACATAGTCCCGCGCCACGACGACGCCGGGTAAGCCAGCCGCAAACGCCGCGACCGCCTCCACGTCGACCGTCGCAGAGATGTTCACGCCGCAGTGACAGATGTAGATGCCGATGCGTGTGGGACAAGATGCCATCTTGTCCTACTCCAATGCCAGATCTACAAGTTCCATGATATCCATCACCCGCAACCGCTCCTCCAGTCCCTGCACTTTCACCGCATCCTCCAGCGTCAGCAGGCAGAAGGGGCAGGCCACGGCCAGTATCTCGGCACCCGTGTCGGCCGCCTCCTGCACGCGCTGGAAGGCCAGCCGCTCCTCCAGGTTGGTGCCCTCATTCCACATGCGCCCGCCGCCGCCCTCGCAGCACAGGCTGCGCTCCCGGTTGCGGTCCATCTCCACCAGCTTGACGCCGGGGATGGCGCTCAAGATCGCGCGCGGCTCGTCAAATACGTGGTTCTGCTTGCCCAGAAAGCACGGGTCGTGGTAGGTCACAACTCTCTCCACACCTTTTCCCCACACCCCCACACTTTTGAACTTCAATTTTCCTTGCTCGATTAGCGCTGCAATAAGCTGCGTGTAGTGTACTACCTCGACCCCATCCAGCCTGTACTCGTTCTTGAACGTGTTAAAGCAGTGGGGCGAGATGGTCACGATGCGGCCGGCTCCCACGCTGCGAAACAGCTCGCTGTTCTCCTCGACCAACATCTCGAACAGGCCCATCTCGCCCATGCGGCGCACCTCGTTGCCACAGCAGCTTTCCTCCGTACCCAGCGTGCCGAAATCGATCCCTGCTGCGGTCAATGTCTGCGCCAGCGCGCGGGCGATGGGCTGCACGCGCTGGTCGTAGGAGGGGATGCACCCGACAAAGTAAAGGGTCTCGCAGCCTTCCTGAGCAGCTTTGATCTCTAGCTCTCCGGCCCAGGCAGCGCGATCCTCGCGCGCGATGCCGGTAGGATTTCCCTGGCGAAAGATAGCCATCAGTGCGGTGCCGATGGTATCCGGGATGCGGCCGCTCTCCACCAATTGGCCGCGCAGTGCGATGACGAGCTCCGCCGGCTCCACGTCCTTGATGCAGCGCTCGACGCAGGTGAAGCAGCAGGTGCAATCCCACAACTCTGGATGGGCGTCCACGTCCATTTCTGGCTCCACCAACATGTGGTAGATCATACTGCGGATGTTGAGCGTCGTCTTGCGCGCCACCGGGCAGCCGCCCGTGCACTTGCCGCACTGGATGCAACCCCAAAGCTCTAATTGTTCGACCATCTGAGATGTCTTTACTGCCATCTCAATTCTCCATGGCGACGGTGGCTTTTTCGCGCCGCCTCAGTGCCACCAGCGCCGATGCGGCCGCCGCCTTGGCATGGGCTACGGCGTCGGGAATATCCTTGGGCCCCTGGCAGCAGCCGGCCAGAAAGACGCCGTCTGTCGAGGTCTCCACCGGCTGGAATTTGGCGTGCGCCTCCTTGAAAAAGCCATCGGGCGAGCGTTCGATGCCCACCAGCTTTGCCACTTCCTCTGCGTCATCTCGCGGCACGACCGCCGTCGCCAGGATAACCAGGTCCGCCTCGACCTCGACGGGCTGGCCCAATAACGTGTCCTCTGCCGCTACAATCAACTTGTCGCCATGCCGGTACACCTCCGCTGGCTCTCCGCGCCGGTATACGACGCCCTCCTTCCGCACCCGGTCGTAGAATTCCTCGTACCCCTTGCCAAACGCGCGCACGTCCATGTAAAAGATCGTGATGCGCGCGCCGAGGATTTTATCGCGCACCAGGTGGGCGTGCTTGGCCGTGTACATACAGCAGATGCGGGAGCAGTAGGGCACGCCGGTATGCAGGTCGCGGGACCCCACGCACTTGATCAGCACCACGTCCTTGGGCTCCTTGCCATTGACCATGATCTTGCCCAGCGTTGGCCCGGAGGCAGACGAAAGCCGCTCGAACTCGATCCCCGTCATTACCTCGGGGTAGACGCCGTAGCCGAACTCGGGTTTGAGGTGCGGGTCCAGCAGGTCAAACCCGGTGGCAACGATGACCGCGCCCACCTCCAGATTTACGAGTTCCTCTTGTTGCTCGAAATCAATCGCACCAGCGGGACAGGCCTCTTTGCACAGGAGCGTCTTGCCACACCTGCCGCGCGTCAGAAGCAAGCAGGTTTCGGGATCGACCGTGTACTTGAGCGGCACCGCCTGCGGGAATGGCACGTAGATGGCCGAGTGCTTGGAAACGCCTTCATCGAAGCGGTTGACCACACGTCCCTTCATCCGGCAGGCTTCTGCGCACGAGCCACACCCCGTACATTTTTCGACGTCCACGTAGCGCGGTTTCTTACGGACTTGTACGTGGTAGATTGGTAGATTGGTAGATTGGTCGGTTGATTTCCCATTTCCCAATTTCCCAGTTTCCCGGGTTACCCTTTCGATAGAGACTGCTTCCGAATACGTCATCAACTCGATACCCGGATGGTTCCCCACGTCCACCATCTTGGGTGTCAAGATACAGGATGAGCAATCCAGCGTTGGAAAGGTCTTGTCTAGTTGTGCCATACGCCCGCCGATGGACGGCTCCCGCTCTACTAGGTAGACCGGATAGCCCGCGTCGGCGATATCAAGCGCGGCTTGGATGCCGGCGATCCCCCCGCCGATGACTAGCGCCGCTGGCTTGCTAGAATCCAATCTCCAATCTCCAGTCTCTAATCTCCAATCTCTATTGCGTCCAACATCCCGTACACCTGCCCCATCTCGAACCCCCTTTGCTGGCTGGCCTTGTTGGGGCAGGCGACGACGCATGCGCCGCAGCCCTGACACAGCACCTCAATCACCTCGGCGCAGGTGCCGCCCGGCTCGATCTCCCGCGCGTTGTATGGACAAATTTCGACGCACAGCCCACATGCGGAACACAGCCGCGGGTTGACGCTGGCCACGATGGGCGTCGCCTCTAACTCGTCCTTTGCCAGCAGCCCTACCGCGCGCACCGCCGCGCCCTGGGCTTGGGCGATGGTCTCGTCGAGGAAGCGCGGGGAGTGGGCCATCCCGCACAGGTACATGCCATCGGCGGCAAAATCGAGCGGACGCAGCTTGACGTGGGCCTCGAGGAAGAACCCGTCCTCGTTCAGCGGCGCCTTGACCAACTGGGCCATGGCCTCGTTATCTACGTTGGGCTCGATCCCAGCGCTGAGCACGACCAGGTCGGGATGCAGTGTCACTTCTTCGCCGAGCACCATGTCCCGAACCGTCACCCGCAATCTCGAATCTCCACGGATGTACTCATCCGCAATCTCCACTTTTGGCTTGCGCTCCGGCTCGTACTGCACGAACATCACGCCCTGCCGCCGCGCCTCGCGATAGTACCGCTCCTTGAAGCCAAACGTGCGCACGTCGCGGTACAGAATCGTGACGTCGGTCTCTGGGCTGCGCGCCTTGATCGCCAGCGCGTTCTTGACCGCCTCGGTGCAGCAGACGCGGGAGCAGTAAGGGTGCTCCTCGTCGCGTGAGCCGACGCACTGGATCATCACAATCGATTGGAGACTGGCGGATTGGAGATTGGAGATTTGAGATTCTAGTTCGCGTTGGGTGATGACGCGCGGGTCTTGTTTGTATAGGTATTCTCGCGGCTCGATCTGTCGTGCACCGGTGGCGACGACGATGACCCCGTGCTGGATTTCCTTCAGTTGTCCACTGTGTCCTGAGCCTGTCGAAGGATTGGCCAATTTGACCGTCGTCTGATACTGACCCAAGTATCCGCCCACGTTCACGAGCTCGGCATTTGTCAGGACCGAAATGCGTGGATTGCTTGTCACTGCTTTGATCGTCCGTTCCAAAAGCGCCTGAGGCTCAATGCATTGGTCATTGTTAATTGTTAATTGTTCATTTGCCGGCAGAGCCACAAAGATATGCCGCAAATTCCCCCCTAGCTCCGCCTCCCGCTCGACCAGCGTGACCGGGAAGCCCTGCTCGGCGATGGAGAGCGCCGCCGTCATCCCTGCCAGGCCTCCGCCGATGACGAGCGCGTGCTTGTTGACGGCAAACGCGCCGTGCTCGATGGGGCGCTGCTTGCATGCCCTGGCGACCGCCATCGCGACCAGTTCCTTGGCCTTGTCCGTCGCGCTGCGGTGATTGTCCCGATGCACCCACGAATCCTGCTCGCGGATGTTGGCCATCTGGAACAGGTGCGGGTTGAGGCCTGCGCCGCGGATTGTCTCCTGGAACAGGGCCTCGTGCGTGCGCGGCGTGCAGGAAGCGACCACGACCCGGTTCAGGCCGTGCTCCTCGATCCGCTCACGGATGCGCTGTTGCGTGTCCTGTGAGCAGGTGTACGTGTTCTGCTCGGCATGGGCCACGTAAGGCAGGCTTGCGACATGCTCAGCGACCTCGGGCACGTTTACCACGGCGCCGATGTTGATGCCGCAGTGGCACAAAAAGACGCCCACGCGGGGCAGTTCGTCGCTCACGTCGCGTTCCTCTGGCCAAACCTGCTCACGCGTCAGCGTACCACGCGCGTCGGCCAGCAGCGCCGAGGCTTGCGCTGCCGCGCACGAGGCCTCGATCACTGTCTCAGGGATGTCCTTGGGCTCGGTGAACGCACCAGCGGCAAAGATACCCGGCCTGTTCGTTTGCACTGGCCGAAAGGGGGCTGGCTCGGCAAAGCCGTACTGGTTCAACCCAATCCCGAGCTGAGAGGCGAGAGATTGTGCGTCTTCTGATGGTCGCAAACCCACCGACAATACCACCAGGTCGAATTCTTCATCGGCTGGAGATTGGAGATTAGAGATTGCCCTTGTCTCCTTGTTTCCTTGTTCCCCTGTCTCGCCTGCGTATCTCAAAATCACATTGCGCGTCTCCGGGTCCTCCCGCGCGAACGACACAGCGGACCGTACGTAGCGCACGCCATATTCCTGCTCGGCCCGTTCGACGTAGCGCTCGAACCCCTTGCCGAAGGAGCGCACGTCGATGTAGAAAATCGTCGGCTCGACGGTCAGATCGTGCTCCTTGGCGATGATGGCTTCCTTGGTGGCGTACATACAGCACACTGAGGAGCAATATCCATGCTCGCAGGAAATATCGCGAGAGCCGACGCATTGGATGAAGGCGATCTTGTGCGGGTGCCTGCCGTCGGATGGGCGTTGCACCACGCCGCCCCACGGGCCGGAGGCCGAGAGCATGCGCTCGAACTCGATGCTGGTGACCACGTTGGCGCAGCGCCCATAGCCCAACTCGGGCCGGATATCGCCCGGCATCGCTTCCAATCCCGGCGTCAGGATGACCGCGCCCACGTCGAGTTCCACGACCTCCTCGCGCATCTCGTGATCGATGCAGTCCCTCTGGCAGGCGTAGACGCATTGCAGGCACTCGGAGCAGATGCCGCAGGAGAGGCATCGCGCCGCCTCGGCCCGCGCTTCCTTCTCGGTCAGGCCGCCATAGACCTCACGGAAATCCTGCACGCGTTCCGCTGCGGGTGTTTTGGTGGCCTCGTGGCGTGGCGCGTCGGAGGCTGCGCCGGAAGACACCTGCGCGCGGGCTTCTTCCTCGCTCAGTTCGGCTACTGAGACCTCCGAGGTCTCATCAGACCTCGGAGGTCTATTGTGCAGGTAGGCATCGATCGAGCGTGCGGCCTTGTGCCCCGCGGCGATAGCGTCCACCACGAAGCTGGTCCCGGTCACCACGTCGCCACCGGCAAACAGTCCCGGTATCTTGGTCGCCAGTGTCTGGGGATCGACCGCTGCCTGCCGCTGACGCACGGTTACTTCCTTCGGCAGGCACGAGACGTCCGCCCGCTGCCCAATGGCAAAGATCACCGCGTCGGCGGCGATGGTGTGTTCTGTGTCCCGAATCTCGTCAAAGTCAGGCCGTCCCTCGACAAAGCCGCGAAAGTCCACTTTGGCGCAGCGCATGCCGGTGACGCGGCCGTCGGCGGACACGATTCCCTTAAACGTGCGCGAGGCAAAGACCTCGATGCCCTCTTCTTCGGCGTCGAACACCTCCCACTCGTGGGCGGGCATCGCCTTGCGACTCTCCAGGCACGCCATCCCAACCCAACTTGCGCCCAGCCGGATGGCCGTCTGTGCAGCGTCCACCGCGACGTTGCCGCCGCCCAGCACCAACACGCACTTGTCCTGTACCAGACCTCGGAGGTTTTCTGAAACCTCCGAGGTCTCAAGCGCCACCACGCGCAAAAAGTCGGTGGCGGTAATCACTTCCGGCAGATCGACGCCAGGGATAGGCAAGCGCACGCCGCGATGCGCGCCCACGGCGACAAAGACGGCGTCGTAGTCGTCTAGCAGTGCCGGCGCGTTTTCGATGAGGTGGTTGCATTTGAGACCGATGCCCAGCGCGAGGATGTCGTCGATCTCGCGCTGCACCAGGTCGTAGGGCAGGCGGTAAGCGGGGATGCCCACGCGCATCATCCCGCCCGGCCCCGGCAGCGCCTCGAACACAGTCACGGCGTGGCCGCTAAGAGCCAAATCCTGCGCGCAGGCTAATCCTGCTGGTCCAGCCCCTATGATGGCTACCTTTTTACCAGTCTCAGAAACCGGGTTTTTTAGAAAAAACCCGGTTTCTCCTGGGTGGGCTTGTGCCCAGTCAGCGACAAAGCGCTTGAGCTGCATGATGTTCACCGGTGCGTCAACTTGCGCGCGCGAACAGGCGTCCTCGCATTGATGGTTGCACACGCGCCCGCAGACGGAGGGAAAGGGGTTGTCCTCGCGGATGGTGCGGTAGGCGTCGGCAAAGCGGCCCTCGCGGATCAGCGCCACGTAGCCTTGGGCGCGCTGGTGGATGGGACACGCGTCGCGGCAGGGCGCGCGCCCGCGCTTTTCGATCACGTAGGCGTTGGGGATCGCCTGGGGATAGAGCTTGTACGCCGCCCGCCGCTCCGACATCTCTGCGTTGAACTGATTGATACAGACGACGGGGCAGGCGTCGGCGCAGTCGCCACAGCCGGTGCACTCGTCCACGACCACGTAGCGCGGTTTCTGGCGCACGCGCGCGGTAAAGTTGCCCGGCTCGCCCTCCACACTCTCCAGTTCAGCATAGGTCATTATTTCGATGTTAAGGTGCCGCCCGCACTCGACCAGCTTGGGCGAGAGGATGCACATGGCGCAGTCGTTGGTGGGGAACGTTTTGTCGAGCTGGGCCATCGTTCCCCCGATGGCCGGGCTTTTGTCCAGCAGGTATACCTTGAACCCGGCCTCTGCCAGATCCAGCGATGCCTGGATGCCGCCGATGCCAGCACCGACGACGAGGATTGCGCCGATGGGATTTGCCATGTTGTCGCTAGAACTCTCCAGAACGATCCACCAATTTTAAGCCCAGAACCGACATGTCTAGGGTTTCCCCGTCGCTGGTCATAAAGTAGTCGTGCAGCGTGACTTCGTGTTGGAAGCCTTGGTCCAGCAGGGCCTTGATCACGTTGTGCTGGGTGCTGACGACCTCGATGTACAGTTGTTGCAGGCCGAGGGTGCGGGCGATTTCGATCAGACTGCGCAGCATGAGCGTGCCGATTCCCCGGCGGCGATAGGCTTGATCGAGAAAGATGCGCACCCAGGCCAGGTGGCGGTGGTATCGCTCGCGGAAGTGGAGGGTGGCGTCGCCAACGATGTGCGTGTACTCACGCACGTCATCCACGATGGCTACCAGCGGGTAGACGTGCTTGAGGTCCAGGTTGTCCACCCAGCTTTCGACCACTGCCGGATCGGCCGCGTCGTCGCGAAAGTACTTGAGCTCCTCCTCTGAGGCGCGGGCGAAAAGATCGACTAGAGCATCCTTGTCATCCTTCGACAGGGGCCGCAGCAGGAGCCGCGAGCCGTCGGGCAGGGTTTTCATCTTGCGATAATTGGCCAATTGTGCCCAGATATCTCCCATGCTTGAACCTCCTCGAAACCTAGTTTCCGCCGTCTACTTTTCCCATGGCTTGTAAGACTAGCTCGGTCACGTCTACTACGCGCGTCCGTGCACGGCGTGCCTTTTCGTGACGGCGCACCGCCCGCGTCAGCGTGCGCTCGCACTGCTGGTATGCCGACACGATCACCTCCACGCCGATCTCGCAGGCGCGATTCACCCGCCGTAGGCTGACCTCCGATACGATGTCGGGAAAGCTCTCCAGGTCGCCTCCGCCGCCGCAGTGCTCGGATATTTGCCCGTAGCTGCCCATCTCCACCAATGCCAGGTGTGGTCTATTCGACCAGCCCTGCCGCCCGTTTGGCCGAGGTGAGCGTGTTGCGCAGGAGCATGACGATGGTCATCGGCCCCACGC
>CAZKDJ010000153.1:577-9680 GCA_964551295.1 uncultured Anaerolineales bacterium | reverse complement strand
CACGGCAGAAAGGTCAAAGCTCCGCGTGAGAGTCATGTCCGAGTCGTCGCCTCGATTCGACCACCACAGATAGCGCCCGCTGTTCGCATGGGCATCCACCAATCCAACCTGGGTGGAACCGGTGAAGCGAAAAGTCAACGGCCGGTCGCCGTACAATGCGATATAGTCGGTGCCGTACTGATGCACAGTGGTGCTCTGGGAGACAGGATAGTCCGACTCGTGATACTCACGCCCGATTTGTAAGCTAGCCGGATCGATATCCGCGTAGCCATAGCGACCATCGGCGATAGCAGGATCGTCCAGCAGGTTGGCGACGACCCAGTCGGCAAAGATCTCCTCGTGGGTCACCCCAGTGTCCAACTCCTCCAGCACCCCATCCACGCTGGCGAAAGAGTTCTCCGGGTGAGCGACCAGCGCCTGGGTAGCCTCGGAGCCAAAACGATCGAGAAAATAGGAGGTAAAGAGGTAGGCTGCGCCATAGTTAGGCCTCGCCGCGCCGGGGCCCTCGGTCCATGAGTTGAGCTGCAGATCCGGCTCACTGGCAAACTCCCAATCGAGACTGCCGACGTCAAAACCGTTGAGGTAAGAAGCCAGCTCTGAGAACCCCTCATTGACCCAGGTCTCTTCGTTGCGATCTCGATACCAGTGGATCATGTGCTGGAACTCGTGGGCCAACAGGCCATTGTAGAACGAGCTGTTTATTCGCACGCCATCCATATTGACAAAGAACATCTCCATTTCGTTAGAATCCTCGCGCACAGCGGAGACAAACTCATTGGCGCTGGAATAGTATCCCCCAACGGTGCTCCCCAGTCCACGCGCGTGGAGGATGGAAAGATGGGGATCGTTGTCCACGCCAGGGCTCCACTCGGAGCCAAAGAAAGCGCGATTTGTGGGATACGTGTGCTCCTCAAACAGATCGGCCGCTGCTATCAGATCGTCTCGGTCGAAGGACACATCCTCTTCCACCCACATGTACACATGCTCGGTCTTGTACTCCAAGATCGCATAGACGTCGAACTGCTCATCGGTATCCGCATCGGAAGCGTGAAAGAGACGTCGTGTACCTACCGGGTAATCGGGAGAACCCTGTGGGTTGATCGTACGCGGCGTATCGGCCGGGATGCCGAGCAGTCGCACCGCCAAATCGTGCATATCGCGCTCCGGCACGACCGTCATCTCCAACGCCAACTCTGTCTCGGCACCGACGTCACCGGGAAGGTCGCGGACGACGACGGAGACGGGCTCGGGTGTGGATGTCGCCGTCGAAGTCAGAAACGTATCCCAGTCAAGATTGCCACAACAGCAACAAGTCGCCGCAGCAAGGACAACGGACACAACAAAAAGCACGGTCAGAGTTCGGTTCATAGGTCCTCTCCAAAAGCAATATGGTCAACAGAAACAAAACACGGCGTGCCACTTTGAATCGCCAGGCGACCCACCTGGCACAGCCAGTAACGCATCACAAGCAAGGAACCGGCCTGCGAGCACGGTTACAGACCAGGCAACGATCGCCTTTTCAGAAACAGATTCTGGCACGCCGGTTGTTCCCGGCAAAAACGCTACTGCGACAGCAAAAGCACTTATAGGCTCACAAGTGCCATCAATGGCAACGTAGCGACGTAGACGGATACCTCCGTAAGCAGCGCAGGGAGCGTGCGCATATCCCAATCATAGTCTTCCCAGTCCTCAAAGTCTTCCCAGTCATCCCAATCGCCGCCACCAAAGCAGCAGCAGCATGATGACATCAGCACAACCATTGCAACAGCCAGCACGACTACTTTCCTCCGCTTCATCGTACGACCTCCTCAACCTCCCGCCCCTACTGCACCTGCTTAAGAGAAATGGTTATTGGCCAGCGGCTACACCTTGAGCCAGCTTACCAGCCAATCCCCTTACCGCTTGAGCCATCACCGATTCGGGATCACTTAGAGCCAGCGGCGATCCCTGAGCCAACGCCTGCACTTGAGCCGAATCGAAAGGAATAACCCCAACCACCGGGCGCCTCAAAGTTTGCTCGATAGCTTTGACCGGTGGCTGTGGCCCTGGAGAAACCTGGTTGAGGATAACGTGGAACTTGGGCAGCCAACGCTTGAGAGCGCGCAAGGTGCCCACCGCCGCCTGAATTGACGGAGCTTCGGCAGTGACAACCAACCCCACAACCGAGGCCACTTCTACCGCGGCCGCCGTCGCCTCATCCAGCACCGACGGCGCATCCACGACAACCACGGAGAACTCTTGCTGCAATATATTGAGCATCGTCTGCGCCATCGGGCGGGATATCCCCTGCCGGCCAACGAAGGGGAAAATGGGCGATGCCAGCAAGTGCAACCCAGAGCTATGCTGCAACAGATGTGCATCGATAGCCGTCACGTCGAACCCACCTACACCGACGAGACCCGACCAATTTGGATCGGGGCGCAATCCCAACTGCAACGCCGCGTGCCCCGACGAGGAGCACAAGTCTACCAAGCAGGCTGCCTTGTCGCCCGCTTGCGCCAGCGTCGCCGCCAGGTTAACGGCCAACGTGGTCACCCCGACGCCACCACGCAGACTGAGCATCACGAGCGAGCCCTTCAACAGCGATCCGCCCGCAGAGGTACCCTTGGCCAAAAGCACCTTGACTCGCTCGTATAGCTCCGCCATCGTCACCGGTTTGGACATATAGTCGTCGGCGCCAGCCTCCAGCGCAGCCTGTCGATCTACCGGCTGTCCCCGCGCCGTGAGGATAATGATGGGCAGAGAAGCAGTAGCAGGATTGGCACGCAGTTTACGAACGACCTCGTAGCCGGTCATATCGGGCATCATCACGTCGATGACGGCCAGGTCCGGCGGGTCGGCCAGGGCCTTGGCCAACCCGTCGGGGCCATCAGCACTGAGCACCGTCTCGTGCCCTCCCCGCCGTATCACGAGGTTGATCATGTCCAAAAACTCAGAGTCGTCGTCGATTAGCAGGATTTTCGCCATCGTCGCTATTCCTCCCCTTTCTCCACGCAGAACGCCCCGATATATTCCTTGTTGAGCAAAATCGCGCCGCCGCTGAACGTGACGTCTGGACGCACTGCCGCTTTCATCTCGCCATCAAGGATAACGACGAAATTGTCCGTACCCGTAGTCAACACCGTACGCAAGTCCATCCTGCTCGACAGGCGCAGGTGTCCCCTGATCTCAAACGATGGCACAGTGACAAAGACCCGGTGCAGATAGGTGCCGAGATAAGAGCCATACGTGTACTCCTTGAGCAACCCATCCTCCTGTCGGGCAACGA
Source organism: uncultured Anaerolineales bacterium (assembly GCA_964551295.1). Taxonomy (GTDB): domain Bacteria; phylum Chloroflexota; class Anaerolineae; order B4-G1; family B4-G1; genus JAFGED01. The sequence goes on along the minus strand of CAZKDJ010000153.1, from coordinate 6,412 downwards.
CGATGGCGGTGATGTGCCGCTTGTCGAGAATCGCCGTGGTGTAACTGGCAACGATATCACCAGGGCGCAGGATGTTGGAGACGTACGCATCCTCGAGTTGGAGAAAGGACGTGTTCGTGTCGTTAAGTTGGGCCGGGAGCTTGCTGTAACGTACATGCACACGGCCAGATATGCGGTAATCGTGGGCGAAAAAATCTGCCACCACCCATAAACCTGAATCCTGCATCGCCAAGCTCCTTTCACACCAGCTAAATGATTACTCGGACGACGGCTCTGGAGCCTGCTCTACCGGGGCCTGCTCTGGTGGAGCCTGCTCCACGATTTCAACCCCCGCGCTGGCACCGATACGCGTCGCGCCAGCGTCGACCATCGCCAACGCGTCGGCATAGCTGCGGACACCACCGGCGGCCTTGATGCCCATCTGTGGCCCCACGGTCCGGCGCATCAGCCGTACATCCTCGACCGTCGCCCCGCCGCCGGCAAAACCGGTCGACGTCTTGACAAAATCGGCCCCTGCGGCCTGGGCCAACCGGCAGGCAGCCACCTTCTCCTCGTCGCTCAACAACACAGCCTCGATGATGACCTTGAGCAACGCGCCCCCCTCGCGACAGGCGGTCGACACAGCCGCGATATCCTCCTGCACAGCCTGGTGGTCGCCCGCCTTCAGCGCCCCGATGTGAATCACCATGTCGATCTCGGTAGCGCCATCGGCCAGGGCCTGTTGCGCCTCCCGCACCTTGATCGAAGTGGTCGTCGCGCCAAGCGGAAAACCGACCACGGTGCAGACCGCCACGTCAGATCCCTCCAACTTATCAGCGGCCAATCTCACGTACACGGGGTTGATACACACAGAGGCGAATCCATAGCGACGGGCTTGATCACACAACTGCTCCACCTGCACCGGCGTGGCCTGCGGCTTGAGCAAGGTATGATCAATAAGGCGCGCGACCTCTTTCCTGTTCATAACACCCCCTCACTTTTCCATCTCGGGAAAAGCGCGGTGCTTTACGATCCCCCAATGCCCAGGCGGCCAGTACGAGAGCCAGGCCTTGCCAACGATACTTTCCTCCTCAAGTGGCCCCCAACTGTGCGAATCGCTGGAGTCGTTGCGATTGTCCCCCAAAACCAGGTACTCTTCCTCCCCCAAGGTCCAAGTCCCGGGGTAGTTGGGGGCGCTGGCAATGTAAGGCTCGTCAAGCGCAACGCCTTCCACCCAGACTTTTCCATCTCGGACCTCGATCCGCTCCCCAGGCAGCCCAACGATGCGCTTGATATAGTCCTCGCCAAAATTGTTGGGCGGGTGAAGGACGATGATATCCCCTCGCTCCGGCGGGTGAATCCAATAAGTGATCTTGCTGATTATCAAATACTGCCCGTTGTGCAACGTCGGCTCCATGCTGGAGCCGTTCACCTGAGAGCGCCCGGTGACCGTGTTGATGACCAAAAAAAGCACGGCCGTCAGCAAAACGGTTTCCAAAATCTCGCGCACCAGCGACCGCCCGCCAAAAGCACGGGCCAGTGATATCCGTTCACCGCCTGCAGAACGCGCAGATTCCGCGGGCGGCACTTGTTCAGCCGGAAATTCTTCCAATAGTCTCCCTCTGCCTATAAAAACTGCTACCCATCCTTGCCATTCACTTGTCTCCCAATTCTACCCCATACCCCCCACCCACGCAAGTTTCTGGGACTTGGTTTCATCTAGCGTTGTATCAGGGCAATTTGTCCAAGCGCCAATGTCACGTTATAATCAGGATCATGAAAATCCAAAATCCCGTTATCCCAGGCTTTCATCCCGATCCGAGCGTATGCTGCGTTGGTGAGGATTATTACCTCGTCACCAGCACTTTCGAGTACTTTCCCGGAGTGCCGGTGTTTCACAGCCGCGATCTGGTGCACTGGCGGCAGATCGGCCACTGCCTGACGCGCGAGAGCCAGCTCCCGCTGCAGGGCGCGCGCAGCTCCGGCGGTATCTATGCACCCACCATCCGCTACCACGATGGCACGTTTTACATGGTCACGACCAACGTCACCGGCGGCGGCCACTTTTACGTCCACAGCCACGACCCATCCGGCGAGTGGTCCGAGCCGATCTGGGTAGAAGGAGTGGAAATCGACCCATCGCTTTTCTTCGACGACGACGGCAAGGTCTATTTCACTTACAAAGCACGCGGGACCATTTTCCAGTACGAGATCGATGTCGAGACTGGCCAGGCGCTGACGGAAAAGCGGCCGCTGTGGCCCGGCACGGGGGGCCAGCACCCAGAGGGGCCGCACCTGTACAAGATCGACGGTCGATACTACCTGATGCTAGCCGAGGGTGGTACGTCATACGGCCACATGGAGACCATCGCCCGGGGCGAGACCCCATGGGGGCCGTTCGAGAGCTGTCCCCACAACCCGATCCTCACCCATCGCAGCACCGACAGCCCCATCCAGGCCACAGGCCACGCCGACCTGATCCAGGCCCACGACGGCAGTTGGTGGGCGGTGTTCCTTGGCATCCGCCCCATTCGTTCCCACCACCACCTGGGACGTGAGACCTTTCTCGCGCCGGTCTCGTGGACGGACGACGGCTGGCCCATCGTCGGCCAGGACGGCATGATCAGCCTGGAGATGGAGGCTCAGACGCTTCCTCCGCATCCGTGGGAGAAAGAGAGCACAAGGGACGACTTTGACGAACCCAACCTGCGCCTGTGCTGGAATTTCTTGCGCAACCCGCACCCGGAGGATTGGTCGCTCGCGGACCGCCCCGGTTGGCTGCGGCTGAACGGATCCGCCGTGACGCTGGACGATGTGGATTCCCCGGCCTGGATCGGACGTCGGCAGCGCCACTTTGACTGCCGGGCAGCCACGCGGCTCGAGTTTGATCCACAGAACGACGGCGAAGAAGCCGGGCTGACCGCCTTCATGAACGAGCGCCATCATTACGAGATCGCCGTCACACGCCTGGAAGGTGAACGATGCGTCGTCGTCCGCCGCCGCATCGGCAGCCTGTCGGCCATCGTCGCGCGGGAGAAAATCGGTGCCGGGCCGGTCACGCTGGAGATCGAGGCGGAGCGAGAAATGTACACGTTCCCCTACGCCCCGGAGGGACGAGAACCGCGCCCGCTGGCCCATGGTGAGACACGCTATCTATCCTCGGAGGTGGCAAGGGGGTTCACGGGTGTGTACTTTGCCATGTACACCACCGGCAACGGCCGGGTGAGCGCGACACCCGCCCTCTTCGACTGGTTCGAATACACACTGGAATAGTATCTTTTCAAAAAGTAGGGGCAAGAGTAAGTCGGATTGCCAATCCGACCTACATTCCCCCAAGATATTGAGATGACACCTGGAATAGATGAGATCGCTATGGAAAAAACCCGTTTCGTACACACAACCACAAATGGCAACATACGCTGGGGCGTGGTCGAAGACGACATGGTGTATCGCCTGAATGGCACACCCTTGGACGCGTGGACCCGCGGCGAGGCCATCGGCCACCTAGAGGAGCTCGCGCTGCTGGCCCCGGCGACGCCGACCAAGATCGTGTGCGTCGGGCGCAACTATCCCGCCCACGCCGCCGAGCACGAGGCGGAGGTGCCCACCGAACCCCTCCTCTTTTTCAAACCGCCCAGCAGCGTCATCGGGCCGGGCGCATCCATCGTGCTGACGCCCCAATCCGAGCAGGTGGAGCACGAGTCGGAGCTGGTCGTCGTCATCGGGCGGCGCTGCCGGAACGTGTCGCCGCAGGAGGCGTGGAACTGCGTGCTGGGCGTGACTTGCGGCAACGACGTTACCGCCCGCGACCTGCAGCGGCGGGATGACCAGTGGACGCGGGCCAAGGGATTCGACACCTTCTGCCCGCTGGGACCGTGGCTGGTCACCGGGTTGAGTGAGCAAGACGTGGCCAACCTGGAGGTCACCTGCCGGGTGAACGGCGAGGTGCGCCAGCGTGGGAACACCGGCAAGATGGTCTTTTCCCCGGCACAGCTCATCGCCTACGTCTCGGCCATCATGACGCTGGAGCCAGGCGACGCGATCATGACCGGCACCCCCGCCGGCGTCAGCCCCATCGTCGCCGGGGACGAGGTAGAGGTAGAGGTCGAAGACATCGGCGTCCTGAGGAACCCGGTCACATGGTAAACCCCAATCGCGAATTCGCCCGCCGCATGCCCAAGGCCGAGTTGCACGTCCACCTGGAGGGCAGCATCCGTCCGGCCACGCTGCTCAAGCTGGCCGAGCGCAACGACTTCGAATTGCCCGCCCAGGACGTGGACGGGCTGCGCGATTTCTACCGCTTTCGCGACTTTGCCCACTTTATCGAGGTCTATGTCACCATCACCCGCTGCCTGCAGACGCAGGACGACTATCGCCTGATCGCCTACGAGTTCGGCGCCGACTGCGCCCGGCAGAACGTGCGCTACGCCGAGGTGACCTTTTCCATCGTCACCAACGTCACCTACGCCCGTCTGCCCTGGCAGGCCATCGTGGAGGGGCTGAACGCTGGGCGCGCCCAAGCCCACGCCGAGTTTGGCGTGGGCTGGCGCTGGGTGTTCGACATCGTGCGGGACGTGCCCGAGACACAGGAGCAAGTGGTCGAGATCGCGCTGGAGGCCCAGGACCAGGGCGTCGTCGCGCTGGGGTTGGGCGGCAGCGAAAAGGGCTTTCCACCGGAGTTGTTCGTGCAGTCCTTCGAGCGGGCGCGTCAAAGCGGCCTGCACAGCGTACCCCACGCCGGTGAGATCGCCGGACCCGAATCCATCTGGAACGCGCTCAAGCTGCTGCACGCCGACCGGATCGGACACGGCGTGCGCTGCGCGGAGGATCCCGCGCTGGTCGACTATCTGCGCCAGCACCAGGTGCCGCTGGAGGTATGTCCCACCAGCAACATCTGTCTGGGCGTCTTTCCCAGCTACGAGGCCCACCCCTTGCGCTGGTTGTGGGACGCGGGGTTGTTCATCACCGTCAATTCCGACGATCCCCCGCTTTTCAACACCGACCTGAATAACGAATACGAGGCGCTGGTCGACCATTTCGCCTTTACCGCCGACGAACTGGAGCAGGTCAGTCTGAACGCTCTCCGCGCCAGCTTTCTGCCACAGGAGGAGAAGGGACAGATGGAGGCCGAGTTTCGCGCCGAGTTTACGCGCCTGCGAGAGAGCCCACCCCCAGGGTGATGCCCGATCACACTGGTTTCTTCCGCCAGAACATCCACCGGCTTCCGCAAGCAGAGTCCTTCCTGCCGTTCGATAACCCCACCTTCGGCAACCCGGACTTTGACGCATCCTATCGCGTGTTGATCGCGCGTCTATCTCCCTTCCGCGACGTGGATCGCTCGCTGCCACACCTTTTCTTATTCCACGAGGTGCGCCGGGCCATGCCGTATGCGTACATCGACCTGGCCTTTTTCCCCACCGCAGCCCAGCGCGAGCTGTTTGAACAAGAGGACATTCCTCTCCTGCTCGGCACCCAATCGCTGCGCTCCGCCGACGAATTCGACCTGGTGCTCATCTCCAACGCCTACACACTGGAGTTGATCAATCTGCCCTATTTGCTGATCCGCTCCGGTATTCCACTCCTTGCCAGCCAGCGCGGGCCAGAGTGGCCCGTCATCCTCCTCGGCGGATCGAACGCACTGGTGACGCAGGCGGTGATCCGGGAGGACGGAGACAGCCTGGTGGACGGGATATTCTTTGGAGAGGGAGAGGGTGCAGTTGGGAATTTAACGCGTTTTCTGGAACGCGAGTCAGCGATAGGCAACCAAAGGTTGCACCGAGTCAGCGATAAAAACGCATCGCTGAGACACGCGTCTCGAGAGATACCGGGATTCTGGGCCGCCGGCTCGTGTCGCAA
>CAZKDJ010000153.1:0-567 GCA_964551295.1 uncultured Anaerolineales bacterium | reverse complement strand
TCTGCCAACCCAAAGCACGTTTCTTGCCTATGCACTATCCCATCCTGAACACGCCCGAGGCCCACACGGCCAACCTGCAGATCACCTACGGCTGCCCGGCGTTCTGCTCCTTCTGCTTCGAGGGATACGACCGCAAGCCATACCGCGAGCTATCTCTGTCTGACGTTCTGGCCGCAGCCTACCAGATCAAGCAGATGCAGGGTATCGAAGAGATAGGCCTGTACAGCTTTAATTTTAACACGCACAGCGATATCCTGCCGATGATACTGGAGCTGAACCGGCTCTTTGACCGGGTGAGCCTCAAGAGCCAACGGGCCGACATCCTACAGTGCACGCCCGCGCTGCTGGAGGCAGAGGTCGAGGCGGACAAGCGGGATTTCACCCTGGGAATCGAGGGCATCAGCGCGCGCCAGCGGGCGTTCCTGCACAAGAGCCTGTCCGACGAGGACATCACCGCGCTGATCGACCGCCTGCTGGCTCAGCCCATTCGCCGGATCAAACTCTTTTACGTTCTCACCGGCCACGAGACGGAGGAGGATATCTTCGAGTTCCGCGAGTTCGTCCACT
>CAZKDJ010000152.1:0-10078 GCA_964551295.1 uncultured Anaerolineales bacterium | reverse complement strand
TCTGCTACGACAACGGGGCGTACATGAACACCGGTATCCAGCGCTCCAGCGCCACACCGTTTGGTGCCAGCACGACCACGTCGCCTGCGGGCAAAAAGATCCCCGGCAAGCAGCAGCAGCGCAAGGACCTGACGGCGATCATGGCTGCCCACAATATCCCTTACGTGGCGCAGGCGGCCCCCAGCCAGTGGCGCGACCTGATGCAAAAGACGCGCAAGGCGGTGGATTGCGGCGGGGCGGCGTTCATAAACGTGCTCGCTTCCTGCAACCGTGGCTGGCGACATCCGGCTGATACGACCATCGAGATGACCCAGTTGGGGGTGGATACCTGCTACTGGCCGCTCTTTGAGGTGGAAAACGGCGAGTGGAAGCTGACCTACAAGCCCAAGGAGAAGCGGCCGATCGAGGAGTGGATCAAGTTGCAGGGACGGTTCCGTCACGTTTTCAAGCCGGAGAACCGTCACTTGATCGACGAGCTACAGGAGGAGATCGACCGCCGCTGGGAACGACTGCTAAAGCTATGCGGTGAAGCGTGATAACGAGCCAGCAGTTCGAGGGAACGCAGTTCCCTCGAACTGCCAAGCGACCCCAACTTGTTGGGATCGCCGCTCTTACCTCAAGGAGGAGGGAAACAGCCCCGCCACGGCGGGGCTGTTTCTTGTTAGGGAAAAGCCAGCAAATCGCGCGCCTGAGGAGGGACCCAGAGGCAGACGGAGACTGGCTGGCTTTTCCCTGCTCCCCAGCGCCTTGCGCTGGGGAGCCTCATTTTGGCTTCTTGGTCGGTTTCGGTTTCTCGGTCGGATGCGGCGGATGAGTGGGATGTGGTTTCTTTGTCGGTTTCGGCGACTCCGGCTCCTGCGTCGGTTCAGGCTTTGGCATTTGCGTTGGTTCAGGCTTTGGTGTCTGCGTCGGTTCGGGTGGCTCTGATGTTTCCGTTGCCTTTGGTGTCTCGGTCGGTTCTGGTTCTTCCACTGGTGGCGGCGTTCTGGTCGGGTTGGGCAGCGTCGGGTCTTTGGATAGGATAGAGGCAGGAGGGGCCCCGGGCTGCACCTCTGCCGTTTGCCCGGCCGGTACCGAGATGGTGGTGCGCTCGGCTGTCACATCTACGAGGCCTTTGACGACCTTGACAAGGGTAGTGCCATCGGCTTCGACCTCCAGGGCAAACTCTGTCCCCCGCACAGAGGCTACCGCTGTGGGAGTCTCGATCTCAAAGTGGGCGTCTGGGTCGAGCAGCGGCTGCACGCGGCTATAGGTCTGGCCTACCTCCTGGTGCAGGACGACTACCTTGCTGCTGCCATCTCTTTTTATGTTTGACCGAACAAGGGTGATTTTTGTCTCTGCCTCTAGAACCGTCGTGCTCCCGTCGAAAAAGGCCAGCGTGGCATTCGCCAGCGGGCCGGTGGCGATACGGTCGCCCGCTTTCACCGGTTCGCCGGCCGACGCCGGTTGCCAGGTGTCGCTGTCGGTGGGCAAAATCTGCACTGGACCATCCGCTTGTTCAAGGATGGCCTCCTGGGACACCCTTGCCCCTGGCCCACTCTGTATGATCAGGGGGCCAGCGAAAATTAGAATCAGGGCTGCGACTGCCGCCGCCGGAATCCATCGCAGGGCAGGTTGTTTTTCCCAGCGGTGGAACAGACCAAGAATGCCCGCTGGTCGGCGTGTTTTCTCGGCCAGCGCCTTGAGCATTTTTTGTTTTCCGGCAAAGAAAGCTGCGCTGTCCGTCACTGGCTTGGGTATCTGGGACACTTGTAAAGCAGTCTCCAGGAGAGGGCGTAATTCGGCCGCGTGCTCGGGGTAGCGCGATAGACACTCCTCAATGGTCTCTTGGCCTGTCACCAGGGAGGTCAAGCAATCGTCTAGCGCCTTGTTCAAATCTCTTGGCATTTACCTATCTCTCACACGGCGAGATGCCCAGCGGCATCGCAAAACGTCGCCGTGCAGCTTGGGGTGGTGGACGGGCACAGTTGTTCTAACTTGGGTCGGCGACGATGTCCGTGCTCGCCTGCCACCTGTCGAGCAGTAGCATCATTGCATAGCATAGGTTCTTCCTGGCTAGCCAGCCTGTCACCTCGTTTTTCGTCGGCAATTGTCCGTCCCAATCTTGTCCCAGGGCGCGCTCGGCTACGAAAACCAGGAATCGGTCCCGCCAGGGATTTGTCAGGGCGAACAGATCCTCGGCAACGCGCTCTGCCCGGCTTTCCGATAGAAATGTTTGACTTTCCATCATGTCTTCCCCCCCGCACCTTTTTGCACTTGTTTAACGAAGATGGGCAGGTAGAGATACGGGCGGAAAACGCGGTTGTTGGATGATCAGAAACGTTCATCGCGCTCCAGAATGCGCCGTAGTGCGGCCAGTGCCCGGTGTTGCAGCGCTTTGACGGCATTAACTGATTTGCCTAGGATAGAGGCGGTCGATGCGTTGTCCAGACCTTCGATGAACCTGAGAAGGATGACCTGGCGCTGCGGTTCGGTGAGGTGTGGGATGGCGGCGATCACTTGGCGATGGGTCAGTTTGTCCTCGACGGTCACTTCAACGTCGATCGTGTCGGCGACTAGTTGCTTTTTCAATTCAAGGGGCAGTGATTTTTTTACGCGCCTGCGATGATCGGTGACCAAGTTGCGGGCGATGGTGTACAGCCAGGCCAGTAGCGGGCGACCACGGTAGGTAAAGCGGTCGATCTTGTCGACCAAGCGGACAAAGACCTCGCTGGTCAGGTCCTCGGCAATAGTTGCGTCACCCTCCACTTGGTAGAAGATGTAGCGATAGATGGCAGGCTGGCATTGCTCGTAGATTTCAGCAAAGGCAGCCGGGTCACCCTGCTTCGCCTGCTGGATTAGCTTGGCCTCGTCGTCGGACATGTCATTCTCCGCTGTGCACTGCTATTCTAGCATGGCAGTGATTTAGCGGCGTGCGTCTCCTCCCTCTTGATTGACTACAAGCTGATTTTACAGGTTTCTAGGGCAGAAGCAAGTCTCCCTTCCTGTGGATGGCATCGTCAATCACTCTTCGTTCAGCAATAGCTCGACGTAGACGCCTGTTTCGCGATTTTCGATATTGACGTCCAGCGTCTCTCCGTCGCGGCGATAACTGAGCAGCACGGCGTCGACGCCGTGCTCTGGCTCGGCCAGGGGTTCCCATCCTGCTTCTGCCAGCGCGGTCCGGTAGAAAGCGACGATCTCGTCGGGCGTGGCTGCGCTCTCGAAGGCGACCAACCCGGGCATTCTGACCAAGCGCGTCGCGTCTGGCGGCAGCGGCAGATCGATCTCGCAGCCGGTGATCGGTTCGATGGTCTGGGGGCCGATATCATTCACCACGAACTGCCCGGATAACGTGCCTTCGCCCGCGTCGAACAGGGGATCCATCCCTTGCACGTGGAGGTCGTAGCGCAAGGTGGCGCCGCTCGCGGTGTCCTTCCAGACGTCGATCTCCACGTTCTGCCAACCGGCGAGATTTGGTTGACGCAGGGTGTAATGCGTTGTCTCCCTTTCGGCGATGGTCTCTGTTCCAACGGGGTGTAGAGCGGCTTCGACCTCCTGGATGGGGATCAGGTCGTCCGGCGTCAGGAAGGATTGTCCCAGATCGAGGTCGCTGGGGAACTGCACGCACGCGTCGTCGGTGGCGGGACCGCGCATTTTGACCACGTCGCCCTCCAGCACGACGCGCACGTCGCCCGGGTTCTGGGAGGCTTCCACGCCCTCGATGTGCAGGTCGTATGCTGTGGCTCCGCCATCAGCACCGCTGCCGACGCGGCTCTCCAGGTGGTAGACCCAGGTGTAGGTACCCTCAAAGCGCATCTCGAAGGTCGCATGATAAGTGTCAGGCATCTGCAGGGCAGGGCTGAGTTGGGTTGGCGCTGGTTTGGTGGAGGAGATAGGAGTGACAGCTGCTGTCGGCAGGCAGGCGAGGGCAAAGAGCAGGGGCAAGAAAATGAGCAGGTAGCGCATCGTTTGACCTCCTTTGGTCAATCTCGGCTTTCGTCCAATATGGTGCGGGCCGGGCAGCGTGGGTGCGTCTCAATAGGAATAATTTCCTATGTGTGGGTCATAACCCGCAAACGTGTCCCTCGTTATACAAGTAGTGATACCGCGAAATGCGGTTTTCTACAAGTCCATGTTGGGTTTGCATCCGAGTCGGTAGCATTTGAATATGCTAGGAGGTAAAACCGATGCGCGTTCGAAAAAAAACAAGGTCGGTGTTTGTGTGTGTCCTCGTCCTGATCCTGACGCTAACCGCTGTCGGGACGGTCGCGGCACAGGAGGAAGACGGCGATGAAGAGGAGCCAAGTCTATTCGAACATCCCGTCGTGGCTGCCTTCAGAGCGTATTTCGGGGACGTGGTGGCTGAAGAGGTGGCCGCGTACCATGGCGGAGGAGGCGCCGAGGGCGAGGAAGGCGAAGAGGGCGGCGTGGGCTATGGTGTACTGGTCAAGATGTACGCCATAGCGGCCGAGTCTCAGGAGGCCTGCGTCGGCGTCGAGGGGCCGTGTGGCGTGACGGTGGAGGAGCTGATGGCGGCCTACAAGTCCGGCGTGGGAATGGGAGAGCTGTTCAAAGAATATGGCAAACCCTCCGTGTTGGGCGTCGGGCACCTGAAGAAGGGGGATAAGGGCGGCCCGCCCGACCATGCTGGACCAAAGGATAAGGACGGCCCGAAGGACAAAGACAAGGGCGGCCCGCCGGATCACGCCGGTCCAAAGGATAAAGACAAGGACAAGTAGGGCTAAGCCACCGCCAGCTTGCGCCTCTCCCGGATGGCTTCCCATTGTGGCTCTAGCTGCATCTGCACTTTGTTCAGATGCCTGTAGAGCCCGTCGCGGGCCATCAGTTCCTCGTGTGTGCCCTGCTCTGCGATGCTGTCTCCCTCCAACACGACGATCAGATCGGCGCTGCGGATGGTCGACAACCGGTGGGCGATGACGATCGTCGTCCGCCCTACCATCAGCCGCTCCAGCGCCTGCTGGATCAAGAGCTCCGTCTCGGTATCCACCGACGAGGTCGCCTCGTCCAGGATCAGGATCGGCGCGTCCTTGAGCACCGCACGGGCGATGGCCAGCCGTTGCTTTTGCCCGCCCGAGAGCTTGACCCCGCGCTCGCCGATGATGGTTTCGTATCCGTCGGGCAGTTGGGTGATGAACGCGTGGGCGTTGGCTACCTTGGCCGCCTCAATTACTTCTTCTTTCGCAGCGTCAGGCCGCCCGAAGAGAATGTTCTCCTGGGCCGTACCGTGGAACAGGAACACGTCCTGCAACACGATGCTGATCTGCCTGCGCAGGCTCTTGAGCGTCAGGTCGCGGATGTCGTGGCTGTCCAGCGTGATGGTGCCCTCGACCACGTCGTAGAAGCGGGGGATGAGACTGGCCAGCGTCGTCTTGCCCACGCCCGTCGGCCCCACCAGGGCGATGACAGAGTTGGGCGGGATGGCCAGATCGATGCGGGACAGCACCGTCTTTCCCTGGGTGTAGCGAAAGCTCACGTCGTGGAAGGCGAGCGCGCCCGCCGCCCGGCCTGGCAGATCGACTGCGTTGGGTCGCTCCTGCACGTCGGGCTGCTCCTCCATCAGCTCGGCCACCCGCTCTGCGCCGGCAAGCGCCTCCTGGATTCGCTCCCACGCCCCGGCCAGGACGCGCACCGGCTGGTAGAACATCTCCAGGTAGAGAAAGAAGGCCACCAGGTCCTCCACCGGCAGCGTCTGGCCGGCCGCTAACCTACCGCCAAAATAGATCAGGGTGATGGTGCCCAGCGAAGCGGCGAACTCGATGGCCGGGTGGAACACGGCCATCATGCGCAGCGCCTTGAGGTTGGAGTGCAGGAAGCGGGTAATGTGATCGTTGATGCGCTCCGCCTCGACATCCTCCTGCACAAAGGCCTTGATCTCGCGGATGCCGGAGAGATTGTCGTTGAGCGTGGCGTTGAGCTCGCCCAACTCGTGCTGGCGCTCGCGAAAGGCAGGGCGCACGTACTTGGCAAAGCCCCGCATCCCCAGCACGATCAGCGGGATTGGGATCAGGCTCAGGAGCAAGAGTTGCCAGTTGATGCTGCCCAGCACCACGCAGACACCGACGAGGGTCAGCACGTTGACCAGGATATCGGGCACGGCGTGGGCGATGAGCGTCTCGAACAGGCTCGAGTCGTTGACCACGCGGGACATCAACTGGCCCGTCTGCTTGTCCTCGTAAAAGCGCAGCGAGAGTCGTTGCAGGTGTTCGTAGACCTCCTGCCGGGCGTCGGCGACCACGCCCCATCCCGCGACGTGCGCCGCGTAGCTGCGCAGGAACTGCAGCCCGGTGCGTACCACATAGATCGCCAGCGCCAGCAGCGCCAGCCGGGTGACCAACGCCATCGACGCCTGCTCTGCATCAGGGGCCGTGACGGCGGCGATCATCGTGCGCACGATCCACGGTGCCGCGAGCTGCGCGCCGACGAGGAGGATCATGCTGACGACCGTTATCGTCAGGGCGCCGGTATAGTTTTTTGCGTATTTGAGTAAGAATCCGAGAGCTTTCATAGTGTCTCCATTGTACCAAAGAGTGCGATATGGTCAATGGTGATGAAGAGAGGGTATTTGTCCCCTGGGCCACAACGTCCTCCGGCAAGGCAGACGATTGAAATCGTGTCTAAAAGACGCCCGTGGCGCCGGCTGTCCGCCCGCGCAGGCGGGCGACCGGCGCTAGCTGCCTGCGTAAACAGGCAGCCGTGCCCTGGAGCCGCAGATTTCAATCTGACGGCATTCTCGGGACTGCGAGCCAAAATCCGGATCTACCGAGTCTCCGCTCCTGCCGGATCGCCAAATCCGGCCTGAGCAATGGCGTTACTCGTCCTGGAAGATAAACCTCAGCCCGCGGTTGAAGGCCTCCGGCTTGTTGCTCGCGTGGCGCTCGCCTTCGACCACCAGGGTCTCCATCTGGAGCCCGCCGTAGCCGCGCCCGCTGACGACCTGCATAAACTCTTCGACGGGCCGGGCCAATGCCTCCCGCTCGCCGACGGCCAGGAACAGCCTGACCGGCAGGTCCTGATGCGCGTCGGCATACTCGGCTTCCAGCTCGAAAGCGACTCCGCCGTCGTACTGCACGGCTGGGCTCGCGGCTATGTATCCGCCAAAGAGGTCGGGCTCGGTGAACATGGCGTACAGGGTGAACAGGCCACCGAAGGAGCTGCCCATCAGCACTCTCTCCGAGGCGTCCGCCCGGTAGTTGGCCTCGATGAGGGGGAACAGCTCCTCCTCGAGGAAGGCGAGGAACTTGGGGCCATCGCCGGAGCCCGCGATTCCCATGACCCATGTCGGCGTATAGTCCATGGCCCGCAGCGCCTCATAGTCGGGGCTGGTTCCGGCGTACGTGATGCCGACGATGATCATCTCGGGGACGAACTTGTCATAGTGGAGACCGCCATAGATCGAGTCGAGTAGCTTGAAATCCCATTGCCCGTCAAGCACGTAGAGGACGGGGTACGTTTTCCCTCGGTCCTGCGCGTACTCAGCCGGGAGGCGGATGTATATGCCGTAGATGCGACCGGTGGCCGCAGATTTGAGGGTCCTCACCTGCGTGTCTGGGATGGTCACGTTGGGAAGGGGCGATGAGGGTGATTCCGGGGCTTGCCGCGTGCATGCGCTGACGGCCAAGGAGAGCGCTATGCAGATGATGAACGCGTGCGTGCGAAACAAAGGTGCCATCGAACCGATTACCTCCCTCAGATAGAGTCGGTCTCGTGAGGATGCGGGCCGGCAGGTTTTGCGGTGGCGATGCTCTTTTGTGAACCCGCCACGTACGCCAGCGTCGCGCCCAGCACAAAAAGACCGATGTTCAGAAAGAACGGCAGATCCCTGTCGATCCCCGAGAGCGTTCCGGCGATCCAGCCAAACGGCGACGTGAGTAGGATGATGCCTACGGAAAGGATCGACTGGATGCGGGCGCGTTCTTGTGCGCTGATGGTCAGCACCATCATCTGGTCTACCAGGGGGCTGACGGCGGCAAAGCTGCACGCCTCCAGGACGACGCTCACGGTCAGAGCAGCATAGCCCATCTCGGGGGTGGTGATCAGCACCACTTGGCTGGCGACGAAACCGAGGAACCCGACCACCATGGGTACCTTGAAGTGTATTTTTTTGAGGCGCGGCATGACGACAAAGAAGAACGCCAGCATGATGGCGGATTTGATAAAGGGGAAGATGGCGATGTGCTCGGCCGGGATGTGTATTTTCTTCGTCACGATGATGGCCCAAAAGCTGCCGCTGATCACGCCGTAGACGCTGATCACGAGCATGATACCGGCCGTGTACAGGGTCTGCGGGGTGCGGAGCAGGTCGTGTAACACGCCTTTGTACTCCCGCAGGACGTGAAGCATGCTTTGGTCGCGTGTCTCGTGCAGACGCACTTTGCCCTGCGCGGTCTCCTCGGTCATCAAGTAGGTGACGACGGCCTTCAGCGTGAACATGAACGCGGCAAAAAGATACAGCCCGCGCATGGTGGGAACGAGCGAAAAGACGCCGATCAGCACCCCCGCCAGCGGGGCGACGAACCCCACCAGCAGGTTGGCGATATAGATCCAGGTGTAGATATCCACCAGTTGATCCGGTTGGGCGTCCTCCACCAACAGGCAGGTCCAAGAGTTGTGCGTGATGCGCCAGACGCTGTTGATGATGCCCGCCGCCAGGAAGTACCAAAAGTTTTGCGCCGCCGCCGAGACCAGGGCCGGAACCGACCACGACACGATGTCAAAGATCAGGGTCGTGAGACGGCGTCCCAGCTTATCGGTCACTGCGCCGCCCAACAGGGCCAGCGCGATCTGGAACCCCCAACTGATGCTGAGAATCAGGCCGATCTGTCTATCGGTCAGCCCCAGCGCCAGCATATAGACGGAAACGTAGGGAACGTACAGGTTGTAGGGGACGGTCCACAGGGGTTCGCAGTAGACACACGCGCGCGGGTTCCCGCGCAGGTTTCTGAGGGCGGTGATGAGGGAATGGTTTTTCATGATGAGAATCTCGTAGTGGTTGGACCAACGGCATGTGGTGTCATCAGAATTGGTTCCTTTGACTTTTGGTACTACTGCTCGCGAACCACAAAACGGGCCTTCAAAGCGTGCGAATCCAGAGAATGTGCGCCAACAAAAACCTCGTATTCAAGCGGTTCCACAACGAAATCAGCCTGGCTTTCTTCATAGTAAGCCAGCCGGGAGATGGGTACCCTGAATTGTACGGTTTTGGTTTCGCCGGGCTGTAGGGCAATCCGGGTAAAGGCCTTGAGTTCTTTGGGGGCTCGTTCCACAGCAGAGTCGATGGCCGATACGTAAAGCTGCACGATTTCTTCACCGGCATAGGTTCCAGTGTTGGTCACCGTCAGGCTCACCGGCAAAGTGTCCGACGGCCCAAGTTCGGTTTGAGCTAGAGTTAGATTAGCGTAGGAGTAGCCGGTGTAGCTGAGGCCAAAACCGAAGGGAAAGGCCGGGGTGTGGTTCTCGCGTTCCAGTTTACGGTAACCGTGCCACAGGTCGTATTCAATTTTGGTCGCATTTTTGTCAAAGAAGGGTAGGTCGTGAGCCTGTTTGGGGATAACGAACGGCAGCTTGCCGCTCGGGTTGACCCGGCCCAGCAGGGTATCGACCAGGGCGTGACCACCTTCCATTCCGGGATACCAGAGCATCAGGATAGCCGGCACGAGCTCGCGCCAAGCTTCCATGATGACCGCACTGCCCCCCATCACCGCGACGATTGTCTGTGGATTCACGTGAGCGACTGCCTGGATCAACGCCTCATCATCGGGCGACAAGGTCAGCAGGGCGCGGTCGCCGCCGGTCAAGAGAGCGTCGTCCGGCTGTTCCGCCACCCCCTGCATGAACCCTTGAACGATGGGCTCTTCCTCTGGAGTGGGCGCGGGAAAGAGCGAAGCCAGGTTTTGCATCGTGTCGGGGTCAAGAAACTCGCCTTCGTCTACGTGGGTGTAACCCACGACCAGTACCACCGCGTCGGCGGCCTGGGCGGTGGCTTTCGCTTGCTCAAGATCGCGGCCGTCGTCATGCAACACCTCTGCCTGGCCCTCAAACGCGGCCTGAATCCCGGCGAGCGGGGTGACCACGTAGG